>JAILLF010000040.1 GCA_024693365.1 Acetatifactor sp. | reverse complement strand
GGAGCGGACGACATTTTCTTTTTTGTTCCGGCGCTTGCTATCGGCGGTGCGGAAGATGTGGAACACATTAGCAAGGGGAATGCGAAGGTTCACCACCAGGTGCTTTTCCAACTGGGACAGTAGTGCAGTTCGGTTTTCTTTGGAGGCAAATCATGGATAAATCATTATGTGAGTACATAGCAACAAGCAGAACGAAAGAAGGAGTTCTTCCGGAAGGGTTTAAGCTCCCTGATGCGATTGAGTGGGATAGAATAATCACTGAACGCATAAATGCCCTTTCTAGGAATAAGTAATAAAAAGAAGTAGTTTTACGGGCGTAACTCAATTGCAGAGAATACGAGCCTGCCAGGCAGGAACTGCTGCATTGGAAAAGTAGTGACCGTGGTCTCAGAATGCGGGTTCAATTCCCGTCGCCCGTTTATAAGAAGCTCTTTGGCATAATGCCAGAGGGCTTTTTATATTGCCCATCTCTAAGGAGACGGGCTTTTTTCATGCCCGAAATTGGGCAAATGTGCGCGCACGTCCGAGAATCAGTCGACGGATTCCGGAAACGACAACTGCATAAGGAAGCCGCGGGGACATTCACCGAAGTGTTTGGCCGACGCTTTGGGAACACAAGCCCCGCAAGGAACAAACAACCAAACAATATTCAAAAAACGGAGGAATTTAACATGGCATTTTTCAACAGCGCAGTAGGCGTACTTCAGACTCTCGTAATCGCACTTGGTGCAGGTCTTGGCATTTGGGGCGTGATCAACCTGATGGAGGGTTACGGCAACGATAACCCCGGCGCAAAGTCCCAGGGCATGAAGCAGCTCATGGCGGGCGGCGGCGTGGCCCTGATCGGCATCACCCTTGTGCCCATGCTTGCGGGTCTGTTTTGATCGGCCCCGGAAGCGAGGAAGGCGGGCGCAGAGAGGTCAGGCGGACATTCCGCCTGGTCCTCCCTGCCCTGAACGGTAAGAAGAAGCGGGAGGCAGCATGAGCAGCATAGGAGACATCATTGACGAGTGGCTGCGGGGAGTGCTTATCAACGGCATCATGAACAACGTGAGCAACACCTTCGATTCGGTGAACCGTCAGGTGGGGCAGATTGCGACGGAGGTTGGCAGGACGCCTGCCAACTTCTCGCCCGCGATTTACAACATGATCCGGAACATCTCGGAGAACGTGATCATGCCGATCGCAGGCATGATCCTGACTTTCATTGCCTGTTATGAGCTGATCCAGCTGGTCATCAGTCACAACAACCTGGCAAACTTTGAATCCTGGATCTTTTTTAAGTGGACCTTTAAGACCTTCGTGGCGGTATACATTGTTTCAAACACGATGAACATTACCATGGCGGTGTTTGACGTGGCGCAGCACGTGGTGTCAAGGTCAGGCGGCATCATTGCGGGAAGCACGGCGATCGACGCTAGCGCGCTTCGCACGATTCAGGCGACCCTGGAGGCGACGCAGACGGGATCGCTCTTTGCGATCTTCCTGCAGTCTTTTATCGTGCAGTTTTTGATCTACGTGCTTTCGGTGCTCATTTTCGTCATCGTGTACGCGAGAATGATCGAGATCTACCTGATGGTCAGCCTGGCGCCGATCCCCTTTGCGACCTTTGGAAACAGGGAGCAGAGCATGATGGGACAGAACTATCTTAGGTCGCTGTTCGCGCTTGGCTTTCAGGGGTTCCTGATCATGGTGTGCGTCGGCATCTACGCGGTGCTGATCCAGACGGTGTCGTTCACTTCGGACATCATCGCTTCCCTTTGGGGAGTCATGGGCTACACGGTCCTTTTGGTGTTTACTTTGTTTAAGACGGGTTCGGTGGCCAAGTCAATCCTTCACGCCCACTAAACTGGGGAACGGACGCGGAGGAAATCAACCCGAAAGTTCCCTAAATCGGAAAGGAATTAGAAATGGCAGCATCATACGTATCGGTGCCTCGAGACTTAACGAAGGTGAAGAGCAAGGTGATGTTTAACCTGACGAAACGGCAGCTTGTCTGCTTTGGCCTGGCGGCGCTCATCGGAGTGCCGTTTTTCTTCTTGGTCAAGCAGTTTTGCGGCGTAAGCACGGCGGCCATCTGCATGATGGTCGTCATGATGCCGTTTTTCTTTCTCGCAATGTACGAGAAGAACGGCAGGCACCTTGAGGTCATCCTCGGACATTTCATCGAGGCAACCTTTATAAGGCCCAAGGAGAGGCCTTACAAAACGGACAACAGGTATTCTGTCCTTGAGCGTCAAATGGAGGCGCAGAGGGCGATTAACGCGATCATAAGCGGCAAACAAAAGAACAGTTATTTGAACAGGCAGGAAGAAACGCGTCCATAACGGAGCTTTCCGAGTGGATATCAGCATGGCCAAAAGAAGAACTTGATAAAGTAGTAAGTGATTTCCCTGATATCAAGGATGACTGGGATGAAACATACGGAGACAGATGCAATCAGGTTGTCTTCATAGGAAAAGGATATGAAAAATCCGAGATCGTAAAGCTTTTGTATGATTGTATAGAGAAAGCAGGGTGAGAGCTGTGGGAACCGTATATTTTGTAAATGGGTTCCTCGAAGCAGGCAAAACAACTTTCATAAAAGAATTGATAGGCAGAGAGGCTTTCCGGATTTCCGGGAAGACTCTGATCTTGTTATGCGAAGAGGGTGACCTTGAATATGATTACGAGGAACTGGCAGAAGCAAATGCTGTTTTGGAAATCATAGAGGATGAGGAAGGTTTTAATGAAAACACGATCGCAGCATTAGAGAAAAAACACGGACCGGAACGGATCATCGTGGAATTTAACGGTATGTGGGACAGAAAGAATCTAGAGTTTCCGTGGTACTGGGATGATATCATGGAAATAGCCGTATTTGATGCATCTACGTTCAAACTGTATTCCGACAATATGCGCTCTCTTCTTGCTGAGCAGGTAAGACATGCAGAACTTATTCTTTTTTATAAGGCCGATGAAGTGAGAGAAAAATTGGCTTCTTACGTCAGAAATATCAAGGCTGTAAATATGGGAGCTGCATTTGTGTTCAGAGGATCAGAGGGGGATATCATTCTTGATCCGGATGAGCATCTTCCCTATGATATCAATGCGGATGAACTATTTCTTGATGATGAGGGATTTGCTATA
>JAILLF010000037.1 GCA_024693365.1 Acetatifactor sp. | reverse complement strand
GCCGCTTGAAGTTCTTCCAGCGTTGGTGATTCAAGATCGACAAAGTCGATCACGGGTTCCGGCGTCGCCGTGGGCTCTGGCGTCGGCTCCGGCGTTGCTGCCGGCTTTTCCGTCGGCGTGGCGCTTGCCACTTCGCTGCTCGCCGGTCCGCCTCCCGGTGATGCCGTCGCCTCAACCTGACTGGTAGGCTCTCCTCCGGTTTCCTTTCCGCAGCCTGCACATCCGCCGCAGCTTCCAAGGCTCACCGTCAGTGCCAACAACATGATCAATGATGCGTAACGTTTCTTGTTCTTCATTTCCCCATCCCTCCAAAAGACGCTTTCGGGCGTCCAAAAAAACTAGTGTAATTTATGGAAGTCCACAAAAATGCCAATATACCTTATATAGCATACCACATTTTTAGTAAATAGTAAATCATTTTTACAAAAAACATAAAAAACTGGTGAGCATCCCTTGCCCACCAGTTTTCTCGCTTGAAATCATCAATTCACGTGATTCCATTCAGCGTTATCCTAGTTTCATTTCATGTCTTTTATTCCATTCAGCGTTACCCTGGTTTCGTTTCATGTTTTTCATTCCGCTTTTTACGTGATCACATTTTCAAATTGTCCCAAAAAACTCTTGCTTTTCCATTTTTGACCATTCTGGTCACCGCAATTCCCGTCGCCACTACGCTTATCGTCAGTAACGCAGTCCCCCCTGCAATCTTCAAAAAATCCTTCTTCCAGGTCTCCGGATCCTTTGCGTTCTTATCATTAATCGTTCCCTGTACGGTCACTTTCCCATTTTCCAGCCTCTTGATCAGATATGCATACGTGTCCTCCGTACCAAGTCCAAGCCTCCGCTTATAATCCAAAGCGGTCATTCCGTCGACCTCCACGATGCCGTCTTCAATGCGTTTTTCTCCCGCAAGCACCATATAAAACTCCGTCTCAAATGCAGGTGCCTTCCTCAATAAACGGAGCGCCTCCTTAATCTCCTCTTCGTTCAGATTTCTGTCATATTCAAAATAATCCCGAAAAAGCTTTTTCTTCGCATCCTCACGCGAAGTCGGGAAAACGCTGCGATAAGTCTTCAGAACGTCCCCCCTCGTCATTTCCCCCGCCAGAATGGCCTTTGCCTCCTCATCCGTGATCCTCTGGAATACCGGATACTCTTCCATCCCCATGCGGCACCGGATATAGTGTCTCCCATTCCATCTCACAACAGCTCCCCACTGATCTCCGCTCAAAATCTTCATCCATCTTCCTCCTCGCCCCAACGCGTTGAATTCTGCTTTTCTATTTTCTAAACGTTACTGCCTCTAATTCTCTCTCCGTTCCTCTTGACGTCCCAGTCCCTCACTCGCCGTTCCTTTAGCCACCTCGGCCCTCTCACTCTCTCCACTAGCCACCTCGGTCCTCTCACTCGCCTCTCCACTAGCCACCTCGTTCCTCTCACTCGCCTCTCCGCTTGACGCCATAATTTCCACTACTAATTTCAACATACTATTATTTCCATGCCTATGTCAAGATTTATCAAGGTATATTCAAATTCATCCACTTTGCCAAAAGCTCATTTGAACAACAAGACAGAAATCAACAATCACAATTGACATGGCTTCCTTGAATCTCCCCCCCTTCATTTCGACAAACTGGAAGTTGCGCGTTTCTACAAGCGGTGCGCAAACAGGACGGAATGGTCTGCTGGGAGCTTGCTCACAAACAGACCCATTTCGGACTGGTTGCATAGCGCGACAGCGCGACATCCGACGAATGCAAAGCATTTGGCGGATGGACACCGCGTAGACAAACCGGAAGCTGTCGAATTCTTTTCCCTGACAAACTGGAAGTTGCTGAGCTTTTTTGTCTCGACAGATGAATCTCATTTCTTCAATTTACGGGTCAAACTTAGCTTTTTGTCATTCTACCCGTAGACATTTTCATTTTCCTACGGGCCATTTTGCTTCTTTTGCTTTTTTGCCCGTAGTCTTTTCCAGCTTCCTACGGGTCATTTTGCTTCTTTTGCTTTTTTGCCCGTAGTCTTTTCCAACTTCCTACGGGCCATTTTGCTTCTTTTGCTTTTTTGCCCGTAGTCTTTTCCAGCTTCCTACGGGCCATTTTGCTTCTTTTGCTTTTTTGCCCGTAGTCCTTTCCAACTTCCTACGGGTCAAATTGCTTCTTTTGCATTTTTGCCCGTAATTTCTATGTTATCCCATGTTTTCTTCGCAATTTTGGATAACCTGTCACGGAGTTTACACTACCTAAGCTTCTTACAAGTCTATTTACTTTCCATACGCTTAATGCTACTTCACGTTTGTTGCTTTTTTTGTTTTACTCAATCGGAGAAAGACAACACGTATCCATCTTCACTCTAGTCACGTTGCATTTTAGGCCCCGCGTTCTCCGAAGATGCAACAAAATACTCCATGCATCAGTAATCACCTCGACAAACCCCAATTTTTCAAGTTTGGCGACCTCGCCAAGCCCCGATTTCTTAAAAAGCATTCCTCTGCCCATACCCCACAGCGAAATGCATAAATATACATTATATGCATATTATATTCACTTAATCAGCATATTTATTGAATATTTATCAGAAGAATCTGCATTTTTTGTTAATATTATTCTTGCTTTTCCAGCAAACCTGTTGTATAGTGGATTCAAGTTTGATAATTATGTACCCATAAGGAGGTTTCATCATGAAAGAAAAAGTCATTCTTGCTTATTCCGGCGGACTTGACACCACCGCCATCATTCCTTGGCTCAAGGAGAATTTTGACTACGAAGTGATCTGCGTCTGCGTTGACTGCGGACAGGCAGAGGAGCTAGACGGTCTGGAAGAGAGAGCAAAGTTCTGCGGCGCTTCCAAGCTGTATATTGAGAACGTGGTTGACGAGTTCTGCGACGAGTATATCGTTCCCTGCGTTCAGGCAAATGCCATCTATGAGAACAAGTACCTGCTTGGTACCTCCATGGCTCGTCCCCTGATCGCAAAGAAGCTTGTTGAAATCGCCCGCAAGGAAGGTGCTACCGCAATCTGCCACGGCGCTACCGGTAAGGGTAACGATCAGATCCGTTTCGAGCTTGGCATCAAGGCTCTTGCTCCCGACATTAAGATTATCGCTGCATGGCGTAATGACAAGTGGACCATGGATTCCCGTGAATCCGAGATCGAGTACTGTAAGGCGCACGGCATCAACCTGCCCTTCTCCGCAGACTCCTCCTACAGCCGCGACCGCAACATCTGGCACATCAGCCATGAGGGTCTTGAGCTGGAGGATCCCGCTAACGAGCCCAACTATGATCACCTGCTGGTTCTTGGCACGACTCCTGAGAAGGCTCCCGATCAGGGCGAGTACGTGACCATGACCTTTGAAAAGGGCATTCCCACTTCCGTAAACGGCCAGAAGATGAAGGTTTCCGACATCATCCACAAGCTCAACGAGCTCGGCGGCAAGCACGGCATCGGCATCATCGACATCGTTGAGAACCGCGTTGTCGGCATGAAGAGCCGCGGCGTTTATGAGACTCCCGGAGGAACGATCCTCATGGAGGCACATCAGCAGCTTGAGGAGCTCATCCTTGACCGCGACACCTACGCAATGAAGAAGGAAATGGGCAGTCGCTTCGCAAGCCTTGTTTACGAAGGAAAGTGGTTCACTCCCCTTCGCCAGGCTGAGCAGGCATTCATTGAAGAGACCCAGAAGCACGTAACCGGCGAAGTAAAGTTCAAGCTCTACAAGGGCAACATCATCAAGGCCGGCACGACTTCTCCTTACACCCTGTACAACGAGAAGATCGCATCCTTCACCACCGGTGACCTCTATGATCATCATGACGCTGAAGGCTTCATCAACCTCTTCGGCCTCTCCTGCAAGGTTCGCGCCATGAAGCTCCAGGAGCAGGGCATCGACCTTCTCGACATGTAATATGCATTACGTGCCCCATGACTCGGCTCTCATCCCCTTCGGGATCGCAGACTAGTCCGATTTTGGCTCACGGGAACGTGTCAGCTGACACGCTTGAATCACGTTACCATATACGCAAAAACGCCGCAGGCCAAGTGCCTACGGCGTTTATTATTCTAAAAATGTGTCAGCAGACGCGTCCATGTCACAGCCTTGCCTGCGATCCAAAACATTCTTCTCTCTTGATATTTTTATGGATTTGCCGCATAATGAATTTAATGAGTCGGACGCATGGAGGTTTTTATGAAACAGTACGTGATCATCATTTTAATCGCTTATCTTCTGATCATGAATCTGATCGGTTTTATCTTAATGGGCGCAGATAAGAAAAAGGCCAAGTCCGGTGCCTGGCGCATTCCCGAAAAGACATTATTCCTGCCCGCCATCCTTGGCGGCAGCATCGGTGCGATCGCCGGCATGCAGGTTTTCCGCCACAAGACTAAGCACTGGTATTTCAAGTACGGCATGCCCGCGATCCTGATCCTTCAGATCGTTGCGGCCGGTGCGATCTGGTATTTTGTAGCGAAATAACGCCCGGTCGCAAATTTGTGTCACGGGGACGAGTCTACTGACACAATCCCATAGCCTTAAATCACAAAGGAGAAAGCAAAGATGCACGTGGCAATATGTGATGACAATGGTGCAGACCGGAAACAAATGGAGCGGCTGTTAAAGCGTGAGTCTGACAAGCGCGCTGCGACGACGGGCGTGCTCTACGTGGATTCCTACGGAAACGTGGATGCGCTTTTGGCGAACGCGCTGATGTATGACGTATTTTACGTCGACGTCTGCATGACACCCGGCGTGAGCGTGAACGACGTTGTGGACGGCCTTAGAAAAAAAGGCAGCACCGCCCCAATCGTACTCTGCTCTTCCAAGATCAATTACCGCGAACAGAGTTTTCCTGAAAACGTCTTCTTTCTTGATAAGGCCATCAAGGTCTCCGAACTGTCGGAAAGCATCGATCAGGCCTTGGCCATCAAGGATTCCGCGCCTTCCGTCTTGGAACTCCGCGACGAGGAAGGCACGATCTACGTGACGGAGGATGAGATTCTCTACGCCGTGGCAAAAGGCCGCGTTGTGTTGGTCACGCTGACAAATGGCCGCACAAAGCCTCTGCGCACGGACCTTCTGAATCTATTTTCCCAGTGGGTTGCCAATCATGACTGCTTCGTTCCGCCCACAAATCGTTTTATCCTAAACTGCAATCATATCAAAAAGCTGGGTTTCGCGTCTGCAACCATGTCAGACGGGAAGAAGTTCTTCCTCTCCCACTCGACAAAGTCTTACGCCATACTCCTGATGGAACATCTTGCATCCCTGCAGGAAGACGGCAAAGCCTGACCGTAAAGAAATTACTGGTTTGCGCTTCAAACCTAACGCTCCTTTTTGAAAAGATGCCTACCGTACGTCAGTCCCTCTTAACGACGCATGCACGATCTTGTCTCACGGTAAAATCAAGCATATGGATGGGAGATTTCCATGATAGCCCTGCAGATCACTTCAATGAAACAATTTATGAACGAACTACTGACCGGCGATGCCTTTGACATTTTTCTTCTTGAAGAGGCAACCATCTCGACCGCGATCACTCTTTCGATCGACGGTCACGTCAACGTCGACTTCTATCCCATCGCCGAACGAACGCCTGAGCTCCTGCCCTATGAATATCAGCCTTGGAGCGAAATGAAGGGCCTGTGCTTCGACCTCATCAAAGGGAAGCGCACGCCCCTAAATCTAAAGTTTGTAATGCAGCTGAAACCCGACAAGGTAAAGGCCATGCTCGAAAAGGAAAAGCTTGCCTCCAAAGCCTCGTCACTCAAATCCCTGGTCCTCACCATCAAGTATGATGGCGGCAAGGCAATCCTTACCACCGGCTCCTCCTATCAGACCTTCGTCATGGACAAGACAGCGGACGTGGTCTGGGACCGCCAGATCAGCAAATACCTTGCAATGAAAGGCATCCAGTTCGAAATCCTGTAACAAAAAACCGGTCTTTCCCAGACCGGTTTTTCTATGTCTTCCTTTATTCCGATATCCTTGCGGCTTCTACGTCCGCATAGTAATTCTCCTCCAGGATATACGCGCTGAACTGGTAGCGGTCCTTTACGTCCTGCTGTTTCTCTTTCAGATACGCTTCCTGTTGATCCTCAGGCACGATATAGTTGCCCTGCTCGTCCTTGAGCCAGATCGTCTCTTTCGTCTTACGGTTGTAGATCACGCCGTCCGTCACAAAGCTTCTGTCGTTAAAGATGACCATTCCCTCATGATCCGAGAAGATATCCTTTCCGGCATACATTCTGGAATCATACTCCATGCCAAGCAGGTTCAGGATCGTCGGCAGAAGGTCCACGGAACAACAAGGCTTATCGATCACGATCGGATTCTCCTCAAATGCCACGTTCCACATGATCAGACTGTTGCGGAACACGTCCTTGCCATAAGCCAGGCTCTTTCCTGCCAGCTCCTCATACTCTTCCGTCGTCATGGCGTAAGGATAATGATCCGCGCTCATGACGATCAGCGTCTTTTCCAGCTGTCCGGCTTCCTTGAGCTGTTGCAGCATGTACTCCAGTGCCTTGTCGAGCTCCACGTGGCAGGCAATGTAGGCCTGTCCGTTCTCTGAGAGCGGAAGATCCTTCACTGCATCCTTGTTCTTTGCAGACATGGAATTGCCCCTGAAATTATAATTCATGTGGCCAGATACCGTCATGTAATAAACAAAGAATCTCTCGTCATTTACGTATTCCGGCATCGTGCTGACCATCATCTCGTAATCCGATGCCGGCCAACGCTTCGCGCCCTCCATCTGGAACACGTACTGCCCATACTGCTTCTCATCCAGATCGCCCAGATTGCAGGCCTTAAAGAGATACCCGAGGTTTGGATGCGTTCTGTGTCTGTCATAATAGGACAGCGTGTTGTTATGATACGCCCTGCTCTGGATTCCCGAGCGATTATAGAACCCCGCAAGCACGTACGGCATGACGTTATCCGCGCTCTTTCTCATGCTAAACTGCCCGTCCGGGATCAGACCCGTGTTATTCACGTACTCACCGTCACTCGTACTGGTCTGCCACAGCGGCACGTAATAGTTGTTGAACACAAAACCCGTGTGGATCAAGTGATACAGCGTCGGAGTGATATCCTCCCTCACGGCATAGGTGGAAAAACCTTCCGCCGTCAGGAAAATCACGTTATAGCCCTCAAAGAGTCCCGTGTACGCGTTTGTCATCGTGGGATGCTCATTCAAAATATACTCTGCAAGCCAGGATTGCTTTTTATTGTCCGCCATGGAAAGGAGGGCTTCCTGATCCAGTGCAAATACGTGCGGACTCGGAATGAATACCTCCGGCTCCGGCGTATTCTCCACGTTTCCCTCGCCATCGCCTTGTTGCCCGTCTTCCGTTCCGGGATTTGCCGTCTGCTGCGGTATCGTCACCTTTACGCCTGGTGTCGGGGAAGGCACGCCTGCCTGGCTGAGTTGCCCACTTGGTCCCTGTCCCGGATTCTTCTTACCCTGGAATCCAAGATTTTCAAAAAGCCGTCCGACGGACAGTGCCGTATCCCGCTGCAATAAGGGATGCACGCCCAAGTCCTCCGCCACGTACAGCGGCTCGATAAAGTCCTTGTAATCCTCGTAATAATTGGCTTCCTTCGCCTTGCCAACCGCCATGTTGATGATGCAGGCAAAAAGACAAACCACAAAAGCCACAAGACATCTCATAAATTTCAGGGAATTCATCTTAGGGAGCTTCAGCTTCTTTTTGCGAAGCATCACGCCAATCACGACGCCGGGCGCAATGATGAGCAGTAAGAACGGAGAAACCTGGAAGATTCCCGTGAGTGCTTCCCTCCAATAGTTTGTCAGTGCATCCTGTCCGCCGCGGAAAACAGCCTCCCAAAGCAATGTTTGCTTAAAGATGTGCAGATACGTGATCTGCGCTGCCGTCCATAAGATGGACCACCAGACAAATATTAGGAAAAACACCTTCTTCGCCTTGCGCTTCGCGATCATGACGATCATCGTTTCCACTGCTGCCCATGTCATTGCTACGCATATCGTAAAGAGTAAATTTCCGGGTTTCCACCCAAACCCGCTGACGTGATATATAATCTCCGTCCATATAATAAGACCTGATAAAGTCAACCAAACTATCAACATTTCCCGTTACCCGCATCTTCTGTTCAAACTTACGTCTATTTCTTCATCTTGGAGCGAAAAACAAGACTCGCAAGATATCCAAAAATCAATGCCGCAGAAGTCCCAACGGCTCCTGCCCGAAGACCTCCCACAAACAGCCCAAGGGGGCCCTCCTCCGCCATCGCCTCGCGAACGCCATTCATCAACACGTGCCCAAATCCAAGAAGCGGCACGCTGACCCCGGCGCCGGCAAACTCCAGCATCGGTTCATACAATCCAATCGCGCTCAGCACCGTACCGCTGACCACCAATAACACCATGATCCTTCCCGGCAACAGCTTCGTTTTCTCCATCAAAAGCTGCACCAGCGCGCAGATCAAACCACCAATCAAAAATGCTTTTACGTAATCCATTGCAGATCTCCCTTCAACGCCGGAGAGATTCTTCTACGCCTGTTTGGGCTTCTCCTCTCCTTTGTCCCATAGTCTCTGCAATTAATCACTCATTATGCGCAGACGCAGCGTTTTTCCGCCATGTTTCACCCTCATGCGCAGACGCAACGTTTTTTCGCCATGTTTCACCCTCATGCGCAGACGTAACGTTTGGGTTCCATACTGCGTTCTCGCTCGCTGGCGCTGCCGTATTTCCTGCGTCTTAGATTTCCGCGATCACTTCCACCTCACAGAGAACGTTCTTCGGAAGCGTCTTTACTGCCACGCAGCTTCTTGCCGGCTTCTCCGTGAAATATTTCGCGTAAATCTCGTTAAAGGTGGCAAAATCATTCATGTCAGCGAGGAAGCAGCTCGTCTTGACAACCTTCTGATAGTTTGTGCCTGCTGCCTCCAAGAGAGCTCCGATATTCTTCATTACCTGCTCCGTCTGTCCCACAATGTCAGTCGCTTCAATCTGACCATTCGCAGGATTGATGGGGATCTGCCCTGATGCAAAAAACAGGTTTCCCGTAATGATTCCCTGAGAATAGGGGCCAATGGCTGCAGGTGCTTTTTCCGTTGAAATCTTCTTCATAGTTTTATCTCCTTGGCATTCATATTTAGCTAACTTCCGGCTCGTCAAATTCAACCGTTACGTAGAATCCCCTGGGATTCTCCTCGACGTTCGCCACAATCCCTTCCTTAGATTTCAAGCGATTGCGGAAAGGGATGTTGGGTGACATGGCAAGCGACGGATCGATCGTATAATAATAATTACTGGGAAGCACGCCCTCCGTCACGGTGACCTTTTGTCCCGCCTCGACCAACCCCGGCCGTTCCATCTTAAATTCCATCTTCCTCAAAAAGATCGCCTCCCTCGGGCACGCGTCATTGTCCAAACAGGTCACTTTTTCACTGCTTTCTCGACGCTCCCACAGCCTATTTTATCAGTCTGTGTTCATTTTTACAAGGGAAAACGTTGACTTTCCAATGCAATTTTTTACCACTTTACAAACTCTCCAGAACAATGGCGTGGCAGATACAGGGCACCGTCTTTCCCTCGTTAAAACTGGTTTTGGAGAGCAGTGCCCCAGTCGGCAGAAAAAGCACTCTCTTCCAAAATCCCTCCTCCAGTTGCTTTAATATCCAGGCCGACAGCGTGACGGCACAGCAGCCGCAACCGCTCCCGCCTGCATGCACGTCCTGCCGTTCAGCATCATAGATCAGCATGCCGCAATCTAAATGCTTTTCCGCAAGATCGATTCCCTTCATCGCCAACAAATCCAGAAATGCCGTCCTTCCTATGCTTCCAAGGTCTCCCGTGATAACGTGATCATAATTCGCCAGGCTCCGCCCCCAATCCTTAAAATGCCGGACCAGAGTGTCTGCTGCCGCCGGAGCCATGCACGCCCCCATGTTCATGGAATCCTTCAACCCATAATCCACGATTCGGCCCGCCGTCATGCCAAGGATTCTTGCCCTCGCGCGCAAGCTCCTCCCCTCAGCTTCTAAACATCCACCAACATTCTCCATTCTCCCGGGCATCCGCCTCGCTTCAACATTTCCCGCCTTTTCTTGCTCCCATCGGTCTGCTCCGTCCTCCCCCTTTTCTTGCTCACATCGGTTAGCTCCGTCCTCCGCCTTTCCATGCTCCCATCGGTCTGCTCCGTCCTCCGCCTTTCCATGCTCCCATCGGTCTGCATGACGCAACAGGAACGCAGCACTTCCCGTGACGGTCCAGCTCGCGGACAGCGGCCTCTGGTTCCCATACTCCAAAGGAAACCGAAACTCCCTCTCCGCGCTTGCAAAATGGCTGGAGGTTACGCATGCAACCCGCTCCGCAAAACCTCCCGCAATTGTCATCGCCCCTAACGAAAGCGCCTCTCCGCAGGTGGAGCATGCCCCGTACAATCCAAAGTGCGGGATGCCAAATTCACTGACGCCAAAAGAACTCGCGATTGACTGTCCCAGCAGATCCCCCGCGAAGAGAAACCGCACGTCCTGCGGTTTCAAATTTGCTTTCGCAAGCGCCATGCGCAACGCCTCCTTCTGCAGATTGCTCTCCGCTTCCTCCCATGTCTTACCCCCAAAATAATCACCCTGCCCAACCTCATCAAACAACGCCCCCAAAGGCCCATGCCCCTCTTTTGTACCCACGACGCTCGCACTCGCCAAAATCTCTACCGGCTCCCTAAACTTTACGCTCGCCTCTCCCACGCGCTGCTCCATTCCAAATTCTTTCAATTGCATTCTCTACTCTTTCATCTCCATTCCTAGCTTTTTCAAACGCTTTTTTTGCTCTTTCAACTTTGGTCCTTGCTCTTTTAACTCTATTCCTCCCTTTCCATGCGACATTCTTTCATCGATTCTTTCCACCTAGCTTTCTTTCATCTATTTTTTCCACACCCATGCCGTTTATACACTTGTTTTGAAGCTTCCGCGGGTATATGCATCACTTTTCTACGCTTTTACCCTCACTTTTTCCATTTACGTGGGTATTTTGCTCCTTCTTTCCCTTCCTTACCCACGCTTCGGCCACAAAAAAGTGCCATGAGGAAAACCTCATGGCACTTATCAATCTTGAACCTTATTCTTCCACTACTTTCAGATACACCGTGGCCACGTAGAGCACAAGTCCGTTAAACTCTACCCTGGACCAACCAGAATCGATGCTGATTCCCGTACGTTTTGCGGTAAGACCAACCTTCAGCTGTGCGCTTACGCTGGAATGCCCCTGCGCCGTACTGGGCTCCGTACGAAGGTTTACAAATTCCTGCGTTGTCACAGTGTCTTCGCAATCCTTGAAAAGAATGATATATCCGTCCGAAGTCACTACGCGGTTATCCGGATTTTCCGGAGCCTTCATCTTGTATTCCTTGTTTGTCGTCAGCATGTAGCTAACGATATAGCCCTCCTGACCATTGAACATAACCTTGGACCAGCCAGTCTCCTTGTTTATGCCAATGCGCTTCAGTATCTGACCGTTGCGAAGCTGACCAGCCACCGTCACGATACCTTCATTATTCGGGAGCGTACGGATGATCGCCGCATCCTTTGCGGTAACCTCCTCGTCTACTTCCTCAAACGCCATGTGGGCATCTCCGTCGATCGGCTCAATCTCGACTTCCGCCTCTGCTGCCTGCCTTGCCAGTTCATCCTCAGATACCAACGTCTCCGAAACGTTCGTCTGTGACAAGGGTACCTGAACCTTTCCAAGTTCAGCCCTCGGCTCCTTATGCGTCACCTTCCAGATAATGGTACAAATCAGTGCCGTTATCGCGATCAACACGACAAACGTGATCAACATGCTCAGTAATCCACCCTGATCCTCTTCAAGATCAGCGTAATTATCCGCTTTTTCCCTAACCTGCCTGGGCATTCCTGCCTCCTATTCCATTTTAGGGTCACGCCCTAAAACATCGCTTTAATTTCATGTAGTAATTCCACAAATCTCAATCTATCATACCATTATTTCTCGCTTTGGGCAAGTAAAAAAATGCGAGGGCCTGTATGAAAAGCCCTCGCATCCTTATCTTATTTCGCCAGCAGCATCATGACGTCATTGCTCCTTGCAATGAATCTCGCCATCTCCTCCGCGCCGAGAGGTGCGTTCTGCAGCTTCGCAAGATCATAGAGCTGTTCGCAGATCAGCTTTGCATTCTCGCCCTCCTGGTTCTCCGTCACGTACTGAACCAGCGGATGATTTGCATTGAGGATCAGCGTTTCACCCTCGTCTCCCATGCCGGGCATGCTCATTCCGGGCATGGAGTACATCTTCATCATGTCAGCCATTCTGCGGCTTTCTTCGGAAAGCGTGATCATGGAAGAAACCTTTTTGTTCTTGAGCTTCTCCACCTTTACGGTCAGCTTCTCTTTCTTCAAAACCTTCTGGAAGAGCTTGCCCAGGGTTTCCGTCTGTTCCTCAAGTTCCTTCTCCGCCTTCTTGGAGGTCTTTGCC
This sequence comes from Acetatifactor sp., assembly GCA_024693365.1. Lineage (GTDB taxonomy): Bacteria > Bacillota > Clostridia > Lachnospirales > Lachnospiraceae > Acetatifactor. The sequence goes on along the minus strand of JAILLF010000037.1, from coordinate 229,727 downwards.
TTCATGGCGTCAGTCACGTCGGCATCGATGCGCATGAATTTCACGCCCTCGTTCTTGCTCTCAAGCTGAGAAATGAAGGGCTGGTCAATGGAGTGCGTCAGGATGACCGCATCCATCTTTGCTGCCTTAAACATGTTAATATACTGGCTCTGCTGCTGTTCGTCAGTCACGTAGTAAACGATCTTTTCCTTCTTCTCGTCCTCTGCGTTCTCCTCACCGTCAGCCTCCGCATCGTCCTTTACGACCTCTGCTTCCACCTTCTCGCCATTCTCATCCCTGGCAGCGCCTTCGGAAGCCTCTCCGTCCGCCTTTTCAGCATCACCGTTTTCCGTATCGATCGGTTTTGTCTCCAGGCATTCCGGCAAGGTCAAATACTTGCCGTCAAGATTCTTGAAGAGAATGTAATCATTCATCTTCTCGCAGAACTTGTCATCCTTAAGGCAACCGTACTTGATGAAGGGTGCAATGTCGTCCCAATATTTGTCGTACTCTTCCTTTTCGGTCTTGCACATGCCGGCCAGCTTGTCAGCAACCTTCTTGGTGATATACTCCGCGATCTTCTTAACGAAGCCGTCATTTTGCAGTGCGGAACGGGATACGTTCAGCGGCAGGTCCGGGCAGTCGATCACGCCCTTTAAGAGTAGCAAAAACTCAGGAATAACCTCCTTGATGTTGTCCGCGATAAACACCTGGTTGTTGTATAATTTGATAGTTCCCTCGATGGACTCATATTCCATGTTGATCTTCGGGAAGTACAGGATTCCCTTGAGGTTAAATGGATAATCCATGTTCAAATGGATCCAGAACAGAGGCTCCTTGTAATCATGGAACACCTTGCGGTAGAACTCCTGGTATTCCTCCTTGGTGCACTCATTCGGATGCTTCGTCCAAAGGGGATGCGTCTCATTGATCAGCTCCGGACGCTTCTTAATCTTGAATTTCTTCTCTTCTTCCTTCTTCTCGGAATCAGCAGCATCGTCCTTCTTCTCCGGCTGGATCTCCTCGATCACCTGATCGTCAGAAAGAAGCTCGCTCTCCTTTACGATCTGCGTCTCCTTCGTGTCCGCCTTGGAGAGATAGATCTCCGTCGGCATAAAAGAGCAATACTTCTTCAAAACCTCTCTCGCCTTATACTCATTACAGAACTCCAGGCAATCCTCGTTAAGGAAGAGCGTGATCGTCGTGCCTACCTCGGCGCGGTCACCTTCCTCCATGCTAAACTCCGTGCCGCCGTCGCACTCCCAGTGTACGGCCTTCGCGCCATCCTTATAAGACAGCGTGTCAATGTGTACTTCGTCAGCCACCATAAATGCGGAATAAAAGCCCAATCCAAAGTGACCGATGATCTGATCAGAACTGCTCTTATCCTTGTACTTCTCGATGAAATCCGTTGCACCAGAGAAGGCGATCTGATTGATGTACTCCTCCACCTCGTCCGCGGTCATGCCCAGACCATTATCCTTAAAGGTCAATGTTTTCTTGTCAGGATCCGCGATCACGTCAATGCGCGCCTTGTACCCTTCGGGAAGGCTATACTCGCCCATTACGTCAAGCTTTTTCAGCTTCGTCACGGCATCACATCCGTTGGACACCAGTTCTCTGTAAAAAATGTCATGATCGGAATAAAGCCATTTCTTGATAATGGGAAAAATGTTTTCACTGTTGATGGAAAGACTGCCTTGTTTTGTTGCCATGTTTCCTTACCTCTTTTCAAATCTTTTTTGAACCTGGCGCGTGCCGGAAAAATGCAAGTCCAAACCCAAGCCGCCATGCGCTAAGTTTATTCGCTAAGTATTAGTGTAGTCCTCTCATTTTTAAATGTCAATAAAAAATTAGCACTCATTTTGAATGAGTGCTAACAATTATCTTCAATCCCTTATCGCATAAGGGATTGCGCATTTCTAAATTTTTCATTAAACATGGAAAATCATTTATTTTGTCTGGAAAAACTTGTCGTAGACGTCAAAGAAGTCTGCCGCGGGAAGGGAACCGTTCCGAAGAAGCCCCACCTCTTCCCAGGCGGATTCGTTCAGCTTCTTTGTCAGGCCTTCCACAAATGCGTCATATTCCAATCCAAAGGCCTCATTGCGCCTCTCCTCAAGGATTTTTTTCTTGTTGGCCTGCGTCTCATCGCTGTCGAAGGTGCTGATGCACTTGATCACGTGATAGCCGCTCTCGCTCTCCACAACGTTGCTGATCTCATCGGTCTCTAACTGAAATGCCACCGCTTCGATTGCGGGATCCATCTCGCCCTTGCCAAAGGAATACGTCAGGTTGGAATCCTCGCTGTAGCGGGATGCGATCTCCTCAAAGCTCTTCTTTCCCGCCTTCGCTTCCTCCAGGACCTTCTGTGCCTTCTCGTAGGCAGCATCCTTTTGCGCCGTCATGAATTCCACGCGGTTTCCGTCAGCATCCTTGCTGCTGGTGCGGATCAATACGTGCTGGATCGTGACGATCCTGGCCTCGTCGTCGCTGATCTCCGGATTCACGTCGCCCGTGACCGCCAGATACACCTTGTTCGCCATGGCATACTCTTCAAAGAGCTTCTGAACCAATTCTTCGGTGATGCCAAGCTCTTCCTTTTGCGCTGCGCTGATCTGACCACAGTAATCCTTTGTGGCTGCCTTGGCAAAGCTCACTTCCTGCTCGTCGAGCTTGACTTCCTTGCTCTTTGCAAGAAGATACATGGACTTGATTTGTGCTGCCTTCTCAAGGACCTTATCCTTTACGTAGGTCTCAAGCGTCACGCCGTCCAGGGAAGTGTTCCAAATCTGCTCCCCGTAGACCTTCTCATATTCACTTTGCGTTGTCGTGAGGAACACCATGATTTCAGGCTTTGTGCAGAACTCATCCCCGACACGGAAGATATCTGTCTTTCCCAGCGTTTTCGTAAAGACGCGCCCCACGCCGTCCTTATTCTTTCCGCATCCTGAAAACAGAATTCCGGCTATGATAATAATAACAATGCCGATCAGGAGGATTGGCATCCACCTGATCAGCATCCGCAAAAATCTCTTTCTTCTTCTCATATGGTCCCTTATTTGATCACGTGAATCCAACCCTTAGGCGCCTCGATGCGGCCCATCTGGATGCCAGTGAGGGTTTCATACAGCTTCTTGGTGACGGGGCCCATTTCCTGCATGCCGCTGGGCAGGCAGATTTCCTTGCCGTGGTCAACGATCTTACCAACGGGTGAGATAACGGCTGCGGTACCGCAAAGGCCACACTCTGCCATGTCGGCAACTTCCTCGAGGGTAACCTCTCTCTCTTCCGCTTCCAGTCCGAGATACTCCTTTGCAACGTAAACAAGGGATCTTCTGGTGATGGAAGGAAGAATGCTCGAAGACTTCGGCGTAACAACCTTGCCCTCCTTCGTTACGAACAGGAAGTTCGCACCGCCAGTCTCCTCAACCTTCGTGCGGGTTGCGGGATCAAGATACATGTTCTCGTCGAAACCTTCCTTGTGAGCGGTAACGATTGCGTGCAGGCTCATTGCATAGTTCAAACCGGCCTTGATGTGTCCGGTTCCGTGAGGTGCCGCACGGTCGAAATCACTTACCTTGATGGTGATGGGCTTCGCGCCGCCCTTGAAGTAAGGGCCTACGGGAGTCGTCAGAATTCTGAACTGGTACTCGTCAGCGGGCTTAACGCCGATGACGGGGTTGCTTCCAAACATGTAAGGACGGATGTACAGGGTCGCGCCGCTGCCGTAAGGAGGAACAAATGCCTCGTTCGCTGCAACTACCTGATTTACCGCGTCTATAAAACGATCCTTCGGAAATACGGGCATCTCAAGTCTCTGTGCGGACTGCTCCAGTCTGTCTGCGTTCAGGTCAGGACGGAAGGTGACAATGTGACCATCCTCCGTGGTATATGCCTTCAGGCCCTCAAACACGGTCTGAGCATATTGAAGAACGCCTGCGCACTCATTCAGGACGATGTTGGAATCAGTGGTAAGCTGTCCCTCATCCCACGCGCCGTTCTTGAAATAGGATACGTAACGATAATCCGTAGGGATGTATCCAAAGCCAATGTTGCCCCAGTCAATGTTTTTCTTCTCCATGTTGGTTCCCTCTTTTCGTCTAATGATTTAAGACAAGACGCCGACCGGCCGCCGCCTTTGTCCGGAACGATTCCTCATACGTCCCAATTTGTAATAAATTATCATCCTTTTTACGGAAAAAGTCAATATTAAAAATATCCGCAGTGCACGACCTTTTCCAGCAATTCATCATAAACAATGAAAAGGAGCCGGTGTCCATTATTATAATAACTCTGCCTGCCGATCATCACGTTCTCCGGGAAAAGATAATCCCCCTGATACTGAAGACGCATGGTATCCGTGTTGTTCAGCTTTACGTAATAAGGTTCCGCGTCCAACTGATTCTCCAAAACCTTTACGGCCTTCCCGTCCTCATACAGCCACTTTCCGCCCTTCTCGTCAGAGATTCCAAACTCCATAAGCGCCGCGGGATAATCCACGCCCTCTATGCTTGCGAAGTCGCTTCCCTCCAGGCTGATGATGACCTTGTAATTCTTCTCCTGTACCAGAATCTTTGCATATTCCACGGGATCCGTCTCCCGCGTCAGCTCATCCTGCGCGCTGACGTGCCGGTACCATTCCAGATCCTGATCCCACTGCCAGAACCTTTCGTCGCCGCGGTGATCCGTAAGCGAAACGTTCTCCGCAAGATACCCCTCAAAAAAGTTCGCCAGCTTTCTTGCGCCATTTGCGTTACAGTGCTCCGGATCCTGCAGGTCATAATAAAAATCAAAGCCCAGCTCGTCCCGCATCCGGTTAAAGTCAAACATCGGAATGCCTGCTTCCTCCGCATAGACAGCCACGGCATCCATTTGATCCTGCGCCTCCTGGGAGATATAAAAGGGCGCGCTGTAGAATACCAGATGAAATCCTTTTTCCTTCGAGAGCCTCGTCAGCTCCTCCAGCCAATTTGTCTGATCCGCAGAAAGCGTCGCGGGATGAAATTCATCCAAGCTCAGGAGCTCACCGATACCGGAATCATTCAGGCGGAAATTCACAAGCTCCCCGCGTCCAAAACGATTCGGGGCGTACATGACAAAATCCGTCTTCTTCAGTTCCTTGTAGCGGCCGTGAATGATGGGAAAACGGAACCAGTAGTCCAGCCACTTTTCCTTCGGCGCATACTCCGCCACAAGCTCCATGGAATTAACGCTCTGCCGCATGGACAGCATGTTACGGTACTCATTGGATTCCACCATCTGTTCCGCGTAAGTGATCCCGTAAACGTCAAAGAATACCACCTTGGGCGACTGCGTTTTCAAAAGCTCCTTTAAGTGATGCAATGCAGAAATTCTGTCCTGTGCGGACACGGAAAGATCAAACGCCGCGATCCCCGCATCCTCCCAAAAATACGGAGGATAAATGCCACAGTAGCAATGACTTGACCCCACAAACACCACGTCCATCAAATCCTTTTCCGTGTTATAAAGCTGCGAAAGCGATGACAAGTCCGATCCGGAGGTGTCCTTCCAGCTGAGCACGCGATAAGCACCGGCAATGCAAAGCACCGTTGCCAGCACAATGAAACCATATAAAATTATGTTTTTCAATATCCTGCCCTTCTTCATGCGTCCCTCTTAACCCATCTTTTCTTACGTATGGCCTTACTGCTAAAAGTCAAAGTAGATAAACTTGTTGGAATCAAAATCCACGCCGTATTCCCCAAAGACAAGGATCAGCAGCGCAAGACCGAGCATCACGGCCCAGCGGAACAGGACATTCTGCGTGAGCAGATACTGCCCCAGATCCATGCCCCTCCTGCTCCGGAGCAGGGAGACGGCCAAAAGTGCCAACACCGCCATGACCAGAAGATTCATCTCAAAGTGGTTCAGCCCCCAGCCGTACAGACTGTCATCAAACAAGACCCAAGGATTCCACTTCGTCACCATGCCCGCGACGTAATCCATCGCAAGCCTTAAGGAATCCGCGCGGAAAAAGATCCATGCAAACGTTGTCAGCAGAAACGTTCCGATGATCTTTCCCAGACGATGTCCGAAGGTATCCTCCTTCACTTCAAAGAACTCGTTCACCTTTTTGCGCAAAGGCTTTGTCAGATCTCCCGCGATCTGGTACGCACCGTGCAACCCGCCCCACGCGACGAACTTCCAGGCGGCGCCGTGCCACAGGCCGCTGACCAGAAACGTGATCATAAGATTCAAATATTTCCTAAGCTTTCCCTTCCGGTTTCCGCCCAGCGGAATATATACGTAATCCCGGAACCAGGTGCTGAGCGATACGTGCCATCTTCTCCAAAACTCCGCGATGCTCGTCGCAAAATAAGGCACGTTAAAATTCTCCATCAAATGCAGTCCCAGCATTCTTGCGGCGCCGATCGCGACAGCCGAATATCCGGCGAAATCTGCATAGATCTGCAGGGAAAAGCCTATGGCGGCAGCAATCATCTCCATCGTCCCGGCCGCGTAGGTATTGGCAAAAACCTCATCCACAAAGATCGCCACCCTGTCAGCGATCACCATCTTCATAAACAGGCCCCACAACATCATGCCAAGGCCGGAGACCAGACCGTCCTTCGTCCAGGTCCGCTTCTCTTCCAGTGCCTTGATCTGACCCAGAAGATTCTTGCTTCGTTCGATGGGCCCCGCCACCAGCTGCGGAAAGAAGCTGACAAACAAAGCATATTTGATAAAATTCTTTTCCGCCGGCACATCCCCGCGATAGACGTCGATTACGTAACCAACGGCCTGAAACGTAAAGAAGGAAATGCCCACCGGCAGAAGAAAATCAAAGGGATTTGCCACGGGATTCACGTGGATTACCCGAAGCAGGCGGTTTACGTTCATGAATGCAAAGTCCAGATACTTAAAGAAAAACAGGACACACAGATTGGCCGAGATGCCAAGTCCCAGAATCCATTTTTTCGTTTTGACGGAGGAACTCTTTTCCAGGAAACGAGCCGACGCGTACGTGACCACGGTCGAAAACAGAATCAGCGTCAAATACTTATAATTCCAACAGCCATAAAAAAAATAGCTCGCGAGCAAAAGCCAGGGAATCCTGGCTTTCTTTGGCATCGCGAGATATGCTGCAAGCACTATGGGAAAGAAGAACAGAAACTCAGTTGAATTAAAAAGCATCCCTCAAAGTTCTCCTAAAAGTATTTTCTATCGCTTAATCCTCTCGTACTTCAAAAACTGATACGGCAGGTCAAAATACGTCTGCTCATCACTGTCCGCAGTGATCTCCCACTCTGGATCCTTGTCCAGATTTGGAAAGTACGTATCCGCCTCATATTCATGGTCGATCTTTGTCACGTGCGCCACGTTGCAATACGGCAGCAGCTGTTTGTATACGCTGTCCCCGCCAATCACGTAAACGTCCTTGTCGTCATATTTCTTTAGTTCCTCCAAAAGCTCCTCCACGGAATGCACCGTAAGGGCTCCCTTCACCTCATGCCTTGCATTTCTGGAAAGAATAATATTCACGCGGTTTTTCAAAGGCTGCCCCTGCGGAAACGTATCCAGCGTCTTCCTTCCAAGCACCACGACCTTCCCCGTTGTCTCCTCCCGAAAATGCTTCATGTCATTGGGAATTGACACCAAAAGCTTATTCTTATTGCCAATGGCCCAATTGTTGTCTACTGCCACGATCAGGTTCATTCTTTTTCCTCCTTCATGCGTACGTCTCCATTCATCTCAAAGCCAGTGCCGCATAGTTTTGCAACGCGGCCCCCGTCTGCCAGATCAAAATGATTTGCCAGATGGCCAGCACGACGGAAATGACGCCAATGATCGCCAGTGCAAGTACCGCGATCAGGTTAATGATCGGGACGAAGATGCAAACTGCGGAAAGGATCATGGCGTACAACACCTTCACGTATAATTTCCAGAAGGAGATCCATCCGAGCTCAACGTTCCTGTTCACTTCCTTTAGGCTCGAGGTCGCGCCGTCCACAAAGAATCTCAGTTGTAAAATCTGCAAAACGGCATAAACAATGGAAACCAGGGCCATCGCCGAGTAATCTTCGATGGAATTCTTTGCCATGCTCATCAATTGACAAATGCCATATAGAATTCCCGCATAATAAAAGGATTCCGAATGGCACTTCAGCGCAAGCAGCTTCACGGCATAAAAGACTGCGCAGAGCACAACGACGACCGTAGCCGCAATGGCTGAAATCTCCATGAAGTTACCATATCTGATCACGCCAAACACGATCAGCATTGCTTCCATCGTAACAAAAAAATTCGCCAACGTAGAGATGATCGTCAGCCAAAAAATCCACTTCATGTTATCGCCGACGTCACGGCTCCGAAGTGCGAGCAATTCTTTTCTTTGCTTCATAAGGAGCGCCGCCCGCTCGTCAGTATATGGTCCTTGTCCATCCATCTCTTTTGGTGCTCCTCTCCCTTTGTAGCTTACCGTTCATCACCCTCCGGTCACTCACCTTTTTTTCGCCCGAGGGAACCGCCTTTCTCACGCTCTTCCGGATCAACCATGGCATACGACAAAATTATCTGTAGGATCCGTAATGCAAAAAAAGCAAAAAATCCACTCCCCTGGAAAAGCGCTCTTTCCTCGTTGATCTCCACGATACATCCATTTTGCTCGAATATACTATGTTGACTACTGTCATAAATCGTATGGGTGAAGAAAATCTCAACGATCACTCCGGCATATCTCCAAATCCTCCACGCCCATTTCAGTCGATTGCTCCTGACCCGCGCCATGCGTTCCAATCCGAAACCCCAAAACTGATCCGAAAGCAAAAACAGCATTCCACACACTACAATATAATTCCCGACGATTATAATATTTTCGGCCTGATCCTCCCGAAAATACGGGATTACGGCGAGAACGAATAAAAAGCATGCCATCCAAATTTCCGGGTTCCATTTTCTCAGCATAACGGTTCTGTCTACGTAGTCGGCAACAATCCCGGATCCAATGAGGAGAACTAGTATTCCAACGTAAAAGATTAACGGAACGTCAAGCGCGTGCGTTATTGTCCATGTTATGATTGCGTAGAAAAGTGCCCGAAATGCATTTTTCTTGAGAGCTGACTGAACGCGCACCATGGTCGATCCTCCTTATTCCTCCATGACTTTTGCCGTAATCGACGTCAAAATCCCCTGTATGATCCTGAATACCCAATATGTCAGGAACGCATAAGCAATGAATTTCATATCTTCTTGATGCCTGAATAAAACCTGTTCAAAGAATCTTTCCGATAGAATTCTCATGCCATAAACGCAACTTACGTAGATGACGCCAATCCCTACGATCACGCCGGCGAATTTCCAGAGCGTCCACACCCATTTCAGTCCGCGGCTCTCATCTTGAGCCACGCTTTCCATTCCGATGCCAAAACACAGATCCGAGAGCACTGGCATAATTCCAATCAAAACAATACACGGTCCTTGGCCTATGACCTGTCCGAGCAGAAAAAAAATGAAAAACGTGATGATGCGGAGAAAATGAAAAATACCTGCCAGCCAAAATCCCCGGTCCCATTCCTTCAGTGCTATAATTTTCACCCCATAGACGACAAAAACCACAAGTGATAATAACATGCATATGGCTTGAATTGCTGTGAAAATGCCTGCGCTGCTGACCATGCCCAAGGCTATAATCAATTCCGATAACAGTCCCGTAATAATTGCACAGGAAAGTACGTGAAACTCGTTTTTCTTGTAATTCCCCTTACCAGCCATTGCAAGTGATCCTCCTAAAGATTAAATAGCGATGGGAATGTCCTTGATCTGCTCTCCGGTCACGTAATTTTCCACCTTAACGTCATCCCGCGTGAACTTGTAGAAATCCTTTACGTCCGGGTTCAGCCAGAATTTCGGCGCAGGATAAGGCTCCCGGGCGATCAACTCCTTGATAATGGGCACGTGGCGGTCATAAATGTGCGCGTCCGCAATGACGTGCACCAATTCTCCAGCCTCCATGTTGCTTACCTGCGCAATCATGTGCAGCAGTACCGCATACTGCACCACGTTCCAGTTGTTCGCCGCCAGCACGTCCTGGGAACGCTGATTCAGGATTGCATTCAGCGTCAGCTTGTCCGCGCCGGGCTTTTGCGTCACGTTGAAGGTCATGCTATAAGCACAAGGGTATAGATTCATCTCATGCAAATCCTGATGCACGTAAATGTTCGTCATGATGCGGCGGCTGAACGGATTGTTCTTCAGGTCATACAGCACGCGGTCCACCTGATCCATCATGCCTTCCTTGTACTGATGCTTCACGCCCAGCTGATATCCGTAGGCTTTGCCAATGGAACCGTCCTCATCCGCCCACTCGTCCCAGATGTGGCTGTGCAGGTCGTGAATGTTGTTGGACTTCTGCTGCCATATCCAGAGAATCTCATCCGTCGCAGACTTCAGCGCCGTCTTCCGAAGCGTCATAATGGGAAATTCCTTCGTCAGGTCATAGCGGTTTACCACGCCAAATTTCTTGATCGTATAAGCACTCGCGCCATCCGGCCAGTGCGGACGTACCTTCTCTCCCTCCGTACTCGTACCATTCTCTAAAATATCCTTACACATATTGATAAATATTGTATCTGCGTAACTCACGTTCTTCCCTCTCCTCGATTCCTTTTCTATTGTTTTATGCTTTCTTGACTTCTTTGCTTTTCTCTTGCGTTTCTCTTGCTCTTTCCTTATGTTTCCTTTGCTTTTTCCCTTGTTTTTTCCCTTGCTTTTTCCCTTGTTTTTTCCTTAACTCTTTCTCGTGGCCTTGCTCTTACGGGCAATTTCCTCGCTTTCGCCTTTTTGCCCGTAGCCTTTTCCAATTTCCTACGGGCAATTCCCTCACTTCCGACTTTTTGCCCGTAGCCTTTTCCATTTCCCTACGGGCAATTTCCTCGCTTTCGCTTTTTTGCCCGTAGCCTTTTCCAATCTTCTACGGGTAATTTTCACTATACCGACTTTTTGCCCGTAGCCTTTTCCATTTTCCTACGGGCAATTCCCTCACTTCCGCTTTTTTGCCCGTAGCCTTTTCCATTTCCCTACGGGCAATTTCCTCGCTTTCGCTTTTTTGCCCGTAGCCTTTTCCATTTTCCTACGGGCAATTCCCTCACTTCCGCCTTTTCGCCCGTAGCCCTCTCCATTTCCCTACGGGCAATTTCCTCACTTTCGCCTTTTTGCCCGTAGCCTTTTCCATTTTCCTACGGGCAATTCCCTCACTTCCGCCTTTTTGCCCGTAGCCTTTTCCATTTCCCTACGGGCAATTTCCTCGCTTTCGCCTTTTTGCCCGTAAATCCCCCCTAGCTACCGCTCAACGGCTATTTCCCCCTCCCAGACGGTTCCATCTTGCTTGATTTATACGATCCCCTGACGAATGGCCCTGGTAATGTCATCGCCTGAGACAACCGTCAGGACCTTTGCGCCGTACTTCTCTTCCAGCAGCTTGGCGCCACTTTCATGATGCGCTTTCATGTCCTTCTCATAGCGGTCCACGATGGCAACCACTGCGACCACCTGCACCTTTGCAATCTCTTGAAGCCTTTCGATGCGCTCTATGACTGTCTTGCCACTGTTGATCAAGTCATCCACGATCACAACCCGCTCGCCGTCCTCCGGCGTGTGTCCGCAAAGGATCCGTCCCCTCGAATCCGGCACCTGCCTGTCATGACAATAATTCACCGTCACGCCATACTTGCTTGCCAGTGCCATGGCCGTGGCTGCCGAAAAGCTGATGCCGTGGTACGCCATTCCCACGATGCAATCGAATTCCAGGTGCTCCTCCATAATCAAATCCGCAAAGAATTCACCCAGTTTTGCCAGATGAATGTTCGTGGTAAAGTGTTCCGAGTCAACGTAGTAATCCGCGTCAAACCCGTGCAGGTCAAAGTGCCCGCGCTTTAGCACGCCCGCATCCGCCATCAGCCGGATGAATTTCTCCTTGTTTGTATAACTATTTAGCTTAAATCCCATCAGTTCGTCGATGGTCACTCCAAAAGTATTGGCCAGGATTGGCAACATCTCAATGTCCGGCGATCCGCCGTTCTCCCACTTGCTCACGGCCTGATAAGACACGTTCGTCTTCTCCGCCAGTTCCTCCTGCGTCAACCCCTTTGCCTTGCGAAGCTTCTTAATGTTTTCACTGATCACGCTCATCTCATTCTCCTCCATGTTTTCATCATTTCGGATTGCTTCTTCGCCGCATCACCGGTTTCGCGGCGTCCTCGCAATTCCCATTTCCTAAGTTTCCCTTGCAAGGAGATTTCCTACGTGATCAGCATACCTCATATGGATCACTGTGCGCAATCAGCGCGAATTAGACTTTTTCTCAACCACTAGTAGAGTAAAAAATTATCGCCCGCCAGCGTGCTAAAGCACGGCCTACGCTTCGCTTCGAATCGGAGATTTATGCCGTAAATCTCCGTCTATTCCCACTTATCACAGAGCGAATTGATCTGATCCGCAAACTTCGCCATATCCTTGTTCGCCATGCCATCGCTCTTTTGCACAAGCGCAAGCAGACGCTGTGCAGAGGCAAGCAATCTTGCAAATACGCCGCTGGCAACCTTCTGCTTCTTCTTGGCAGGCATGGGTGCAGCCTCATATTCAAACTGATTGGTCAAAAGATTGAACACCGTGCCGCTGTAAGGCGCGTACGCGCGCTGACCATATTCGATCTTCAGGCACTCCACGAAATTCATGCTGGTCTGATCCTCACCGTGAACGATGAATACCTTCTTTGGCTTCTCCTCAAATGCGGAAATCCACTCGATCAAGCCATTCTTGTCCGCATGTCCGCTGAGACCTGCCAGCTGCATGATGCGGGCCTTTACCTGAATGGGTTCTCCAAAAAGTTTCACCTCTTTTGCACCTTCGACAATGCTACGTCCGAGGGTTCCGATTGCCTGATAGCCAACGAACAGGATGGTACACTCCGGACGCCACAGATTATGCTTTAAGTGATGACGGATACGGCCGGCCTCACACATGCCGGATGCGGATATAATAACCTTGGGCTTCTCGTCAAAGTTGATGGACTTGGATTCCTCACTCGTGATGGAGAGCTTTAACCCCGCAAACGCGATGGGGTTGATCCCTTCCTTCACAAGCTCTAATGCCTCTCCGTCAAAGCAATCCATGCGGTTTTCCTGGAAAATCTCCGTCGCCTCCACGGCCAGCGGGGAATCCACGAACACCTGGAAATCCTCATGCCCCTCCACAAGCCTTTCCACCTTGATCTTCCTGAGGAAGAACAAAAGCTCCTGCGTACGGCCAACGGCAAAGGACGGGATTACCACGTTTCCGCCTCTGTCAAAGGTATCCTTCAATATCTTTGTCAATTCCCCCTTATAATCCACGCGGTCCACGGGATGCGTCCTGTCACCATAGGTGGACTCCATCACCACGTAGTCCGCAGACGTCGTGTAAATGGGATTGCGGATCAGGGGTTGGTTTTTATTCCCAATGTCACCCGAGAAAACAATTTTCTTTGTCTTTCCTTCCTCCGTGAGCCATACCTCAATGCTGGCGGACCCGAGAAGGTGACCGATGTCGGTAAAACGGATCTTCACTTCATCGCAGATCGTAATCATCGTATCATAATGGCATGGCACGATTCTCTTGATTACGCCTACCGCGTCTTCCATTGTATAAATCGGCTCTGCCGCTTCCATGGAATCACTTCTCTTTGCCTTGCGATTCTTCCATTCTGCCTCCATCATCTGAATGTGAGCACAGTCACGGAGCATAATGCTGCAGAGATCCGCCGTTGCGTCCGTAGCATAAATCTGACCGCGAAAACCTTTTGCGTAAAGAAGCGGCAGCATTCCCGAATGATCTACGTGCGCATGCGTCAGGAACACGTAATCAATCATGGCTTCTTCCACCGGAAGCGAAACATTGTCAAATACATTAGTTCCCTGCTCCATACCATAATCCACTAAAATATTCTTCCCGGCCACCTCAAGATAATGACAGCTTCCTGTTACTTCATGGTCCGCGCCAATAAATTCAAGCCTCATGCACTAACCTCCTCGTCAATTTACTGAAATACTCTAGCCCCGCGTCTCACGGCGACGCCAGTGAACTCTATAACTTCACAAGTTTATTATACCTCTTTCACGGCTTCCCGTCTAGTTTTATTCCGCATTCTCACGTGATTACGCCCTGAATTTCATCGTTTTTTCCACAATCTTTCAAATTGTATGCACAATTCAACAAAAAGAAGTAAAATTTATCTGTTGACATTTCCTGAAAAGTATAGTATATTACTTTTTGTCAGTTGACACGACAGATATGCGCGAGTGGCTCAGCGGTGGAGCACCTCCTTGCCAAGGAGGGGGTCGCGGGTTCGATTCCCGTCTCGCGCTCTCGAAAAAAAGAAGACATGCATAATGCATGTCTTCTTTTTTTTCGAGGCACATCCGTGCCTCGAAGTTCGATTTTCTCCGCTTCGCTCCGGTCCGCGCAGTCCGACGTCCCCCGGACGTCGTGCGCCGTCTCGCGCTCTTCTTTCCCTATTCCCCAAGTTTCTCCTTGCGTTCTGGGTATTTGCGGCTTATTTTTCTTACCTTACCCACGTTCCTTTTCTTCCTAGGTACGTGTCGCATTTTCTTTCCTTTTTACCCACGATTCTTCTTGCGCCACTCCCAACGCGCCCCACGTGCAACCGTTTTTCATGACATTAAAAAGATCCCAGGCTTGCATCATGCTTACCTGAGATCTTTTAGGATCATAAACATTATCTGCCAGCTACGTAATCCGCCGCGGTGTTACCGTAACGCATCATGGAATCCAGCAAGTTGTCAAGTTGATCTGAATATTTTCCCTTCATGGCTGACACGTAAGACTCAATGCTGTAACGATAGGTGTTGCTGACCTTCTTGTCGCCCTTCATCACCGTCGCGTAAACCGTCTTTTTCATCTGCGCTGCATTCAGGTTATCCAGGCTCGCGTAATAACGCCCCTTGTCATCTATCTGCTTTGCATTTGCAGCATACTCGCCAAGCACTTCCGTCCCGACCGCGTCACCCGTAATCACCATGCGAAGTCCCGTGAGATTATTTGCCACGTACTTAAACTGGATGTTTACGGCTGCTTCAAGGTACAGGGAAACCGACTCAATGCTCGCCAGTGCGTCGCCAGCTTCCACAACCGCAAATTCCTTGTTCTTTACGCTATTGTAAGTCATTGGCACGTTCACGTCCGTTCCCATGGCAAGCTGTGCAGCCGTCAAATGCTTTCCGGCCAGTTCCGACGTCTTATAGTTCATATAAATCTGGGCAGCGTCGCCATAGCGCAGGATGTCCACAAGCAGTCTTCTGAAGGTTGCGTACTTAGCGTCCTGATATGCTTCCTTGTCAAGCATGTTATAGCAGTACTGTTCTACGGAATAGGTAAGCGCTTCGCCCTTAACGATCCTGTTATTCGCGTTTAATCCGTAAGGCACTGCCGTCACCTCTTCACCCATCATGTGAGGCGCCACGCGGTAAGTAAAGATCAGCAACCCGCCTTCCGTCCGATAGTCATTTAGCTTCTCCGTCACGCCGTTTTGGGTCACCATAAGGTAGAACCCGTGATAATTCGCCAATGCTGCCTCAGGTATCTTATATTCAATGGCAATGGTGTCATAAAGCGTTAAGGATTTCTTTATGATCTTAAGGTTCTCGTCTGTTTCATCATGTACTGCTTTCCAGACTGCCGTCACGTTCGTCGTTTTTAAAACCGTGACCTTGGCGCCAACCTGATAATTCACGCCGTCAATTTTCCAGCAGTCAAACGCAAAGCCGGAGGGCGCCGTAAACTTACATGCCGGAAGAGTATACTGCTCTCCACTCTTTACGGTTGCGCCGTCCATACTGCCGCTGCCGCCGTTTGCCTGGAAGCTGACGGTATATTCTTTCAGCCGAACGTACCCAACCATATTGTAGTTCGTTCGTTCCTCGATATACGGTACGTACTCCTTGCCCAAGGTTATCGCAATTTTGCGGGGAATACTCTCCTTTGGCGCACCCAGTACGTGATATTCGATAACTCTGTTATACCGGCCATCGTGCGGATTATATTGGTCGCTCAAAAGATATCCGTACTCCGTACCGATCTCGGACGTTTCCTTTTCCATGTCTCTGACAATGTCCTCATCAGATACGGTGACGGGATAGAACCGGATTCTCAGATTTGTGTCTTCCGAATCATCATTCACAAACACCTGTTGCTCATAATCCGCCCCCGTTGACTCGCCTTTCTTGATTCTGAAATATTTACAGATCGAGCACATTTCGTAGGTCACGCCATCGGAAACCGTGTTCACGTCAAACACGTGTTTCTGCGCCTTCGCCAAGAATTCCTTGTCACACGCCACACAGTGCGGCCAATGCTTATTTTCATCCCAGGAATAATGATCCTCCGTTTCATGGCCGTCAGCGGGCAAAGCCACGCCCTTTTGCAGCTTGCCGCAATTGGCGCAGATGCTATTACCGGTATATCCCCGCGTGGTGCAAGTCGGCCATTTTACAGTGTTTTCATCAAGGATAAAGTTATGTCCCAACGCTGCATGCGTTTCTCCCACTTCCAACGTAACGTGGCATTGTCTGCATTTCAGGTCCGGATCCTTGCCGGATTCCGTACAAGTCGTTTCCATCGCCGTACTCAGGTCATAGTAGGTCTCTTCGTGCGGGCACTCCGGAATTTGGGAAACGTCAAGAGTCTCAATGTCTGCAAAGACGTCACGCGTTGGCATCCTAAAGGAAACGTGATAGTCGTCATAGTCGATGAACTGAATATAGGAATCGTCTATGGTATAAATGCAATTATTCCACCAGTACTCAGAAAAACGATAACCGGTTTCATTATAGATGGTTACAACCGCTCCGTTGGGTATTTTGGATGGGTTACCCTGCCCGGAGGAGTAGAAAATCATTCCGTCAAACATCCACTGGAATTCCGGGAAGGTCGAGAACAACCTGTACTCACCTATTCTCCTGTCGCTGTCATAATCATAATTGACGTAATCCTGAGACTTATACTTTTTGCAGAAACCACAAGGGCAGCTGAACTTGAATTCAGCCCAGCAGGTCACGTCATTTTCTCCGTCCAGATAATCCATTGTCAAAACATGTTGCTCAAAGTTTGCTTTTTCCCCGCAAGGTTCGTACTCGCCTGTCTTTTCATTGTAAACAACGCCTCTGCAGGTAACGTTATGCATCCGGTTCGAGAAATGCACATACTGCATGTCCTCCAAATCGTACCATCCCGTGATCGGATTCTTTACGGGGAAATCATGTTTATGGTACAGCGGCGCAATGGTTTCCTTCTGCACGTAGCCGCATACCAGGCAGTGACGCTCCCTCTCGCCCGCAGAATGATCCGTAGCTCCCGTAGTGATTTCATATGCGCTCCAAAGATGCTCCTCCTTGGGTGTATACTCCTGGCACCCTTCCACGGTGCATCTTCTTGCGTGATAACCCTCATATGCAACCTCAGTGACGTTTCCCTGGTTATCCGTCTTTTTTACGATAGTGGTAATCGGTTCCGCATCGTTTGACCATACGTGTTCATGCGGGTTAACATACTCATAGGCCTTGTATTCTTCAGTCTTACAGAGCAAACAGGTTCTGCGTGCATAACCGTTCTGGCCCTCATAAGCGGGATACTCCGTATTGTAATCCCATCTTGACCAGACATGCGGCTCAGATGCCTCATGTACGCCGCACGTGGAAGCCGCCTGCATAACGAACGCCTCCTCAGCCGGTGCGTTGTAATAACCGCCTGCGCATACCTTGCAATGGGTATCAGAGGAGATCCACTTGATGGTTACCGCATCTCCCCCCTGAACCTTGTAGTTTGCAGAGTGACTATTTCCGTTATCAGGCCGGAATTCAATCACGTTATGTCTGAAACTTAGTCTCGCCGTAGTCGACGTAACGCTCTTGCCGGTTTCGGCATTAGTGACAACACAATAGAAACTGTTATATTTTTTTAACATCACGAGCGTGTTTACCAGTCTTCCGTCTCCGGCCGCCTCTGCCTTTGCGATTGCCTCGTCAATGTCGGCGTTACATATGGATGAGCCTACCGTCAGCGTGTCCGACTTGGTGCCGTAACACAAATCACCTTCCGTCAATTTCGTACCAAGACCGCTGTACCACTGATAAGTCAGCTTTGTGCCCATGGCAACAACGGAGAAAGTCACCTTCTCAGCGGCGGCAACGTCATGATTGGCCTTGGCTATCCTATCCTTAGGCTGAACAAGAATCAGAGGCGTGCCATCCCTTTGCGCACCACAGACGTAGCAGGTCACGGAATCCCTAAAATCATGCCTGTCTTCACCATCTTCATCGCAATAACATACGCCGTTTGCAGAGTCAAAATGGCACTGCCAGTAATCCACGTTTGAACAGATTCCATGATCACAACCGAGATTGGCGCTGATGTTTTTCACAGCAGCTCTCACAAACGTTTACGTTCGCTTCCCTGCAGGTTTCACATGCTTCGACGGAATGAAAGCATGCGCCACATTCCTCACAAAAATGCTCATCGAATTCCGGATCTTCCACGCACATTCCGTCGGAGCAGCCTTCCTCTTCAGATTTCACCAGGCAGCACTCCATACAAAGGCCGCAATAATCACACTTGGGGCTTTCGCCAAAACATCTGCCACATTCCTCACAAATATGGTCTTCAAAACCCGTCTGTGCAACACAGTATTCTCCACAGCCTCAGCCTGCTTCCTCCGCATTTTCGCGGCAGCATTCGAGACAGATCTCACAATACTCGCAACGCTCGATTTCTTCTACGATAAGGCAACTTTCACATTGTTCACAAAGATCGCAGCAATCCTTGCAGTGTTCGCCGTCAGACTCACATCGATCAGAAATTTCCTCCTTACAAATAGGGCAATGCTTTACCTGTTCAAAACAACACTCTATGCAAAGTTCACAGTTATCACAGAATTCATTCTCAATATTATCTCCGTTGAGTGCACAGAAAAACCTGTCACATTCCTCGCAATTTCTAAAACCGTAATCCTCAGTACAATGGATACAGTGATCATAAGGACCGCTATCACATCTGCACCAGAGATCATCATCGTCAATGTGATCGTGGCATATAGTGCAGTGCATGCCCTGATCTTCACAGCAAGACATACACAGAACCTCATCCGAACCCTCTGTTGCAGACTTATCACATACCTCACAATTCTGCAAACATTCACCACAGCTTGTGCAGTGATAGCCCTTTCTCATTGCGCATTCTCTACAGAACTTGCCATCTTCATCGTCGCCACAATCATCGCAAACGCCTATACCGCAATTTCCACACTCTCTGCAGTGTTCTGTTACCCTGCAATCTTCGCATAAACCACAATCATCGCACATCCAGCTATCTTCTATGGTGTTTCCGCAGGAGTCGAAATTCTCACAGTGAAGCGTGTTCCAACAAGTATAATCTCTACTCTGACTACAGTGGGGAGATCCCAAGTCACAATCACAGCAATCTTCGGTAGGATCCTCCAATGCGTTACCGCATTGCTCACACTCGATTCCCTTTGAATCTTCTTCGTTCCATTCTTCTTCGACCCATCCGCCGGCAAAGCTCTCAACACTATTGAAAAACACGACGGCAAAGAGCATCAGCATTGCGAACAATCCCACGAGCAATCTCTTTTTCATGAACCAGCCTCCTTGGATAAAAAAATCAGTATAATGGATTGCCAAAAAAGCAATATATGTTCCATTATACTGATTAATTTAATTTGCACTATACCCAAAAGTATAGGTTCGAAGAATTTTTTATTTATTCCGTCACCCGGTCTGCAAATTTGATCCGGTAAATACGGCGCAGGGCGTCATCCACGCGCTGCTGGGAGATCGTTCCGTCCTGCACGGCCTTCAGCACGCCATTATAAGCCTCCTCGAAATTCTCAGGACAAAGAATCATGTCACAGCCCGCCTTCAGCGCCAAAATTGCAGCCTCCTCCGACGAATGATAATCCGCCACGGCCTTTTCGTTCAACGCATCCGTAATGATCAGGCCGTCATAGCTAAGCTGCTTTCTCAAAATCTCCGTCACAACCTTGTCTGACAAAGAACAGGGCGTATTGTCACCCGTAAGGGAAGGCGCTGCCATATTGCTCACCATAATCACGGGAACGCCGTCCTCTACGAGCTTGTGGAACAGATCCATCTCGCCAGCCCAGAAATCCGCTTCCGCCCGTTCGGAAACGGCAACGCCTTTTTCCGTATCAGTCGTAACGCTTCCCATGCCGGGGAAGTGCTTTACGCAAGGCGTAATGCCCTGCTCCTGAAGACCCTTCATTGCATTCTTTACGTAATGAATGACCTGCTGTGGATCGTCACCAAAACTCCTGTCTTCCATCAGGCTCTTCTCTACGTTCGCAAGATCCGCCACGGGGGCCAGATCCATCGTGATTCCAAGTTCCTTTAAGTAGGAGCCGATGGTCACGCCTGCCTGATAAGCATTCTGGGGATCACCCGTTGCGGCTATGGCCTTCGCACTGTCCGTCTTTGCTCCAAGATTTGCCTTCACGATCTGCGTTGCGTTGCCGCCTTCCTCCTCCACTGCAAGGAACACGGGATATCTGCTGTATTGTATTGTATTGTCGATCATCGTCTTAAAAGAATCTTTATTCTTGATATTCTGACTGCGATACAGCACTCCGCCAATGGCATATTTCCCAAGTGCCGTCTTGGTGCTGTCTCCAGCCTTGGTAACGGGCTTCACGCCGGTCAGAAGCTCGGGCGTCAACATGAAAAGACCTGCCACCTTATCTTCCAACGGCATCACTTCAATGG
The DNA here is from genome assembly GCA_024693365.1 of Acetatifactor sp. Taxonomy (GTDB): domain Bacteria; phylum Bacillota; class Clostridia; order Lachnospirales; family Lachnospiraceae; genus Acetatifactor. The sequence goes on along the minus strand of JAILLF010000037.1, from coordinate 208,941 downwards.
CCGCATTTACGATCTCATCCAGTTTTTGCTCCCTCGTCAGTTCAACGACGGGAGGCTCCGTCTCCTCCGGTTCCGGGGTAACCTCCACCGTCTCAATGGGAGGCTCCGTTTCCTCCGGTTCCGTCACGGGTGCCTCACTAAACTCCGAAGGCAATCCGGGAAGCTTCACTTCACCTTCCGGCTCCTTCGGGTTGGAAATAAAGTGAATGATTCCCAAAACCCCCAGCGCAAAAGCGACGATCACTGCAATCACCGCGGAATATGCCAGGATTTGATTTCTTTGACGCCGTTTTCTTCTGGCCTCTCGCTTTTGTTGTAATTCTTCCAGTTTCTTATTATCTTCGCTCATGTATCCCTCACGCAACAAATAGTGCCGTTGCCCTATCACTCCCATTTAATCGGCCGGCCTGCCGCAGTTTCTCTTAAAACCGCATTCTCTGCCATCTCTTATCATACATGAAAAACCTTTCAGATGCCATAGAAAAGTGCAAATTTTCAAAAAAAATTTAGAATTGAGCAATAGAAAAGAGCGCATCAACGAGATTTCCGTCGACACGCCCTTTTAGACTATGCTATCCAATGGTCCGTTCCTCCTTTGCTTCAGTCTGTTTTTCGATATTCAGTTTTCTACGATGGAATGTTTTCTCCTCTATCCACCTTTCCTTAACATCCGGAATCCTCGATACCTCCGAAACACTCTTTCTACTTTCCATTCACGTACACTTAGACTCGTGTACCTTTGGTTCCTTTGTACCTCAAATTCCTTCCTTTTCCATCTGATTAAAGGTTAAATTTTCTTGGACTGGAATCCCCTTTTTGTTTCTCCTAAATACCTTATCTTTGGTATCTCCTATTTTTTTCTCTTTTGATGATTTTATGTTACACCATTCTACAACATTTGTCAACACATTTTTCAATATTTTTTATCATTTTCTATTACTTTTCCATTTTTCGACAAATTATCACACATTTCGGTCCTTTTAGAGTCACGGTTTGTGTCACGGTAGAGTCCCGGGGACGTGTCTACTGACACATAGGATTCCCGCAAAACTCGGGGCCGAGGCTTGGCACACATGCCTGAGGGACACTATCCAAGCCATCCCCTCGAGAAAATTAGTAGTGTAGTTTATTAAAAATGCGTCAGTAGACACGTCCCCATGCCACACCTGTGACCTACGATGGGTGTGACTCTGGGCCGCGGAGCAGACAGCTCCCGACCTTTGCGGAACAATTAGCCGGCTGCACTTAGCAAATCGATTAGACTCATGGCAGAATTATCGACATGTCTGAGGAGCTTTAGCTCCGAGTTTGTCGATAATTCTGCCACGCCATGAGGATGATCGATGCGCTTAGTGCAGTCCGTGCCGTTCCGCAAAGGCCGGGAGCTGTCTGCTTCGCGGCCCAAATCTGCCATAACGTAAAAAAGCGCGGCCAATGCCGCGCTTTTTTGGTCTTATAGTTTGGTAAGTACGAAGATGTCGTAGATTGCCTTGATGGCAGTCTCAAAGTCCTCATTGGCAACGCCGATGATAATGTTGAGCTCAGAAGATCCCTGATCGATCATACGCACGTTGACGTTCGCGTGTGCCAGCGCGGAAAAGATCCTGCCCGCAGTACCTCTCGTAGACTTCATGCCACGTCCAACGACGGCGATCAGCGCCAAGTCCGCCTCAATGTCGATCATGTCAGGCTTAGCCAGACGATTGATGCCTGCGACCACCTTCTGCTCCTTATGCATAAACTCATCCTGATGCACAAACACGGTCAACGTATCGATACCGGAAGGCACGTGCTCAAAAGAAATGCCGTTCTCCTCAAATGCCTGCAAAACCTTCCTGCCAAATCCGATCTCGGAATTCATCATATCCTTCTCAATGTTGATTGCACAAAAGCCCTTCTTACCCGCAATTCCCGTGATCACGTACTTGGACTTCTGACAGGTACTGCCAACGATCCAAGTGCCATTGTCGTCAGGAGAATTGGTATTTCTGATATTGATGGGAATGCCCTGCTGACGAACCGGGAAAATCGCATCCTCATGAAGAACGCCGGCGCCCATGTACGAAAGCTCCCGAAGTTCACGGTACGTGATGGTGTCAATGCCAACCGGCTTATCAATAATGCGGGGATCCGCGATGAGGAAGCCCGATACGTCAGTCCAGTTCTCATAGACGTCAACCTTTGCTGCCTTTGCAACAATGGAACCCGTCACGTCGGAGCCGCCGCGGGAAAAAGTCTTTACCTTACCGTCAGGCATTGCGCCGTAGAATCCGGGAACAACTGCATTCTTAAGACCCGTAAGTCTCTTGGAAAGAACCTCATTGGTCTTCTCTGCGTCAAAATTGCCCTCCTCGTCAAAGAAGATCACCGTCGCCGCGTCAATAAACTCATAACCAAGATAATTTGCCATCACAATGCCGTTCAAGTACTCGCCGCGGGATGCCGCGTAGTCCCTGCCGGCTTTTGTCTTAAACTGCTTTTCGATCTCCTTGAACTCCGCGTCCAGGGAAAGCGTAAGCTCTAATCCGTCAATAATCTCCTGATATCTTGCCTTGATCGCCGCGAGCTCCTTGGAAAAGCTCTTGCCATTCTCCGCAAGATCATAACATGCGTAAAGCATGTCGGTCACCTTGGTATCCTTTTTATCTCTCTTTCCGGGTGCGGAGGGAACCACAAATCTGCGGTCCTTATCTGCCCGAATGATCTTACCTACCTTCTTGAACTGCTCTGCGCTGGCAAGAGAACTCCCGCCAAACTTCACTACCTTAGACATCTCTTCCTCTTCTCCTTAAAATCACTTTTCTATAATTCACGCAGCATCACCGTTGCAATACACGGATACTGCCGCGGTTTTATCAGCTTAACCCAGGCGGATGGTGCCGAGCACCAGATCTCCAAGGCCCTCAAGTACCTTTTCAAACGCATCCTGCTTCATGGGTTGCGTAAAATATGCCAGATCTTCATCGTGACCGGGAAGCTCGAGGACCTCTCCGCCGGGAAGAACTTCGCCGAGAACTTCCTTTGCGCTCTTCTTAGCACGGATATAATATGCATAAGAATGCTTTCCCGCATCCAGGATCGTTGCTTCCTCAGCATCCCAGAAACAAGGGATCTCCTTGCCGAGGTGACGCACGCAGTCGATCACGTCTCCGACAACGGCACTTGCGGTTGCAAGCTTTCCGGCGCCTTTCCCGTAGAACATGGCCTCGCCAAGCATGTTGCCCTTGACCAAAATGGCATTGAACACCATGCTAACCATTGCCAGGGGATTCTCTTTATCCAGCATCACGGGGCTTACCATTGCCTCGAGCGTATTGTCGTCGATCACCTTTGCGCGGGCAAGAAGCTTGATGGTCCTGCCTGCTGCCTTTGCGTAATCAAAGTCTTCGGGAACGATCTTGGTGATGCCTTCGGTGGGGATCTTCTCGAAATCCACGTTCTTGCCCATCATGAGGGAGGACAGAATCGCGATCTTTCTGCAGGCATCGTAGCCTTCCACGTCCGCCTCGGGATTGCGCTCTGCGTAACCTTTCTCCTGCGCTCTTGCAAGCACCTTGTCAAAGTCAGCGCCCTCGCGCTCCATCTTCGTCAGGATGTAGTTCGTCGTGCCGTTCAGAATGCCCGTGATGGCCTCCACCTTCTCAGCCGTCAGACAATCATTCAGAGGACGGATAATGGGAATGCCGCCGCCTACGCTCGCCTCAAAAAGATAATTGCAACCATGCTCTCTCGCCAATTTCAGCATCTCGGGGCCAAACTTAGCCACCATCTCCTTATTGGAGGTACAAACGCTCTTGCCCTTCTCCAACGCAGCCTTTGTGTAATTATATGCAAACGTCGTGCCTCCCATGGTCTCGCAGACGATCTTGACCTCAGGATCTTCCAGAATCACGTTCACGTCGTGCACAACCTTCGCCTCATAAGGATCCCCGGGAAACTCTCTAAGATCCAGGATATATGCAACCTCGATCTCCTCGCCGGCCTTCTTGCTCACTTGCTCCTTATTCTTTTCGATCACTTCCACGACGCCGCTACCCACGGTGCCATACCCAAACACTGCAACCTTAACCATACTAATGTCCTCTCTGTCTTCTATCTTCTTTGTCTTCTGTCTTCTTTATCTTATTCCTTAGACAGCACCTTCACCCGGTGCACTCCATTTAATCCTTCCATGAGTTCAAGCATTCCTGAAATATCCTGCGTCGTCTCCAATATCTGGATGCTGAGCGTCAGGGATGCCATTCCCCCGATGGGAATACTCTGGTGGATCGTCAGTATGTTTGCGCCATACTGCGCCACAAGCTTAAGCATGTCCGACAGGATCCCCGGCTTATCCTCCATTTGGAACAAAAGCGTCACCGTCGTTCCCTTGGCATTCTCATGAAATTCAAAAATGTCATCCTTGTACTTATAAAACGAACTTCTGCTGATCCCAACGGCATCCGTGGCCTCCTGGATCGTCGCCACCTTTTCCGACTCTATCAGGCGCTTAGCCTCCACAACCTTTAAGAGTACCTCCGGAACGGCCTTCTTCCGCACTACGTAATAACCTGCTTCATTCGCTGGCATATTTCCATCCCCCGTTTTCTCCCGCCTGACTTTCCGGCGAAAGCGACTCCCGAAACACTGTAAATGTTTTTCTGGGAAAGACAATTGTATGCTAACGAAAGATATTCTATCATGGCATCCCCAAAAACGCAAGAGGGGAAAACCCACAAAAAAACGAAGACCCTTCCATGGGTCTTCGTTATTTTGACGAAGAATCCTGCCTTTTGCAGCCTTGAGTCCTTCTTTCCTATTTTGCATGGGACGCCATGTACTCTGAATAGCTCATCCCGGCGTATTTCTTAAAGCACCGTCCAAAGTAATTGGGATCCGGAATGCCAACCTCCGCCGACGCCAGAAACATCTTCTTTCCTGCCTCCGCGAGTTTCATTGCCTTCTCCATGCGACATTCCGTCAGATACTCCACAAAATTTTTCCCCGTCTCCTGCTTAAACTTACGGGACAGATAGCTGGCGCTAAAGCCAAACTGCTCCGCCACGGACGCAAGATTAATCTTCGAATCCGTATAACCCGTCTCAATGAATTTCTTGATCTGTTCAATGGTATTGGACTCAATCTCCGGTCCGGGCGCATTCTCCGCCGCACTCTCACTCTCTAAGTCGAGCGTCGCGTCCAGCTTCTTTTTCACGTTGTTTAATACTGCCGTTACCTCAGCTCTTACCAAGGGCTTGAGCATGTATTCAAATACCGGCAGGCTCACGCATCTCCTTGCGTATTCAAACTGGTCCAGCGCAGTCATGATAATAATGATCAGATTGGGGTAGCGCGTCGTCGCAACCTCCGTAAACTCAATCCCGTTCATAAATGGCATGGAGATGTCCACAAAGGCAATGTCCGGCTTCATCTCATCAATGACGTTGATTGCCTCGATCCCGCTGGCGGCCTCTCCCACGACCTCCATGTTCAGGCTCTCCCACCCAATGGAGGCCCGCATTAATTTTCTCGCTGATTGCTCATCGTCAATGAGCATCACTCTGTACTTTCTCATCGTTTCCGTTATCCCTCTCCATTCTCCTAGGCGGTATGACAAATTCCACCTCCGTGTATTCGCCCTCTTCGCTTCGGATCTTTACTACGTCGTCTTCATCACAGAAGCACCGGATCCTTTCGATGGTCCCCCACAGGCCAAAGCTCTCGGAAGGATCAGAGGAAATCTCCATCTCACTTTCATTCCGCTTTCTAAGAACTTGCTCGATCTGTTCCTGGGTCATGCCAACGCCGCTATCCCGCACCGAAATGTGCAACACGCCCTCCTCCATCCAGCTCGTAATCTTAATAACGCCTTCTTCGCCTTTTAAACGGATGCCGTGATAAATGCTGTTTTCCACCAAGGGCTGCAGGATCAGCTTCGGGATGACGAAATTCTCCGTATCCTTCGCAATGTCATATTCATCCTGCAGAATGTCTCCGTATCTAAGCTTTTGCAGGGATAAGTAATCCTGCACAATGCAGATCTCGCGCTTTAGGGGGATCTCCCTGTCGCCCTTGCTCAAGAAATTCCGGTAAAAGCTTCCCAGCGTCTCCAGTGCCGTATGTACCTCCTCGGCACCTGCGTCCATGGCCAGAAAACCTATGGTCTCCAGTGAATTATACAGGAAATGCGGCTTTATCTGCTCGTGAAGCACGCGCATTTCCGACTTCTGAAGAATCTTCTCGTTTTCAATCAGCCTCTTGATCAGGTCATTTACGTGATCGATCATGTTGTTATAGCCTTCCTCCAACATGCCGATCTCATTGTCAACAGACACGACGTTAACCCGTTCCAGCTTCCCCTCTTCCCTGTTTTTTTCCATGGCCCTGGTCAGTTCGAACACGGGAGTCGTGATGTTTCTGGTAATAAAGGTTCCTGCGCTGAACGCGGCAATAATGACGGTGATCAGCAGAAAGATCAAAATATAACCCGTTTCATACGGAATGCGGCCAGAGTTAAGATTCGCGGAAGTAATGATAATCAAAGGCATTTCCGGAATACGGCATCCGGAAATCAATCTCCTTCCCGTCGTGGCGCGCACTTCCTTGTGTATCACCTTGGGATTGGCGAAATCCACGCTATAATACTTTACAAGATTTTCATCCCCCGCAAGATAACTCCCCTTCAAGTCCATAATGCACACGTTATCGTTCTTTGTGGCATGGATCTCTTTCTCCAATACGGCATCAGAAACGTTCATCAAAAGCATTCCCGTTCTTTCCTGCGTATAGATGTCATAAATGGCACGCCCTATGGTAAGCACGGAGCCTCCGCGCGTCTTGAAAATTGTGTTGTTGCTATTGATGGAAATGACGGCGCGTCCCATGCTGGCTAAAATATCTGCCTTCCACTTTCCTACTTCCATTCGCTCCACGTCGAAATAATACGCATTCCGGTTTGTGCTCACGTAATCCCCGTCTTCGCGAAATACGAATACGGCGTGCACGTCTTCCGTAACGTTCAAAATGTTAAAAATACCGTTTCTCGCCTGATTTTTCATTTTGTCAGTCACGTTCTTCGTGCTCGAGCGAAGAAGGGTTACCACCGTAGAGTCCATCATGATCAGACGGGACAGTTCCTTATAGCCGTCGATGTCGGAAACAATACTGTTGGAGATTGTGTTGAGGAGGCTGTCTGCCTCGCGCTCCGCATTATCCACGCGCTCCCTTAAGGAAAAATAAAACATGGAAATCAAAAAAGCCGTGATGACGATAAAAATAATGAGAAACACGACCATTCGAAGCTTCGCCGACAACGACCAATGCTTTTTCTTTTCCCGATTAACTTTTGCCTCCACCGGCATTTCTTCCATGACGTTCTCCCATCCACTTGAGCCTTTGCTACCACTTTTTATATTCTAACACTTTTTTTAAAAACTGGCAAACGAAAAAGAGCAGACGTTTCTGTCTGCCCTCTTCCGTTATTTTTTCTTGGGATGATTCAAATTTTACGTTAACCCTTAACTGCACCCGCAATGAAGCTCTCCTGAATGGATTTGCTCATGAATACGTATGCGAGCAAGGTAGGGAACGTTGCGATAACCAGCGCCGCACCGATGGGACCCCAGTCAGTGGTATGCTGTCCGGACAATGCCTGGATACCAACGGGAAGTGTCTTCAGTGCATTCTTGCTGATAAATACGTTTGCGAACATCAGCTCGTTCCAGCACTGCAGGAACGTATAGATCGTGATGGTTGCAAGCGCGGGTTTCATCAGCGGACAAATGATCATGATGAAAGTCTTCCAAACGTTACATCCGTCGATGTAAGCAGCCTCGTCCAGATCCTTCGGGATGTCGTTCATGAAACCGGTACAGATCAGGATTGCCATGGCAAGCGAGAATGCTGCGTAAGGAACGATCAGCGCTATGCGGGAATTCACCATGTGAGCTTTGCTAAGCGTGATGAAGATCGGCACGACGGATGCGTGTACGGGAATCGTGATACCCAGCATAAAGAAGCTGTTCATCAGTTGGCTTCCCTTCCAGATGATTCTCGTGATCGCGTAGGTTGCCATCAATGCCGCTACTATGCACAATGCAATCGCCGTAACCGTAACAATAATGCTGTTCATGAAATAGAGCGGCATGTTACCGGTCGTCATGGCTCTTTCATAGTTGGACCAGAGCCACTGCTTAGGCAAGCCCATAACGTTCATGCCGTACACTTCTTCGTTATTCTTCAAAGAGAACGTAAACATCCAGTAAATGGGGAACAGGTCGATCAAGGCCCAAACCACCAAGCCAATGTAGATCAATACTTTTACAAACTTATTCGTCTTCTGGACCTGAAATTGATCCAGATCTACGCTACTCTTCAACATGCTCTTTTTTTCCATAGATATCCTTCTCCTTAAATGCCCAGTTAATCAGTAATGCAAAGGCAAAACACAACAAGATCAGCATAACCGCGATCGTACTGCCCATACCGTAACGGTTACGCAGGAACAGCATGTTGATCATCAAGGTACTCGGCACTTCCGTCGCATGGTAAGGTCCGCCGTTCGTCAGGACGTAAATCAAGTCGAAGGATTTCAGGGAACCCGTTACCGCGAAGATTACGCTTACCTTAATGATGGGTTTGATGACGGGAATCACGACGTACCAGTCAACCTGAGCATCCGTTGCGCCGTCAAGCTTTGCCGCTTCGCGAAGATCAGGGGAAACGCTTCGAACGCCTGCGTACATCAGAAGCATGTGATAACCAACGTATTGCCACAAGGTGGGAATAAATACGCACCAAAGCGCGGAGGCTTCATTTCCGAGCCAGCCGCCATTCGGCATCACGTTGTTGATTCCAAGCAGGGATAACACTGCGTTCAGGATACCGTAGTCCGGGTTGTAGATCTTACGCCACAACTGACCGATTACTACCGTGGAAATCAATACGGGCAAGAAATAAATGGAAAGATACGCTCTCTCTCCCTTAATTCCCTTGCCCAGCATGAGCGCCAATCCCAAAGCCAAGGGCAACTGTATAAATACGGAAAGTGCAGCCAAGAGTAATGAGTTTCCAAGTGCCCGCCAGAAACTTATGGAGCCGCTGGTGAAAAGTTCTTTGTAGTTATCCAGGCCACACCATTGCATTCCAGTCGTAGAAACGCTTCTCAGATCATAGAAGCTGTAACAAACGGACATGATGATCGGGTAGATCAGCACGCCAATAAATAAGAGTAATGCAGGTAATAAGAACAAAAAAATGCTTATTTTCTTAAAAGTTTTATCTTTCATTCCATTCGTTACCTTCCGGTGAATTAAAAATGCGGTCTTTCCGGTTCCCCTTACGGAGGATTGGGAAAGACCGCAAATCATTATTTAATTACTGTTTCGACAAGGAAATCAATTATCTGATGTCCTTGGAAAGGCCCTTGATGAAGCCAGCGCCGTCAACCTTGCATCCGTAAACCTGTGCTACGTAATCAAGATAGGTATTAGCTTCGTCAGCGTTCATAGCGGTATCACCGAACAGAACGTAACCGTTAGCTTTGTTACAGATCTCAGCTACTGCCTGAGTCAGGCCGTTAACCTTGCTGGTGTCGCCGTAAGGCGTCCAAGCAGGAAGTCCACAACCATCAAGATATCCATAGTGGCAGATTCTCTTACCAAGCTCAAAGGTGTAGGTAGCTGCCGCTGCTGCGTTCTTGGAAGAAGCTGCAACTGCGAGAGTATCAGAAGGACCGCCGATGAGCTGACCAAGCTTAGCCTTGTCTGCATTGATAACAGGGAACTCAGCAACCTTTACCTTAGGGAAGAAGTTAGCATCTGCAGCGAAGTCTGCACAGTTCCAAGTACCGTTCATGTAGAATGCATACTGACCCTTCATGAAGTTAGCCTTAACTTCGTCATTGGTCAGGGAAATGCCGTTGGGATCGAAGTAGCCGTCGTTAACCATCTTCTGGAAGGTATCAACTGCGCTAGCAACGTCAGGATTGTTCCAAGTAGCTCTGCCAAGGAAGATGTCGTTCAGCGCTTCAGCACCGATGCTCTTCTCGATTACGGACTCAAGGTACTCAGTTACGCACCAGGTCTCAGAACCAGCACATCCGAAAGGCATAATTCCCTTAGCCTTCAGAGCGTCACAGCACTTAATGAAATCATCATAGGTGCCAGGGATCTCGCTGTATCCAGCTTCCTTCAGAAGATCCATGTTAGCGAACAGACCAACGATGTTCATGGTCAGAGGCACGCCGTAGTGCTTTCCGTCGTAGGTGGAGTTGCCCATCATAACTTCAGGAAGCTCGCTGCTGTAGCTCTTGTAAGCCTCATCCAGGCAGTAAACCTTACCGGACTTTACGAAATCGCCAAGGAATGCGCAAGACCAGGTAAAGAAGATGTCAGGAAGCTCGTCAGCTGCAACTGCTGCCTTAATCTTGGTCTTGTAAGACTGGTTCTCAAAAGCTTCCCAATTCAGGGTGATGTTGGGATACTCTTTCTTCATCTCGTCGATAGCCAGCTCGTAAGAATTACGGTTGGAATCGCTCTCGGTAGCGATACACCACATGTTCAGGGTGATCTTGTCGTCCTTGCTCAGCTGAGCTGCGCCGCCCTTACCTTCATCGCCCTTGCCGGTGCCACATGCTGCCATGGAAAGAACCATTACGCTTGCAAGCAGAGTTGCTGCAACTTTTTTCAGTTTCATAATACTTTCTCCTCCTTTTTGAATACGTGTAATGGGGAACTGCCCCATTATAGTAACTATATCACAGGCTTGATTGCCTTATGACCTAAATTAGAGCCCTTGCGGGCATTCGGATGACTTGCGTCATTCCTTTGCGGGATTTTTTCCTTCAAAATCCGTTTTCACCATGGGCCAGGGATATTCGATCGTCAGCTTTTCACCATCCAAATGATAATAAAAAACAGTGTCCGCGAAATGATCCTCGTACATTAACTTGACCGTTCCGTTCTTTTCGTCTACGGTATAGTGCCCCGGGAAGAATTCATCCTCCATGAAGATACCTTCCTTCGTAAACTGGAAAGAACTTCTGTCCTCTTCGCCGCCCTTCCAGGTCCCCACCAGGCCGTCCGGCTCCCCAATGCCTTCCGATGCGACGAAATGATACTGATTGATCTCGAACAGCAACATTTGATCTTTGTTCATGGAATAATGCATCTTCAAGGTTTGCTTGTTTTCATCCGTCAAGGTGATGAACCCATCATCCTTAACGTAATCATAGCTTTTTCCCTTAAACGTTGCCTTTCCATTGTCCCCAAGCCAAAGGATCTCTGCTGCCGGCTCATGTACGTAGGCCCAACTCTCGCCTGTTTTCTTATGGTCCGGTTCCTTCTCACAACCGCACGCAAGAATCATCAGGCAGATGATCAAGCATCCTAAGGTAATTAGTCGATTTCTTTTCATCTTTTTCTTCCTAAATTATACAAAATACCCCATAAGAAACCCTTACCTTGCTTTTAAGTATAATTCAGCACCTTTTTGAAGTAAATGGAATTCTTTTACCTCAATAAGCATCTTTTTTACTTCTTTTGTGTTTTTCAACAATAACGCCTGTGTTTTTTATGGCATTTTTTGTGCGTGTTGCTGAAAGCGCTTTCATTTTTAGGGCATTTTCATTCGTTAATCTGTACAAAAAAAACTCCGGCCGCCTCTATGGCAGTCGGAGTTTTGTCGTTTTAGGCGATTAGATCAAAGGATACTTGTCGGTGAGGGTCTGAACGATGGCTCTTGCCTCGGGAACCTTCTCCTCGCCACCCTTGATTACAAGGGCAATTGCCTCTGCGATCTTATCCATGTCCTCGGTATTCATGCCTCTGCTGGTAACTGCAGGCGTGCCAAGACGGATGCCGCTGGTTACGAAAGGAGACTGAGGATCATTGGGAATGGTATTCTTGTTGCAGGTAATGTGTGCCTGATCAAGAAGCTTCTCAACAGCCTTGCCGGTGAGACCAAAGTTGGTCAGGTCAACCAGCATCAGATGATTGTCAGTGCCACCGGAAACGATCTTAATGCCGCGGCTCATAAGGCCCTTGCAAAGCGCCTGTGCATTGTCAACAATGTTCTTCTGATAAATCTTGAAGTCATCAGACAGAGCCTCCTTGAAGCAAACTGCCTTTGCTGCGATCACGTGCATCAGAGGACCGCCCTGAATGCCGGGGAAAATTGCCTTGTTGAAGTTGAATTTATCTGCCGCTTCCTTGTTGCAAAGGATCAGACCGCCTCTGGGACCGCGCAGGGTTTTGTGGGTCGTGGTGGTCACTACGTCTGCATAAGGAATGGGTGAGGGATGAAGTCCTGCCGCGATCAGTCCGGCAATGTGAGCCATGTCAACCATGAGAACGGCGCCCACCTCGTCAGCAACCTCACGGAATTTCTTGAAGTCGATGGTTCTCGCGTATGCGGATGCACCGGCAATGATCAGCTTTGGCTTAGCTTCCAGGGCGATTCTGCGAAGCTCGTCATAATCGATAAAGCCCTCGTCATTCACGCCATAAGGAACAATCTTGAAATACTTACCGGACATGTTTACCGGTGAGCCGTGGGTCAGATGTCCGCCGTGAGCAAGGTTCATGCCCATGATGGTATCGCCAGGCTGGCATACCGCAAACTGTACTGCCATGTTTGCCTGTGCGCCGGAATGAGGCTGAACGTTCGCGTAATCACAGCCGAACAGCTCTTTTGCCCTCTCGATAGCCAGATTCTCAACTACGTCAACGCACTCGCATCCGCCGTAGTATCTCTTTCCGGGATAACCTTCCGCGTACTTGTTGGTCAAAGGGCTGCCCATTGCTGCCATAACGGCCTTGGATACCCAGTTCTCCGACGCAATCAGCTCAATGTGGCTGTTCTGACGAGCCTGCTCGTCCACGATGGCCTGCGCGATCTCGGGATCCACGTTTCTCACTTCATCCAAAGAATACATGTTTTTTCCTCCTGCTTTCCATTCGATTCTTTCATCTGTTCAAAACCGGCCTAATCATCAATAGGCCGACACTAGTTGAGTATATCACGTTCGCGCTAGGAATGCCACGTTTTTTTAAATCTTAACTTTTTCTTAAAGATATTGACAATAAATTAACAAGTGATATACTTATCGCTAGATTTGGAGTGAAAATAAGAATGAGAGAAAAGATTGTACAACTGATTCACGAGAAGACAAACCGCCATAAATTTTGGCAACAGTTCAAGCACTTGCTTCCCCTTTTGGCATACATGATATTTTACATGACCTGGTGGAGCCACCTAGAGGACACCGTGACCACGCAGTTTCGCGTGATCCACATGGGAATTGATGACCGCATCCCCTTCCTGGAGATCTTCATTATCCCTTATCTCGCCTGGTTTGCCTATGTATCCGTTACGGTATTGGCCTTGTTTTTTAAGGATGAGACGAAAAAGGATTATTATCGGTGCCTGACCTTCCTTTTTACCGGCATGACGCTGTTCCTTCTGATTTCCACGATCATGCCCAACGGCCACCAGTTACGGCCTTCGGTCATGCCCCGGGACAACGTGTTCACGAGAATGATCGCCGCCCTGTGGCAATCGGACACGCCCACAAACCTTTGGCCGAGCATCCACGTGTACAATTCCTTAGGCGCACATTTCGCCATCGCCAATAGCAAGGCATTTGAGAATCACAAGCTGTTGAAAAACGCCTCCCTTACGTTGGCATTGTCCATCATCCTTTCTACCATGTTCATCAAGCAGCATTCCTTTTTCGACGTGCTTACCGCACTTGGTCTGGCTGCCGTAATGTACGTACTTATCTACAAGAGAGAATTATTGGCATATCACAAATAAGTCGATATGCTTTCAGCTTTCAACAAAACGTGTCACGGGGACGTGTCTATTGACACATAAAATGTGTCAATAGACACGTCCCCGTGACACGTTTTCTCGTTTTCTCGTTATCTTAGTTAAACTTAAAGATCTTCTGCACAATATGATAGAATCCCACGCAGAATTTCCTGCCAGGCTTTCCCGGAAGGTGAAGCAAAATGCCAAGGAATCCGCTGCGGATATAGTGATAAAGCCTTCCGTTCTTATCCTTCTCCTTGAAATATCTCCACAATTCCTTCTTCTTTTCCAGATTCTCATCTGTTTCCGACCGGATCAAAATGATGGAAGACACCGCCATGATGATCTCCAGATAGCTTCTCATGTACTGGTACAGCCTCTTATTGGGCATGATCTCCTGCCTGTGGGCAGCCATGTAATCGATCATGATCTTGTTGACGCGCACCTGCTGATCCACTCTCGAGATCATGACGGACTCATTCACCGACTGATCCGCGCGTCCTATGTAATAGCGGTAAAAATTCACGTTCAGGTAATACATTCTCTTTACGTACGGAAGCGGCTCAAAAACGTAAAGATTATCTACGTAAAACGTATGCTCCGGCAGGCGGATGCCGCAATCCTTCAGGAGCTGCGTCCTAAAGATCACGGAATGCATCAGAATGTAATGTCCCTTTGAAAAATGATGACAATCACTCCAGGTGAACACCTGATCTTCCGGAAGGATCTTGCGATACTGCATGACCTTCTTTTTTGTTGCGCCCTCTTTATCATAAACAAAGTTGCTGATCATCATGTCCAAGGGGTCCTGCTCCCCGGAAAACTCGCGAAGCTTTTCCAATATTTTCAGGTAGGCATCCTTTTTCACCCAGTCGTCACTGTCAACCACCTTAAAATACAATCCCGTCGCATGATCTATCCCCGAGTTGACTGCGGAACCATGGCCACCGTTTTCCTTGTGGATTGCCTTGATGACGGAAGGATATTTTGCAGCATATTCATCTGCGATCTGCGCCGTCCGGTCCTTCGCGGAACCGTCGTCCACGATCAGGATCTCCACGTCCTCCCCTCCCACAAGCAGCGAATCAATGCATTTTGCCATGTACCCTTCCGAATTATAACAAGGGATGGCAATGGATAAAAGCTTCATTTCATTTGTCCTCCAAAAATCTATTTTTCCCGCGGATCATGGCCAGGGCCTTCGCGTAAAACTCATATGCGGAAGGGATCGGATAATTCTCCCTTGTCTCCCAAGGTTCAACGTAGATCCAGTCACCCGCACCGCCAGACGCGTTTTTCTCCAATTCATCCACTCTGACCTGAAAGCCCTGCATGTGCCACTCCTTATGCGTAAAAACATGTTTCGTCTCACCCATGGGAAGGATCCGCAGTACCTTCATGCCATTTTCCGACAGGTATTTTATCACTTCTCGTTCAGAAATCTTTCCGGGGAGGCAGGGGAACTCATACATTCCCGCGAGCAAACCCTTGGCCGGACGCTTACGGAGGGCCACTCTCCCCTCATCCCTGATCACCAGCACCGTCTTTTCTTCCGACGTTCGCGCCTTCTTGGCCTCTTTTCGCGGATAGCTAAGAACGGTTCCTTCCTCGCGCGCCTTACAGATCGCGGCAAGCGGGCATTGCTCACAATGAGGCTGCCCGTTTGGCACACATACGCAGGCGCCGATCTCCATCATCGCCTGATTAAAGTCACCGGGACGATCCTTGGGCATTGCCTTTTCCAGCTCTGCCTCCACGGCCCTGCGAACTTTCTCCTCAGAAATGCACCGGCCGTCCGCGCGCACCCTTGCAAGAACCCGGAGCACGTTTCCATCCACCGCCGGCTTTGGAATGCCATAGGCAATGGACGCTATGGCACCAGCCGTATAATTACCTATTCCCGGGAGCGCCAAAAGCGCGTCATAATCCGCAGGCATCTCCCCGCCGTGACGTTCCATCACCACGCGGGCAGCCTTTTGCAGATTTCTGACGCGATTATAATATCCAAGCCCTTCCCAAAGCTTTAGCAAGGTTTCCTCCGGTGCTTCCGAAAGTGCCTTGACCGTAGGCAGCATGCGCATAAACCTTTCATAATATGGCTTCACCGCCTCCACCCTGGTCTGTTGGAGCATAATCTCCGAAACCCAGACGCGATAGGGCGTTGGCTCTTCCCGCCACGGCAAAATCCGTCTGTTACCATCATACCATTTCAGCAGCGGCTTGGGAATGCGTTTTAAGGCTTCTAAGCTAAATTCTTCCTTAAGATTTTCTAAAATCTCATCCTGTTTTGACGTTTGTTTCTTCATTCGGCGTAAGTGGTCTCTTTCTGTTTCGATAAGGTACCCTTGCGGCAGGTACTGCCTGTGACGCGCTCATGGTGTGAATGGATTGGTCATCAAAGAAAATCTGGGCTCCGAAGGCCCTCAGAATCTCTTTTTTCTCCAGACCTCCCAGAAAGAATGCCTCATCCACCCGTACGTTCCACGCCCTCAACGTCCGTATAACTCTTTCATGCGCCGGCGCGCTCCTTGCAGTAACAAGCGCCGTGCGGATCGGGCAATCCTCTACGCCAAGTTCCCGCTGCAGGTCTGACAGCTTTCTCAGGAAATTCGCAAACGGCCCCTCCTGAAGCGGTGTTTTCGCCATGTTACTCTCATTTTCTTCAAAGGCCTTTAAGCCTTTTTCCTGAAAGATCTGCTCCGACTCATCCGTAAAAAGAACGGCATCTCCGTCAAATGCGATGCGGATCCTTGCCGGTTCTCTTTGAGCGTCGGGAAAGGCCTTCACCTTCATCACGTGCTCCGTACAGATGATGCCGCCCGCAATCCCGCTGTCCACGGCCGACTGCACGTCATCCTCACAAGCGGACAGAAACAGATCCGTATGAAATGCATTAAGATAGGGTGCAAGGGAAGCTCCGCTGGCAAGAACGGCCCTCGTGATGGGGAGCCCGTAATGCCGTATGGCATTAAACACGCGCAGGGAAGTGTCAGGACTGTTTCTCGACATAACGATCACTTCCACAAGCTCCCTGCCGGGCTTTACCTGATTCAGCGTGAGCAATGAGCGGATCAGTTCAAACCCCGGACCCGGCTTTAGCACGTCATTTTCATGTTCAACCTGATACCGGCAATAGCTCTCCGTTCCTTCCGTCTCGAAAATGTGGTTCTCCGCGCTAAGGTCAAACAGCGCCCTGGAGGATACTCCGATCACCATCTTATCCGTCAATGACTTTGCCATGCTTCCAGCTCCTTTCCGGCTTTCGCCTTCCGGAACCCTATGTCATCTCATGCGGCTGCTCTCATATTTTTCCAAGGTCAGCAGACAATTCTTAAGCTGGGCGTAACGGTCTTCCAGATTGCCTTCCTCCACCTCCACGTCACTCGCCACGGCCATGATCGTGATCATGTCGTCCGTGATGCGATGATGCAGCGCGGCCAGGACGTTGAGCTTAGCCTCATAGTCATCCGCATCCAGAAATTCCAGAATCAAGGGATCCAGGTTTGCTTCCGTCTCCGTCACTTGATTCATGACGGACTCCGTAACCGGCTGACTCGCCCGTACAACCTGCGCGCCCTGCTGAGGTTGCCAGCTTGCCCGTGCGCTTTGCGCGTTCCACTGACTGGCCTGCACGTTTTGCGTAGCTGCCTGGCCCAACTGCACGTTTTGCGTAGCTGACTGACCTGCCTGCGCACTTTGCAGTTCGAAACGATATTCCTGTGTTGCGTTAGGATACTTGCTCCTGTCCACCTTACTGGTGAACATGCCAAGTTCTCTGGCATAAATCTTGAAGTCTCCGTACAGGGCCTGGTAGATTACCAGCTTTTCCCCGGTTTCGGAATGTTCTGCCACCGTAATGATCTGATATAGGTTTCCTTTGAAATGTTTATAAATCTCTTGGGGTCTTGGAATATATGACATTGCCTTTTCCTCCTTAAGCGGCGCGGCAAAACGCCCTTGCAGATAGTATACCCCATTTGGCGGCAAATGTCACGTAGTTCTTTCACAAATCCTCGTTTTATCTGATTGTCACCAGCATAACCGCATCCTGCCCGAAACCGCTGGCAAAGCCCGACAATTCCTCGGTCAGCGCGTCGCGCTCCTCTTGGCTCAAATGCTCCATTCTCCCATGGTGTACCGTAAGTCTGTATTCTTCCTCATCCTCCCCAAACTCCCTCTTGGTCAGCGTCACACCGCTGCTCGGATATCCCTTCTTTCCCAAGTATTCCCGAATTTCACGGACTACCGTCTCCTTACTTTCCAGATATTGCTTTTGTCTTTCCTCCCGTGCCAGCTTCCTGCCTCTGGCAGAGGCCGTCACTCCCAAACAAAGGATCAGGAACGCCACTCCCAACACCACCAGCAACACTCTTCCCATTACGGATGCCTTTCTCTTTTCCATGCGCTAATCCTCCTTTGCACTTCTATTGCCAACTTTATTTCCTTTGCTTTGTTTGAGATTATCTTAGCGCAAAAAAAGTCCCATAAAACTCCCTTATTGGAAGTTTCATGGGACCTTTGTGATTCATAATTCAGTCTCTCCTGCAAGCCAATCCGCTTATGCTTCAGCCTGCTTCAGTCTCTTTTTCGCCTTTGCCGTGCAGATTCCCCTGCCGATCACAAAGATCAGGAAACCAAGTGCAAAAATGCAGCCTCCGATGATTAACGCGTTGGTCGTAAGCGGTGACAGCAGTGCGTTCAGGAACGTGCTGTTCCATTTGCCAAGGATCAGCTTGCCTGCTCCTGCCAAACCCGTAACTACGATGCCGGACAAGATGATCGTCATTCCCACAAACGAATATCCGCTGTGTTTGGTCTTCTTGTGAAGAAGCAGAACCAAAATGCTAAACAATACTGCCACTGCCACAAATACGATCACGCCGATCAAGGAAAGCGCGAACTTGAACGGTGCAAAGGAAAAGCCGAGCTGCTTCTCCAAAAATTCGGGCGTCACTTCATCCGTGCCCAAATCCTTAAAGGCATTATTCACGTCCACGTCATACACCATGCTCTTTCCGGTGGAAGGATCCTGATACACGAAAGAGAATCCCGTAATGGAATAGAGATCATCATTGTGCTTTTCAATGAACTTAAGCGCATCCTTCTTCGTAAATGCATCCGGTGTCTTTCCGTCCATAAAATAATTGGCGTATCCCACAACCGTATCCGTAAACAGCTCCACCACGTACGGCTTTGCCAGGAACTTCTCGAGATCGGCTTTTTTGATGCCTGCCGTCTTTTCAAAATTAAATCCGCTGGCGCTTTCAAGGAAGTCCGTTAAGGACACTGCTTCCTTTGATTTCAGATCAGGCATGGTGATGGAGGCTACGTCTAAATTTTCCAAGGTCTTTCTCAGATTTCCTCCCGAATAGCTTATCCGCAGTGCCAAGACCAGACCAGCCGTCACCGTTGCCGCAAAAATGATAATGCAAAGCAGAACGGAAAGGAATTTCTTGCCTCCGGAAGGCTTGGGATGAAGTCCTGCCTTCTTTGCCTTTTTATCTGCCTTCTCATCCGTAGGGATCTCGGGAGGCGCCGGTGCCACGGGAGCTGCAGGCATTACGGGAGGTACGGGTGCCGGCTTCTCCGCAGGTTTTTCTTCCGTCTTCTCTTCTGCCTTTACTTCGTCAGGCTTCTTTTCCTCAAGCTTCTCGGCGGGCTTTTCTTCCGCCTTCTCCTCTGCCTTTACTTCCTCAGGCTTCTTTTCCTCAGGCTTCTCGGAGGTCTTTTCTTCCGCCTTCTCTTCTGCCTTCTCCTCCGCCTTTGCTTCCTCAGGCTTCTTTTCTTCAGGCTTCTCCGCGGACTTTTCTTCCGCTTTTACTTCCGCAGGCTTTTCTCCCGCCTTCTCCTCCGCCTTTGCTTCCGCGGGCTTTTCTTCCGCCTTCTCCTCTGCCTTTACTTCCGCAGGCTTTTCTTCTGCCTTCTCCTCCGCCTTTGCTTCCTCAGGCTTCTCTTCAGGCTTCTCCTCGACGGATTTTAGCCTCGTGCCACAATTAGGACAGAACAACGCGTCATCGTCCAAACGCGTTCCACAGTTTGTACAAAACATGCTTTTCTCTCCCTCCTCTGTCGTACGTCACCAAATTATTCAAAGCTCAGTATTACGTTTACGTCCTCATCAAGCTTCGTGGGCTTTCCACCCTTGCTGAAGTAGAGGTCACCCTTATAGGATTTGGTGCTGTAATCAGACAGATAAAGAACGTATCCATTCGGAAGAGCCACGGGCATGAATACGTCATCCGCAATCTTCTTGGCCTTGCCGCCGCTGCTGATTTTCAAAGTTCCGGAACCATTATTGGTGTTGTAATCGGTCAGGAAGACAAACTTCTTTGCATCCTCACAGTACTGTATGCCATATGCGTAAACGTCAGTATCGATCTGCTTCTTGTCATAGTAGAAATCGCCGGTACCCTTTTTATTGCACTCTTTGAAATAATAAGCCTTATTCTTGTTCGTAATGCCATAGAAGCCCGTAAATACTTCCTCGTCAATCTTGGTAGCCTTTCCAAGGCCCTTGGACGAAACGGATGCGCTGTAAAGCTCGCCCTCGTCTCCGTCCTTGGACAATTCAGCCATAAAGAAGATGGTCTTGCCATTTTCAGCGAACTGAACGTTGGATGCATCTTCAATTTCGAACTCCGATACGTTCTTCTTTACTGCAACGTATGCGGTAGACTTACTGCTGCTCTCCGATTCCTTTGCCTTAAAGGCAACAACGGGAGTCTTGTAGCAGATGCCGGTCACGCTTGCATAATTCTCAGCGATCTTCTCAGATTCCTTACCGTTGTAGTAGTAAAGATTCTTCTCTTTGTCATCGGCCTTTACGTAATAAATTTCACCGCTGTCATAGATATACAGAATGCGATTTACGTCGGAAAGAATCTTTTCCTTCTCCTTGGAACCATTCTTCTTGTAGAGGGAGTTATCCTTCGTATAGTAAACAACGTTGCCGTTTACGGAATTCACGCGGGACGAATCGCTGTCGATCTTTTCACTCTCCTTACCATTCCAAACGTATACTTCACCGGTATCCTTACGGTATACAACCTTCTTACCATCATCAGACACTCTGAAATCAGATACTTCGGAAGCGATCTTTTCCTTCTCTTCCTTCTTTACCTTATACTGGTAAAGATCGGAGGACGTCTTCTGGTAGGTTACCAGATTGCATGCTTCGTTTACGTAATAAACGGCGATGGAAGAATCAACCTTTACGGGATCCTTCTTGCTCTTTACCTTTCTGTAGAACAGATTGGTGCCGCTGTCAGATCTTTCCTTCTTGTCCGGGAAGAAAATGGTCTTGCCGTCCTTGGACAGAACGCACTCATAAATATCGCTCTCACCCATCAGGGAAGAAGTACTGATGTCACTGTCCTTGGCAAGCTTTTCCGAAATCTGCCAGGAACCCTTTGCCTTCAAGGTAGAATAAGTAAGCTCCTTATCCTTCAGATAGATTGCATAATGCTTTCCGCTCTTTTTCCCTGAAAACAAGCTGATGACAAGGAACAGGAAAACAAGCGCCGCCACGCCAATGGCTGCATACTTTACGATCTTCTTTTTGTTCTCATTCATGCCCTCCTGAGCCGCATCGCCCTGAGGCGCTTCCTGGGGCACTGCCTGCTGAGGTGCCGCCTGGGGTGCTACCGCCTGGGGTGCTGCCTGCTGAGGTGCTGCCTGGGGCGCTGCCTGCTGAGGCACTGCATCTTGAGGCGCTGCCTGATTTGCCAACTCGGCTAGGTTCGCTCCACACTTGCTACAGAACTTTGTTCCGTCCGGAAGCTCTTTTCCACATTTAGGACATACTATCATTTGTCTATTCCCTCCGTCATATATAAAAATTTTAATAACGCTTTATTTTTCTGATGCAAGGAACTTATAAGTTATTGCCGCAAGAGCCGCACCTGCAAGAGGTCCCACGATAAATACCCAAACGCATGCTATGGGTGCCGTATTGCCTGTAATTGCAGCCACGATGGCCGGTCCAAGGCTTCTCGCAGGATTTACGGACGTACCGGTCAGGCCAATGCCAAGAATGTGTACCAGCACCAAAGACAGACCGATCACCAGACCTGCAAAGGAACCGTGATTTGCCTTCTTCGAGGTAACGCCAAGGATTGCGATTACAAAGATAAAGGTCAGCACAACCTCAACCAAAAGACCTGCTACGATACTTCCGTTCACGCCGCCAAGACCATTGGAACCAAATCCGCCGGTTGCATCGGTTACGTTGCCAAGACCAAAGATTGCTGCAAGGATTCCGCTGCCCGCCAATGCTCCTAAGCACTGTGCGATCACGTACTGAACAAATTCATTTACCTTCATGCCGCCCGTCATCAATACGCCAAGAGAAACCGCGGGATTAATATGGCATCCGGAAATATTGCCAATGCTGTAAGCCATTGCCACGATGGTAAGGCCAAATGCCAGCGCCGTCAGGATATATCCGCCGCCGTTTGCCGCATCACACCCGACCAGCATCGCCGTTCCACAACCACAGACCACAAGGACGCAAGTACCGATAAATTCTGCCACCAATTTTTTCATAACTTCACTTACCTTCCTTTCCGCCGCCACTCCGGCACGTAAAAATGATCATGAATTCCATGCAAGAATCCATGATCATTTTAACACGTCTTTATTCAAATAACAAGCACGTAGTCATATTTCAAGTTTTCTCCCGTTTTGCGTAAGCTTCCACAATCCTTACCAAAAGTTCCGCCGTTTTTTCCATGCCCTGCACGTGCACGTACTCAAACCTGCTGTGATAGTTTGCGCCGCCCGTACAAAGATTCGGACAGGGAAGTCCAAGGAAAGACAGCCTCGCGCCATCCGTGCCGCCGCGGATCGGCACGACCTTAGGAACAATCCCAAGCTCTTCCATTGAGGTCTTTGCCGTTTCCACAAGATGCAAATTGGGTTCTATGACCTCCCGCATGTTATAATACGAATCCTTGATCTCCGTGACGACAACGTCCTCTCCGTATTTTTTATTCAGGAACTCCGCGCATTCCGCAAAGAACTGCTTCTTTTTTTCAAAAAGCTTTCTGTCATGATCGCGGATGATATACTCACAGATCGTATGCTCCACGTTGCCGCTTATCCCGTCCAAATGATAAAAGCCTTCGTACCCCTCCGTATAGATTGGATTCTCAAAGACCGGAAGCATGCCCTGAAATTCCTGGGCGATCAAAATGGAATTGATCATCTTCCCCTTAGCGCTTCCCGGATGGGTATTTCTGCCGTTTACAATGAGTTTCGCCCCCGCCGCGTTAAAATTCTCATACTCCAGCTCTCCCAAGGCGCCTCCGTCCACGGTATAAGCGTAATCCGCGCCAAAAAGCTTTACGTCAAAGTAATCCGGACCTCTTCCAATCTCTTCATCCGGGGTAAATCCGATCCGGATCTTTCCGTGCCCGATCTCCGGATATTTGATCAAGAACGCCGCCATGGTCATAATTTCAGCCACGCCCGCCTTATCATCCGCCCCAAGGAGCGTCGTGCCGTCCGTTACGATCAGAGACTCCCCTTTTAACTCCGCCAGCTCCGGGAATTCCTCCACTTTCATGACAATTTGCTTTTTCTTATTCAGCACAATGTCCTTTCCGTCATATTTCCTGATCAGTCTGGGCTTCACGCCCGCTCCCGTCACGGCCGGGGACGTATCCATATGGGCGATCAATCCAAGCGTCGGTGCCTTCTCATACCCGGGCGTTGCAGGAATGGTTGCATACACGTAGCAGTGCTTCTTATCATACGTGATCTCCTTTGCTCCCATCTCCTTGAGTTCCGCTGTCAACACCTTCGCTAAGTCATGCTGCTTCGCCGTACTGGGGCTTGTCGCCGAATTTTCGTCTGACTGCGTGTTAATCTTCACATAGCGCAAAAAGCGCTCCGTCGGTGATATTTTCTCCATCACCCTTCCTCGCTTTCCCTGATTCTTTCTTCGCAGAACTCTCACAATGCCCTGCTCATGATCTTATTTTACCTCGAAACCGCATAAACGTAAACAGAAATCAAAAGGCCGCTTTGATTTCCAAGAACCAAAGCGGCCAAAAACTCAAGTGATTCAATTACTTTGAAAGCTTCGGGATTGTTTGTCCTCTGTTCCTTTTTGCATTTCATGGCTTTGAAGCGCTCCCCAGCCAATCTTTTGAAGCAAAGCGTCCAACCGCTCCCCGGCTTCCCTTGCATCCCCTTGAAAACTAAGGATGGTTAAAACGCTACCTGACAGCTTGCAGCCATGGACGGAAAGGATCTGGGAATCCATCGGCTGATAAGCATAAAAGAAACCATTATCATCTTCTTCAAACCCAAACTCCAGATTGGCATTCTCCGAATCCGTACGAAATCTTCGCGCAGTCTTTGCAAAGACGTCGCTCTCTTTTTTTTCATACGTCTTTGCCGCTTCCTCGTCTGCATACTCAAGAATCGTAATGCTCAGCTCTTCGTTCTTTGTCTGATGAAGATAATGAAACGCATCCTTCAGCTCTCCGCCATACTTCTTTCCGATTTTTTCCGTTTCCACGGCTTTGTACTCGACATAGCTTCCGCCATCTTCCCTTGGCATAAATTGTCCCGGCAGAATCTGTCCAGCCTCCGTCAGCTTCGCATAATCCTGATCACTGACCGGGGATGCACCATATAATGTCTCTAATGCGCTCTCTGCCTGACCAACGCATGACGCATATACCCCGTTTTTATTGGCATGATTGCATCCCGACAGCAAGCACGTAAGCGCAAACGCCAGTATCAAGACCTTCCAGCCCCTACTTATTTTATTTTCCCGATTCCGCAAATTCATTGATTGGTAATACCTTTCTGCTTGAGCCGTCATACTTAAACACTCTCCACCACCTGTAATCCGTTGCATTCGTCGGTATTGAGAAGACGTATGCCGGAACGTTTTTGGCTTCCGCATAAACCTTTACCGTAGCATTAGAATTGTTTATGCCTGTCTCCCCCGACCAGTTGTAAACCGAAAAATAGAAATCACCATTGGACGGAACGTATAGAGTCGTCGTCTCTGGTCCATAAGAAGTGGTATCATCCACGTCCAACATGGCGATCAGCGTCCTGTCAGAGTCTTCATATCTCTTGTTTCCAAAGTAGACCTCATACCAGCCACCAGTAGGCATTGGAACATAAAAATGTGAATCCATGTCTCTGGGCTTTTCTCCCCACTCCAAAACGATTCTAAGTTGTCCCATCATCATCCTGGTAGAAACCGTGGCATTCTGATTTCCGATGGTTTTTCCACCTAAAACTTTAACGTTAAAACTGTTGGATACGTATCTGTTAGACGTAGGCATGCCAGCCCTGTTATCTTTGATCTCCACGCAATAATTTCCTGCAGGCAGCCCCTCTAAGGTATAAACTCCGCCTGCCGTCGTTTCTGCCGTTGCAACCGTCGTAAAGGAAGGCGTCGTTCCGCTCATTCCCTTTCTGACAATCAGCGTCAGTCCCGCCACGCCGGTTCCCGTAGCAGCGTCAGAAATCACTCCGCTTGCCGTTCCGTCTCCAAGATAGGAATTGGAAATCATCTCTACCGTCTGAATAAAATGTGCGCCATTGACTCCTTGTATCTTGACATGCACGTCCACGGAGAGATAACCGTTTTTGGTTAAGGTGAGCGTATAGGTTCCAGGCAATAAGCCGATCATGGTAAAAGTGCCATCGACGTCCGTGACTGCTTCCGCAACAACCGTTCCTACCGTGCCCTTTTTCAAAGTAGCCGCCACGCCCTCTAATTTAGAATTATTATATAATACGTTGTCCAAATCAGCAACCACAACCATTCCCGAGAGCGTATTTGTTCCGGTTGTACCAGTTCCGCTTCCGCTAATTCCGGCAGTATTAAATGCTTCTATGATAATGCCACATTCCTCCGAAGAAAATCCAAGCAAAGTGGCCGCCCCAAGGACGTTCTTTCTTACGTTTGCAAAGGAATTCTGGTTTTCAGCATATCCAAGGCACAGACTTCTGTACCAAAGTTTTTCCATTCTATTCACGGGCAGTCCGTGAGAGTGCATGTAATACGCTGCATAGACAACAATTCTGCCAAGTTCATGACACTCCGTAACGTCAGTAGGCAAAGTTGTAAAATCGCGCGTCGGATTACTCCAGTTTGGGCTTCCATCATAAAGCTCGCCAAAAATGTCAGCATAGGCTTCATTAATGGCTGCAGCATATAAAACGCTCCTGTTATGCAACTGTGTTTCTTCCCATACAATTCCGTGCGTGAACTCGTGTATCATGGTTTCCATGGAATCCCAATAAGAATTACCAATCTCAATACAGTGAACGTTACTGCTGTTTAAGTCATGATATGCATTGTCATCCAACAACCCGACAAACAAATAAACGGGACAGTTTTTGCCATCCATGCCACGTCTGGAAAAAGTGTCATAAAAATAATCGTAAGCATCAATAACGTTTCTGTATTCCTCAGAATAGTTCGCCATGTTGAATTCATCCCATGAGCCATTCTCCGGCCAGCTTACGGGCATTTCCAGGTAATCATTGGAATTCTGCCAATGATACGCAGTGACGTTGCGGATTGAATCCTGAAGATAATACACGTACTCGTCATATTCATTCTGACGGTAGTCCAGATAGTAGCCCTCCATCTCCTCTTCGCCGTCAACTCTGTACTCCTGTACGTTGCTTGCGTCATTTAGGATTCTTCCGTCATTGGCACTGACGTAGATGACGCAGCTCCGCGAAGCCGCGTTTTGTCCACAAAATCTCCACGCCAGTACCGGATTTCCGCCTTGCAGATAAACATACAGTCCTTCGGGCTTTACGTCCGAATAACCCGCGTTGACAACGCTTCCGGCATCTTCGGAAGTGATGGTTGGATTCACGTCGAGACTGAGATTTTGGACAAAGCTACTGTTAACCAACCGCGTGATGCCTTGCATGTCGGTTACAACGTAAATGCCACCGCCTTGAACAATCGCGCCTTGATAAACCTGTCTAAATTCATGCCGGATAATTTCCCCATCGCTGACGGTTCCAACATACTCCAACTCTGTTGCCGGATCACTGATGCCCATCAGTGTCTTCAAATGATATAACGAAAGCAATACTTCATCCGGCGACTCAAGAATCATGTCGGTATAAGAACCAATCAGATAATCCATATATCCTTCGTCATTTTCGTATATCTGAAAACTACCCTCGATCTCCCAATCATTAAACTCATACAAATACTCGTAACAATCATAATCCTCTATATAATCCGTGCTGTAATCATCATATAGACTCTTGACAACTTTCAGCTGATACTCTTTACTGACAGATGCCTCTTCCAGGGAAATCGTTACCGTAAGAGTAACCCATTCCGATTCCTCGTATGGTCGATTCACTGTTCCACTGGCAGAAATCAACTCTTCATTTGAACTTGACCAGCGAATGGCAACATTGTCATATTGCCCGCTTGTAAATTGAGGCGTTGCGGGAAGAAGAACGTTTTGTGTTACGGATTGCGCGGAATCCTTTCCCTGAAAACCTATTTGGAGGTTCGCCAACGCTTCTTCCACCACGGCAACATTCGATATCTCTTCGATCGGCTGCTTTACGATTGTGCTGCGCGACAGTACAAAATTCGCAGGTTCGTCCGAAGACGCTCCGCCAGATCCATTGATGCCAATATTCAAAACCTGGCCCTCTTCAAACAAAGCATTATATCCTGCATTCCGTATAACGTAATGATTTCCTTCATGCTTTTCAATTACGGCATTGCTAACGGAAGTAATGGTTCTGGAAAAATCAAATTCCAACGTCCAATCCGAAATAACCGAGCCTGAGTTATTTTTTACTTCCATTGCAGCATTAAACCCGCTGCCCCAATCCGAATAAAGCGTATATACAACCGCTACTTCATCAACTGTTTCCTCTCCGGTTCCCAAAAATGAACACTCGTCCGGAAGAGCAACAAAATCTCCCGACACGGCATATCCAAATTCCACCGACTGCCCTGCCTGGACGTTCCGATTGTAATCAGCTCCAGAAATAAGATATTGGTTGCCCTCACGTTCTTTAATGCAGGCATTCCATACGTTACTTACGTTTTCTGCGCTCACCACGGAAATCGCCCAATTATCCATCGCGATTTCTCCATGGTTTTCCACCGTGACCGCGACGTTGTATCCCCCGCTCCAGCTATCCTGCAATCGAAAAACAACTTGATTTCCATTGGGATCCGTAAAGATTTTCTCCGTTGTTTCCCCAATGCCGGGCATAAGGGCCGCTTTCACTTGCGATCCCCCAAACACGCCCGTTAAGATAATACACAAAATACATAAAATTAGTTTCGGTACTTTGCCACGCATCTATTTTCCTCCTTTTTAACTGGTAACGTATGTTTCAAAATAATACTAGCACGCAATTTTTCCTTACGCCATCACTTTTGGATGAACGACAAATTTTTTTGACAAACAACAGTCGGGGAGAATTTGTTTTCTCAAAAAAGGACTGTGAATGATTATCACAGTCCTTAAGATACACGCTTATGCCGAAACCGTTTTTCCGGTATACAGCTGATAATACTTGCCTTTTTCCGCAAGCAGCTCCTCGTGATTGCCTCTTTCGATGATGCGTCCCTGCTCCATAACCATGATGCAGTCGCTGT
The DNA here is from genome assembly GCA_024693365.1 of Acetatifactor sp. GTDB lineage: Bacteria > Bacillota > Clostridia > Lachnospirales > Lachnospiraceae > Acetatifactor. Next base: position 180,518 of record JAILLF010000037.1, on the reverse strand, counting down.
TCTGGATCGTCGAGAGTCTGTGTGCGATGACAAACGTTGTTCTGCCATGCATCAGCTTATCCATGCCGTCCTGCACGATCCTCTCCGTTCTGGTATCGATGGAGGAGGTTGCCTCATCCAGGATCAGTACCGGCGGATCCGCAATCGCCGCGCGGGCGATCGCAAGGAGCTGCCTCTGGCCTTGGCTTAAGTTTGCGCCGTTGCCGGTCAACACGGTGTCGTAACCGTCAGGCAACTGTCTGATAAACGTATCCGCATTTGCCAGCCTCGCAGCCGCAATGACTTCCTCGTCCGTCGCATCCAGCTTGCCGAAACGGATGTTTTCCTTAACGCTTGCGGTGAACAGGTTCGTCTCCTGCAAAACGATGCCCAGCGACCTTCTGAGATCCGCCTTCTTGATCTTGTTGACGTTGATGCCGTCGTAGCGGATCTTACCGTCCTGAATGTCATAAAAACGGTTGATCAGATTCATGATGGTCGTCTTGCCGGCGCCGGTGGAACCTACAAACGCGATTTTCTGTCCGGGCTTTGCAAAGAGCTTAATGTCATGCAAAACCATCTTGTCATCGTTGTAGCCAAAGTCCACGCCGTCAAATACCACCTCACCCTGAAGCGGCACGTAGGTAACGCTTCCGTCTGCCTGATGCGTATGCTTCCATGCCCAAAGTCCGGTACGCTCGTTGGTCTCTTCCAAGACCTCTGCGATCTGATCCGTATTCGTCTTCTTAACGCTGACAAGCGTTACGTAACCCTCGTCAACTTCAGGCTTTTCATCCAGCAGGTCAAATACTCTCTTCGCTCCGGCCATTGCCATAACGATGGAGTTCATCTGCATGCTCACCTGATTGATGGGCATGTTAAAGCTTCTGTTCAACGTCAGGAAAGCCACCAGACTGCCGACGGACAGACCAAAGAATCCTGTTTCACCGACACTGATCGCCAGGACGCCGCCGACGCAGGCACAGAGCACGTAGGAAACGGTACCGAGCTGTGCGTTGATGGGCATCATGATGTTCGCAAACTTGTTTGCCTTGTAGGCACTGTCGAAGAGGTCATTGTTCAGTTCCTTGAAATCCTGAAGGGCACGATCTTCGTGACAGAAAACCTTGATTACCTTCTGGCCGCTCATCATCTCTTCGATGTAACCATTCACGATGCCGAGATTTCTTTGCTGCGCAATGAAATTCTTGCCGGAAAGTCCTGCAATCTTACCAGAGGTAAAGAGCATTACGAGCACCATCAAAATGGTGAGTCCCGTCAGGGGAACGCTCAGCGCGATCATGGCGATAAAGGTGCCGACCACGGTGATGATCGAGTTGAACATCTGCGGCATACTCTGGCTGATCATCTGGCGCATGGTGTCCACGTCGTTGGTGTAAAGTGACATCACGTCTCCATGAGCGTGCGTGTCAAAATACTTGATGGGGAGCTTTTCCATGTGCTCAAACATTTCGTTACGAAGACGTTTCATGGTACCCTGGGTCACGACCAAAAGAACGCGCGCCTGGGTGTAGGTACATGCGATGCCGAGTGCGTAAAAGATCACGACGCGCATCATCGCGTGAAGCAGTCCCGCATAATCCGGATCGGCGCCATTTTGAGCCGCCGCATATAAGGGTTTAATGTGATCGTCAATCAAGCTTTGCGTAAACATGGTACCCTGCAGGTTCGCCAATACGCTTCCCACAATGCAGACAGCCACCACGATCCAATGGAACCAGTAATACTTTCCTACGTAAGCCACTAATCGCTTAAAGATCTTTCCGGCATTCTCTACCTTGGCTCCCTTTACGCCTCTGGGGGGTCTGCTTCCCGGGCCGCGGCCGCCGCCCATTTTCATCATAGGTTCCGGTCTCTTAACTGCCATTAGTGCTCACCTCCATTCTCATCAAAGTCTCTGTTACCGCCTGTCTGTGCTTCGTAGACCTCGCGGTAGATTGCGTTATTTGCAAGCAATTCCTCATGGGTGCCAATGCCATCCACCTTACCGTCATTCATGACGATGATGCGGTCAGCATGCTCCACGCTGGCAATTCTCTGGGCAATGATCAGCTTCGTGGTATTCGGGATTTCCTCCGCAAATGCCTTTCTGATCTTTGCATCCGTTGCCGTATCGCACGCGCTGGTGCTGTCATCCAGGATCAAAATCTTCGGCTTCTTTAACAGCGCCCTTGCGATACAAAGCCTCTGCTTCTGTCCGCCGGATACGTTCGCGCCGCCCTGCTCGATGATGGTCTCATACTTCTGAGGCATTCTCTCGATGAATTCATCCGCGCAGGCCATGCGGCACGCTCTCTTACACTCCTCGTCAGTTGCCTTCTCATCACCCCAGCGAAGATTATCCATAATGCTTCCATAGAATAATTCATTCTTCTGAAGCACTACGGAAACTTGGTTTCTAAGTACTTCCAGGTCATAGGACCTTACGTCCCTTCCACCAACCAAAACGGTTCCCTGAGAGACGTCATACAGTCTGCTGACCAGGTTCACAAGGCTCGTCTTGGAACTGCCGGTACCGCCAATGATGCCGATGGTCTCACCGGATGCGATCTTCAAGTTAACGTCGTCGAGTACGGGCGTCTCGGAATGCTCATTATAGCGGAACGTCACGTGGTCAAACACAATGCTGCCGTCAGCCACGTTCTTGACCGGGTTCTCAGGATTCGTGATCGTGGGCTCCTCCGTCAGGACCTCACTAACACGCTTTGCGCTGGCCATGCTCATGGTGATCATTACGAATACCATGGAGAGCATCATCAGGTTCATCAATATGTTCATGCAGTATGCGAGAAGCGTTGAAAGATCGCCAAGTCTCAGTTCACTGGAAACGATCATGTGCGCGCCGATCCAGCTGATGAGAAGGATACAGGCGTAAACCGTTGCCTGCATGAAGGGGCTGTTTAAGATGATCATCTTCTCCGCCTTCACGCCGAGGTCATACACGTCGCCGCTGGCCTTCTTAAACTTTTCAATTTCATAATCCTCACGCACGTAAGCTTTGACCACTCGTGCCGCATTGACGTTTTCCTGCGTGCTCTCGTTCAGAGCGTCATATTTCTCGAACAAGCGGGAAAAATACTTCATGGCACACTTCATAATAATGCCAAGAATGATTCCAAGAATCACCACTGCCACAAGATAAATGCTTGCGATCCTTGGACTTACAAAGAAGGATGCAGTCATGGCAATCACCAGGGAAAACGGCGCCCTGATGCACATGCGCAGGATCATCTGATAAGCATTCTGCAAATTGCTTACGTCCGTGGTCAGTCTCGTCACGAGACCTGCCGTGGAGAACTTATCAATGTTTGCGAAGGAGAAGGTCTGGATTCTCGTAAACATCGCTTCCCTCAAGTTTTTCGCAAAACCGGTTGACGCCCTCGCGCCGTACTTACCGCCCATGGCGCCGGCATACAGTCCCATCACTGCCGCTATCAGCATCGCGCCGCCCATGAGATAAATGTGTGCCATGTTCCCCGCCCCGATTCCGTCGTTGATGATGGAACCCATGAGCAAGGGGATCAGTGTCTCCATCAAAACCTCCAGTATCATAAAACATGGAGTCAGGATGGAATCTTTCTTGAATTCCTTGACTTGTTTTAATAACGTCTTTACCATCTTGTTACCCTTTCTTGTATTTCACTTTAATTGCCTTTTTCATTCCTTTTGCGCAAGCGGTCTTAGCTGCCGGACTCCAGGTTCGCACGGATGCGGTCAAGGATCTCCAGAAATTGCTTTTTCTCTGCCGGAGAAATGCCTTCCTCCAGTTCCTTGTGGAACCGCTCGATCTGATCCTTCACGCGCATGTGGCGATCCTTCGCCTTATCCGTCAGAACGATCTTTTTCAGCCTTCCGTCATTGGGCACGGGCACCCTGACGATCAGTCCCTTTTGCTCCATGTTCTGCAGCATCACCGTCGCCGTGGAGCGCCGGATCTTAAACCACTTCTCAATGTCCTTTTGAAACACGTCCTGCTTCTGGCTGTTTTGATACACGTAACCGATCACCGGTCCCTGAACGCCGCCAAGGTCTTCCAATCCATTCTCGGAAAACCTCTGATTCAGAGTCCTTCGGATCAGATTGTTGATCATCCCCAGTTCAAAACCAATCGCACGCTTTTGCTCCTCCGCCATGACAACTCCTTTCTTAATGAAATCGCTTCGCGATAAATTAACGCTCCATTTCGCTTATAAATCAAAAAGTTAGATGACTAACATCTTTGTTAGTCATCTAACATTATACGCGCATTTAAAAGAAATGCAACCCCTATTCCCTATTTTTTTAAATATTTTTGACTTATGCAGGTCTTATGCTTCCGGTGGCACCAGGCTTCAATACGGGCTCGCAAATTCTCTCTCCGCTTTCGCAACGGCATCCTCCAAGGCCATTCCATGGAAATGGCCTGCCGCAAAGCACCGTCCTGATTTCTTGTCATCCACAAACGCGCCAACCACCACGCCGGGAATTGCGCTCTCCGGCGCATTCGGCGCATGCGGTCCGCCCAGGTCCGTCCTGCACCATCCGGGATCCGTCAGATTGATGCAGACGTCCGTTCCCTGAAGCTTTGAGCCCAGGTCGATCGTGATCTTGTCCAGTGCCGCCTTGCTGGCGGAGTATCCCGCCTGCTCAGGCTCTAGCCGGATGCCACTGGTAGTGTTTACGATCCTGCCAAAGCCTCTTTCGATCATCTTCGGCAGGAAGTGGTAGCAGATCATTGCGGGAGCCACCGTATTGATCTTATAGCTTTCCAAATAATCGCTCACGGGCGTCCCGTAATAATCCACGCGGTATGCGATCTGCAAGCCCGCATTATTCAGCACGACGTCAACCACGGGAGTCTTCTCGTCAATCTCCGCCAGCATCTTCTCCACCGCATCCAGATCCGTCAGCTCCGCTTCCACCACATATGCCTGGGCGCCCTTCGCCCTTACTTCCTCAAGCACTTTCGCACAATGCTCCTTCGTTCTGCCGTGCAAAATAAGATTACATCCCCTGTCCGCCATGAACAGTGCCGCCAGACGTCCGATCCCTCTGCTTGCCCCCGTGACCAGCGCCCATTTTCCTCTTACGTCTACCATGTTTTCCCATACTCCTTTTTAATAATCAGCCCTGCAAAATCCTCTTCTTTGCCGTCTCAAGTTCCTCGATCACCATGTCACACCATGCGTCAAACTCCGGATCCTCCACCTGGCACTCGGGATGAGACAGCACGTATTCGATGGTTTTTCTCACGCCCTGTTCGAAGCGCACGTTCATGCACAGTCCCGGAACTGCTCTCTTTAACTTGGTATTGTCGAAGACAACGCAGTTCGACTTATCGCCAATCAGGCCGCCGCGGAAATCATATTTTCCTGCCGCATCCAGGAAATCAGAAGACACGTAATAAGGCTTGTATTCCACGCCCAGTGCATCCGCAATGGCCTGGTAGATCTGATTCCAGGTCAGAGTCTCGTCGTTTGTGATCTGATAACACTCGCCGATCGCATGCACGTTGCCCATCAGGCCCACAAATCCCTTTGCAAAATCACTGTTGTGTGTCATCGTCCAGAGACTGGTTCCGTCACCGTGTACGATCACGGGCTTTCTCTCCATCATGCGCTTTAACACCTGGTAGCTTCCCTTGTCGCCATGCACGCCCATGGGAACGTTGCGCTCGTCATAGGTGTGACTTGGGCGGATGATGGTCACGGGGAATCCGTCCTCGCGATACCATTTCATCAAAAGCTCCTCGCATGCAATCTTATTTCTCGAATACTCCCAATAAGGATTCGCTAACGGTGTTCCCTCCGTGATCCGGTAATCCCCAACGGGCTTTTGGTAAGCCGACGCCGAGCTGATATATCCAAACTGTTTCGTCCTTCCCTTAAACAGGCGATAGTCGCGCTCCAACTGTTCCGGGACAAATCCGATAAAATCACATACAAAGTCAAACTGAAGATCCCCCATCACCTCCAGCGCCTTTGCCTCGTCATTCACGTCAGCGCAGAGCACCTTCACGCCCTCCGGGAGCTCCTCCCTGCGATTGCCTCGGTTGAGCAGATACAGTTCCCACTCATTTCCTTCGGCCAAAAGCCTCGTGATAGCCATACTGATCGTTCCCGTTCCCCCAATAAACAATGCCTTTCTCATAAACTCTCCTTTCAGGACAAAATTTGCAATTCTACGTTCCCTGACGCCGTCCGCCGGTTTTTCTGTGATTCATAAGAGAATTATAGCATTTATGAGAAAGAACTTTCTATTTTTTTCTTGTTTATTACGCCCTATTTTTTGTCAAGAAAGAGCTTTGCTTCTACCATCCAAGCAAAAACTGACCCAGCCCCAGCAGAAAGCTTGCCAGAATGCCATAGAGCAAAACAGGTCCCGCAATGGTAAAAATCTTACAGCCCACGCCAAATACCTGCCCCTCCGCCTGATACTCGATGGCGGGCGCGGCAACGGAATTTGCAAATCCCGTGATGGGCACCAGTGCCCCAGCGCCGCCCCATTTCACAAGGCTTGGATACACGTTTAATCCCGTCAGCAGCACTGCAGCAGCAATCAGGATCAGCGAACACCAGCCCCCCGCCTCCTGTCTGTCCAGTCCAAAGCGCTCCATTCCAATATGAATGATCCCCTGTCCCAGACAACAGATCGCTCCCCCAAGGACAAACGCCTTCGCCATCTGCAGTCCCGCGTTTGCCTTCGGCGTCATCTTATCAACGTATTCCTGATAATCCCGTTTTTCTTTTTCCGTCTCCATTTCTTCTCTCCTTCCCGTCTCGCCTTCTGATGGTTCTTTCCATGATTAATCCGCCGTTCTGTGAAATTCCGTCCAAAAGTAAAACAGGGAGCCCGCCAGCTTCCCCAGCGCCATAGAAAAGACTACCCAGAAGACATATCCGTGAAAAGAAAGGCGTCTGGCCAAAATGGGAATGCTGTCAAGCATCTCCGCAATGGCAAGCGCCAGACACCCGACGAACGTACCTGCAAAAAGGCCGGCAATGATCAGAAGAAAGTTTCCGCCAAGATGCCATACAAAAGCATATTCCGGCATGCGCCCCATCAGCCACGCATACAAACCGCACCGTTCCTCAAACACGCTGACAAGGCATCCAAACACCGTCCCCCAGAATACCATCTCCTCATAGATCCACACTCGATCTGCCGTATGCGTTTTGCCTGCAAAACGCGGCACAAGTCCCACCGCGGCAAGCACGGTGAACACGCCTGCTGCCGACAGGAAGCCATAGGTGCTCCCCACAAAAACCAGAAATAGTTTTCTCACTTTTGATTCTCTTCCTCCAGTGCTTCTCTTCCCGCCGTCTCCACCAAAGCATTGTCCACGTCCTTTTCATAACTCCGCATGGCCACCTGGATTGGCGTCGGGTCCTCCGTGATGGTGCCACCTCCCGCATGATTAAAAAAGAGAAGCATGCCCAGCGCAACGCCAATGGAATAGGCCACCTCCATGGCGTTGATGCCATGGGGCTCCTCGCCGAGCAACATCTGGTAGCCCATCGTGAAGATGGCATTAATCCCAATGTCATTATGATAAGCCATAATGGTAAAGGCGGTTCCCATAAAGCTGATCAGACAGACTGCAGCGATCTTCAAGAACTGAAGCGTCGCTGCAGGCTTATTCCCGCCATCCCTCTCGATCAGTACGTCCGTCTCCCCGATGACTTCCACGCTGATCTGGGGACACGTCTCCTCCATCAGTTCGATCAGCCTCAGTGCACTCACGACATGGCGCTTTGGATCCTTTTTTCCGAAGTGCCATATCTTGATCGCCCGGAGTTTTGCAGAGACAAAAACGTCTGCGCAGCGCAGGCTGCAGACGTCCTTCAGATAGACGTCCGCTGACGAAACCTTTGCGCTTCGCAGACATTTAAGATATACGTTTACTTGATTCATGAAAGCACTCCTCGCAGCCTTGGTTTTCCTTCAGCATTTCCGGATTGCCTTCTTTTTATGCATGTTTTTATTTCCAAAGCGGTTCAAATGCCACGTTCAGATCCACGTCACCGGCGATTCCCTGAACCTTACCCTTATCAGTATACTGCCAAGCTCTGTAAGCATACGGATAATAAAATTCCGGAGTATAGAACGCAAACCACTTGTCATACTCTTCGAGTTCGGCAATGTCAAGCATTACCGCAGCCATCTCCAGATTGCAATAGATCATGGGGCGATAACCACCCGTCTTGACCGCTTCGCAGAACGCCTTGACAATCTTTGTTCTGGTTTTCTTGTCGAGCTTATTCATTCTCGCGCTGGAATTTGCAACCCTCTCCACGTCAACAACGACGGGGCAATCAATCCGGTAAGGCTTAATGATTCCCAGAAGCATGTTAACCTCTTCCTTCGCCTCTGCCTCCGTGACGGCCTGCGTATAGAAGTATACTCCCGTCTTGATTCCGGCATCGTTTGCGCCCTTTAAGTTATCCTTCGCTGCGGGATCCTCCACAAGCTTTCCTGCCTCACCGTAACCACGATATCCCACGCGGATATAGGCAAACGTCACTCCGTCAGCAGCAACCTTCGGCCAGTCAATGGTACCCTGGAATTTCGATACGTCAATTCCCTTATAGGAAACCACGTTACCGCCCTGGACGTACTGAATCTCGCCATCTCCCGTGACAACCAGGTTCTCCATGGCGTAATCGTTTTTCGCCAGCTTGTCGTTGATCGGAACAAAGTGATACTGTCCGCCGCTCGCAACCACCAGCTTATCCGCATACATCTTGCGAAGCGTATCCACAAGACTCTTGCCATCCTCCAGATTCTGACGGAACATGTCGAGCACCTGCTGCTCACCAACGCTGAGTCCCTGTGCATACTCCTCAAGCAACCTCCCCTGCATTTCCTGTTCCTTCGCCAGGACTGCCTCGTTTACGGCCGCCTGGAGTGCCTCTTCGTCCACTTTCCCGCCGGACGCAGCCTCTCTTGCCTCCGGGCTCCAGTACTTAAAGTACATATGCGCCCCGATCAAGGCAACGACTGCAAGCAGCAGAAGCATTCCAAGGATTGTCAGGGGACCGCTGTAAGGATTCTTTTTCTCAGGCTCGTCCACGTATTCCACGTATTCCTCGCCGCCATCTTCCTCATCAAATCCCTCGTCGTATTCCTCGTATTCTTCTTCCACGTAGTCTTCGTCAGAATACTCTTCGTCGGACGGTTCTTCTTCGTATTCTTCCGCTTCCCCGTCCACGCCGTCTTGTTCTTCGTCGACTACTTCCAATTCCACTTCATCGTAGTTTTTCTTTTCTTTCGTGCGTTTCATAGACTCCTCTTTCTTGCGATGATAATCACATGCTATTCTATTTTACTTCATTTTTCCCAAAAAAGATAGTCCTAGCTTTAAGATTTTATCATCTCTCGCAGTTTTTTCAGTATTTTTCGCTCCCTTCTGCTCACCTGTACCTGGCTTACACCCAGTATTTTCGCAGTTTCCGACTGTGACGCCTCCCGGAAAAAGCGATAAAAAAGAAGTCTTCTTTCTTCCTGCTCAAGGCGGTTCCAAAGCTGTTTTAGCGTAATATGGTCGATCAGCCGCTCCTTTTCCGGATCCAGGGAGCCAGTTCTCCCGTCCGCCAGCCCGACGCTTCCTCCGCCACTTTCCGTGATCCGGTCTGCCAATGGCGTCATTTCTCCGTCCACGCCAACTGCCGTGCCCTCCAGGGAAAGAACTACGCCCGTGGCCTCCAAGGCAAGGATCACGTCCTCCCTTCGCATCCCGGCTTCCTTTGCAAGCTCCAAGAGCCCCGGCTCCCTGCCATGCTTTGCATACTCCCGATCACGGATTCTTTTTAGCACTGCGGCATTCTCCCGAATGGACCTTGCGATTTTGACCGGTCCGTCATCCCGAAGAAACTGCCTTATCTCCCCCATGATCCATGGAACGGCATGCGTGGAAAACGCTATCCCCAGATTACGGTCAAAACGGTCTGCGGCCTTAATCAGTCCGATCGTTCCGATCTGGATCAGATCCTCCAACTCCGTGCCTCTTCCCGCAAAGCGTTTTGCCACGTGACGGACAAGTCCCAAATTGTTTTCGATCAGTACTTCCCTGACTTTCCCTTTCTCCTTAAGTATGTCCTGATTCCGTACTGACCTGTCTTCCATGGCTACTGCACGCCCTCGATCCAGGGATCGTTTGTCATCTTCTTTTGCATGCGCACGATCGTCCCGACGCCTGGCGCGCTCTCCACCTGAAGATCATCCATGAAGGCTTCCATGAACGCAAATCCCATGCCGGACCGCTCCAAGTCCGGGCGCGTGGTAAACAGCGGTTCCATCGCCTTCCCCACGTTTTCCATCCCCTTCCCGCGGTCTTCGATCAACACCTTAAGTACGCCTCACTCCAGTTTACAAAGCATTCTGACCTTTCCCGGCTTTTTACCGTCTGCCGGCTTCTTCACCGGTCGTCCCTTTCCCGCATATCCCTCCACGTTTCCGTAACCGTGGATGATGGCATTCGTCACGGCTTCCGATACGGCAGTCTTCACGTCTGCCAGTTCCTCCAGCGTCGGGTTCAGATTTGACACAAATGCCGCCACCGCAACGCGCGTCAGCCCCTCGTTATATGATACCGCGTCAAACAGCAATTCCATTTCGTTTTCTATCTTTCCGTTCACTTCACAGTACCTCCACAAGCTTACTCATTCCCGACAGGTCTAAAATCCGTTTGACCTGTTTTCCCACGTTGATGGCATAAACTTTTCCCCCCCAGGGGCGCAATTTTTTTATATCTCCCCATGATGATCCCAATGCCCGAAGAATCCATAAATTCCGTGTCTTCGAAATCGAAGACCACATGATTGACCTCCGGCTGAAACAAGAACGTGTCTGCCTTTTTACAATAGTACCCTGCCTGATGATGATCCACCTCCTTTGGAAGCTTCACCATCAGACAATGATCGATAACCTGAAACTCTTCCACGCCAAGATTCCTCCCTTACTTTATCGCTAAAATTGCTTCGGAATGCACAAATTTCTCCCGAACGCACAAGAAAGCCGGCGGGACTCTCCCGTCAGCTTTCTTCATTCGTAAGGTATTTGATTTCTTTTGTATTTTTGCGTCAGACGCGGAATGCGTTATTCCGTGTCGCCCTCGCTGTAATCATGCAGCCATTGCTTTGCGCGTCTTGCCGTATCCGACTCCGGGAACAGCTCAATCACGCGGTTGTAGATTGTCACCGCATTCACCGAATCCTCATTCATGCGGTAAGCGTCTCCCAGTTCCAAAAGTGCGTCTGCATTGTTGGGATCGTAATAAACTGCCTTGGAATAGCTCTCGATGGCTGAACCGTAATCCTTGTTTCTGAAGGATACGTATCCGGAATCGCGGTAGGTCTGCGCAAGCTCCGGTCCGATCAGCGCCAGCAGCGAATTGTACAGACTTTGGAATTCCTCAGAGGTTTCCTCAATCTTGATCGTTTCGCGCACGTGATCCAAACGCTCAGCCGTCTGACTTACGTCCTTGGTGGAGAGATACGTGGATGCCGCCACAAAGAGCTGATCCATCTCCTTGAGCTTTCCTTCATTTCCCTCGTAAACGTCCAGATTCTCTTCCAGCTGGGCCTTTGCAGCTTCCAAAGCCTTCACCTGGTTTTCCAACTGTTGGATCTGGTTTGTCTTGGAATCCAGCTGTCCCGCAATGGATTCCACCCGTTCCTGCGCTTCGTCCTGTGCTGCCTTGCGGTTCGCGGGGAGCACCAGGAAATACATCGCGGCAGCTCCCAGCACCAGACCAATAAACACGTTCAGGACCGTGGCCAGACCGCCTCTGGTTCCTTCCGCAAGATTGGCCGGCTGGATGATAACCTCGTTATCGCTCTGATAGCGTACCGTCTCTTCCTTCTTGCGCTTCTTGTCATTCTTTTCAATGTCATCAGGCGCCAGCATCTTGTCCACTTCCTGCATGTAGAGAAGCGCCTGGGTATTTCCGCGGTCGATGGCGAGCGTCTTGTTCAGTTCGCGCCTTGCCTTTTCCCAATCCTCATTGTCAATATGTAACAAGGCAAGAAGCAAATGCGCCTTAATAAATCTGGGGCTTAGGGAAAGAACCTTCTTAAGCTGGATTACGGCGAGATCCTTACTGCCCTGCTGGCAATAGGAAAGCGCCTGATTAAACTTCTTCATGGTCTGCCGGATCACGTCATATCTGGAAGGATTGTTCTGGATCCTTTGGATGTAATCCGAAGCAATGTTTTTCTTGGGTTCCACGTTCATGCTGAGGATCCATTCACTCATGGCCTCCGTGCTTTCCCCAATCTCATAATATACCAGACCCAAAAGGTTTCTGGCTTCCACGTTTCTGCTGTAATATTTTAAGCTGTGTTCCAAACTGTCTATGGCACCGGTCAGATCCCTGACCTTTGCCTTCTCCAAGCCCTCGTTGTAATAATGGTTGGACAGGCATATGATCTTTTTGTACAAGGATACGTCCGCACCGCAAGAGGTACAGTAATCCTGCTCAGACAGTTGGCAACCGCACTGGTAACAAACCATGCTCAACCTCCTATCATCTGCTCCTGCTGTTGCACCTCTTCCTTGCGCACGAACATCTGCTCAAACACGCCCGCAATGTCCGTTGCGCTCCGGTTATATATGTCATCTTGAATTTCTTCCACCTCAGTGCTCGGATGGAACTTCTTCAGTTCTTCTTCGAAATTGATCATCTTTCAAAACTCCTAAACTTGCTTTCACTTCACCTACGAGATAAAGACTGCCCGCAATATAGATCCTTTGCTGCGCCTGTTTCTTCTCCAGTAAGTCCCCCAGCGCCTGCAGGACGTTCTCATAGGTTCCCGTCTCCAAACGCTTCTCCTCTTCACCCGCATAACTCTCCATGAGAAGGCGGGCCGTTACTTCCTCCAAGACTTCCGTCCTCGTCGCGCGTCCCGAATCGACGTGCGTAAGGAATACCTTCGCAAACAGTCGGGAAGCTATGATCTTTCCCAACATTTTTTCAAACTGCTTATCCTTTACGGCAGAAAACAGCAGAATCCTCTCTCCCTGCCAGCCATCCGCCCTTACGGATTCGAGGAAAGCCCGCACGCCATCTTCATTGTGCGCACCGTCCACGAACACGTCCTTCGCGATCTCCTCCATCCTGCCAGGCCAAAAACATTTCGCCAATCCGGCAATCACGTGCTCCGCCCTTATGGTGCGCCCCTTGTCGAGCTCCTCAAGTGCGCGCACGGCTAAAGCGGCGTTCTCCATTTGATACAGAGCCGCCGTGTGCAGAGTCACGCTAATATCTTTATAATAACGAGTACGTAAAGAAAAATCAATGTTTTTATTCTGAAATTTTATTAACGCGTAGTCTTTTTTCGACGTAGGACAGGCCTTTGCGCCAAGTTTTTTCGCCCTTTCGTCAAATATCGCGCTTACGTTTTTTTCGTCGTCCAAATAGATCACGGGAGTCCCGGCTGCAATGATTCCAGCCTTCTCCCCGGCAATTTTTTCCACCGAGTCACCAAGATATTCCATATGATCCAAACTGATCCGAGTGATGATGGAAAGTTCTTTTTTCCCAACGGAATTCGTTGCATCCAATCTTCCGCCAAGTCCCGTCTCCAAAATGCAATAATCAGGCTTCGCCTCACGGAAAAGAAGCATTGCCATAAAAAACAAATACTCAAAAAAAGTAGGATGATAAAAACCTTCCGGAAGCTTCCCCTCCTCGTTAAAGACGTCCTCTTTGACGAGGATCTCCCACGGAATCAGATCATAAATCGCGAGAAAGGCTCTCAGAAAATCCTCCTTGCTCACCATTTCCCCGCGGATGAGAAACCTCTCCCTCACGTCCACCAGATGCGGCGACGTAAAGGAGCAAACGGCATATCCCGCCTCCTCCAGCATATACCGCAAGTAGGCACAAACGCTTCCTTTGCCGTTTGTGCCTGCTACGTGCAGGATCTTCAGATCCCGATCCGGATTCCCAAGGCGTCCCAGGAACGCCTTGGTATCCTCCATGCTGTTTTTCTTCGTGAATCGTGGAATATTCAACAAATATTCCACGGCCTCCTCATATGTCTTGATCTCTTGCCTAATCATTTTACGTTCCCGTCAAACATATTCTAAGCGCTTCCATTCCTCTTTTGCGATTTCCGTCTCTTCAGAGCGCAATTGGGTTCCGGATTTTTGCTTGCCAACGCCTGCATCCACAAGATCCCATGATCTGGAGTTTACCGCAGCTGGGAAAGTCTCGTCTTCACCTGCTCCATCATGTTGGTGTACTTTGTAAGTTTTTCCTTCTCTTCAGCGATCTTGGCTTCAGGTGCCTTGGAGATGAATCTCTCGTTGGAAAGCATTCCGTTAACTCTGGCGAGCTCACCCTCGAGACGCTTTTGCTCCTTCTCGAGTCTCTCGATCTCCGCGGAAATGTCAACCAGCTCCGCAAAAGGAATGTAAAGCGTAGCACCTGCGATCACCACGGAAACGGCGTCGTCCGCGATGCCGGTCTTGTCTTCCTGGATAAATACTTCATTCGCATATGCGAGGGAAGCAAAGAACAACTTGCCCTCAGTGAATACCTGACGGATCTCAGCGTCCTCACTTACCAGGTGAACGCTTGCCTTTCTGGAAGGTGCCACGTTCATCTCGCTCCTGACGTTGCGGATGCCGCGAACGGCTTCCTTGATGATCTCAATGGCCTTTTCTTCCTTTGCGTAGTTCCTTGTCTCATCGTAAACGGGCCACTTGCTGATCATGATGGACTCTTCCTCGCTCTGCAGCGTGCAGAAGATTTCTTCCGTGATGAACGGCATGTAAGGATGAAGGAGCTTCAGTGCGTCGATCAGAACGGTCTTTAAGGTCCAAAGTGCCGCATTCTGGCTAACGGCATCATCCGTATTGTAAAGACGAGGCTTTACCATCTCGATGTACCAGTCACAGAACTCATCCCAAATGAAGTCGTAAACCTTCTGAACTGCAATGCCAAGCTCGAAGCTCTCCATGTTGTCGGTTACGTCCTTTACCAGCGTATTGAGCTTGGAAAGGATCCACTTGTCAACGGGCTGCAGGTCGCTTTCCGCAGGAGTGGTCACGGTCTTGCCATCCATGTTCATCATGATAAAGCGGGATGCATTCCATACCTTATTTGCAAAGTTACGGGAGTTCTCAACTCTCTCGTAATAGAATCTCATGTCATTTCCCGGTGCGTTGCCGGTGATCAAAGTAAGACGCAGTGCGTCAGCGCCGTACTTCTCGATGATCTCGAGAGGATCGATGCCATTGCCAAGGGACTTGCTCATCTTGCGGCCCTGGCTGTCACGAACCAGACCGTGGAACAATACGGTCTTGAAAGGCTTCTCTCCCATCTGCTCAAATCCGGAGAAGATCATGCGGATTACCCAGAAGAAGATAATGTCATAGCCGGTCACCAGCACGTCCGTGGGATAGAAGTACTTCAGATCTTCCGTCTTCTCAGGCCAGCCCAAGGTCTCAAAAGGCCATAATGCGGAAGAGAACCAAGTATCCAGCGTATCGGGATCCTGTGTAAAGTGTTCACAGCCACACTTAGGGCAAACCTTCGGCTGCTCTGCGGCTACAACGATCTCGCCGCACTTGTCGCAATAATAGGCGGGAATTCTGTGACCCCACCAGAGCTGACGGCTGATACACCAGTCGCGGATGTTGTCAGTCCAGTTATAATACGTCTTCTCCATGCGCTCAGGGATAAGCTTGATGTCGCCGGTCTTTACCGCTTCCACTGCGGGCTTGATCAGCTCGTTCATCTTTACAAACCACTGCTCCTTCACCATGGGCTCAATGGTCGTCTTACATCTGTCATGGGTGCCTACGTTGTGAGCGTGATCCTCGATCTTAACAAGAAGTCCCATCTCATCGAGTTCCTTCACGATGGCAACCCTGGCCTCGTAACGATCCATGCCTGCGAACTTACCGCCGTTCTGGTTGATGGTTGCATCATCATTCATCACGTTGATCACGGGCAGGTTATGACGCTTGCCAACCTCAAAGTCGTTCGGGTCATGTGCGGGCGTGATTTTTACGACACCTGTTCCAAACTCCCTGTCTACGTAGGAATCCGTAACAACAGGGATCACGCGGTTCATCAGAGGAAGCATCACCTTCTTGCCGATCAGATGCTGATATCTCTCATCCTCGGGATGGATGGCTACTGCCGTATCACCAAGCATGGTCTCGGGACGAGTGGTCGCAAAGGTCAAAAACTCCGTCGTGGAGGGCGTGCCGTCCTCGTTCATGATGGGATACTTAATGTGCCAGAAATGTCCGGCCTGCTCCTCATATACAACCTCCGCGTCAGAGATGGAGGTATTACAAACAGGACACCAGTTGATGATTCTGGAGCCCTTGTAGATATAGCCTTTTTCATGCATTTTTACGAAAACTTCGGTTACGGCCTTGTTACAGCCCTCGTCCATGGTGAAGCGCTCTCTGTCCCAGTCGCAGGAGGAGCCCATCTTTTTCAGCTGACTGATGATGCGTCCGCCGTACTCCTTCTTCCACTCCCACGCGCGCTCAAGGAACTTCTCTCTGCCGAGATCATGCTTATCGATACCCTGCTCTTTCAGTTTCTCAATGATCTTGACCTCCGTCGCGATGGAAGCATGATCGGTGCCGGGCTGCCAAAGGGCATTATATCCCTGCATTCTCTTAAAACGGATCAGAATGTCCTGCATGGTATTGTCAAGCGCATGCCCCATGTGGAGCTGTCCCGTAATGTTTGGGGGCGGGATCACGATGGTGAAGGGGGTCTTTGAATGATCCACCTCCGCGTGAAAATACTTCTTGTCGAGCCACTTCTGGTAGAGCTTGTCCTCAATACCCTGAGGATCATAGGTTTTTGCCAGTTCCTTACTCATTTTGCTCCTCCTAATTGAATCGCTTCGCGATATTTTTGCTTCATTGGCTCCGTCCCCATTGGCCGTCGCTTCAATCCGCATTAAGTCTGCAAAAGATCGTTAAAAAACACGCCCTCTGCAAACGATTGGTTTGCAAAGGGCGTTATTCACGCGGTACCACCTTTGTTTTCGGAAGGCCTCACGACCATCCTCTCCACGACTTCTTCTGAATCCCCAGTTCAAAGCCTGATCCTGTAACGGGAATCACTCGTGAAAGCCTACTGAATCCTTTGCGCTTGCAACAGTACGTGCATCCTGCGCATCTAAGCTTGTTCAGCCCTCCGGCTCCGAAGCTACCTTCCGCTTTCCGTTCCTCAAATGCCCTCACAGCGCCTTCATTCCTCTTTCCTTGAATAATTCATCCCCGGTCAGATCTTAAAAGGCAGGCATCCTCTCTGTCAGGCGGTCTCTAACGTACTCTTCTTCCTCACGGCCTTTGCTCTTGGATATTTCTTATAGTGAAAAATATACTGCCTGCCTTTCAAAAAGTCAAGCTTTTTTAACTCAGTTTTCTATTAAAGCCGAGAATAAACCATGCGGCGCCGGAAATCATCAGGGCTGCACCTCACCTTTCGTTCCATCCCGCCAAACCACACGGATTCAACAGTCCCAAATGCCATTGTTCTTCTCCCCTGATCTACGGCGCAATAAATTGCAAAATCAAATTACTTGCGGGTAAGCGTTATCGGCAGTTTGAGAAGATCGTCCATAACGTCAACGTTTTGGCTCTGTCCGTCTTCATCAAAATAAGCCAGGAGCGTCAACTTGTTCCCGGAAATCGTATAGGACAGCGACTCAGAACGATTGACGTCAACCGTTCCTTCACTTGCTTCAGCAGCATACAGGCGGCCATTCTTAACAACGTAAAGGCCTTCTTCCTTCATGTCTTCCTGATCAACGTATTGATAAAGCTGACCGCGCAACTCGCTCTCAAACTCTTCCTCAGACATTCCCGAGGCTTCCAAGTAGTCCGCAAAGCTCATTTCCAAGCCCGATTCCTTAAATGTTTTTTCAATATAAGCTTTTACTCCGTCGATCAAGCTGGACGCGATGTAATCCATGGTTTCTCCAAGGCTTTCCTCATCCATGCCGTAAATCAATCTGCCGTCTGTCGTAAATTCGAAATAAATGCAGAACCGGATCTTATTTCGATCAAGGTTTACGAAATCTCCCATCTCTTCGAAACCGCCAAGTTCTTCTAATAGTCTATCCGTCAAACTGTCGATGGGGGCGCTTACCCACTTACCAACGATCGACTGATCTGATACGGTAATGCCGCCGCTTGGTTTCTGCTCCGACGTCTCAACCACTTCCGTTGTCTCCGTGGGTGCAGAAGGTTCTTCCGTCTTCTCTGCAGACGTGGAAGGCTCTTCTGACTTCTTCTCCTCGGACTCAAAGGATTCCTCGGTCTTCTCTATGGACTCAGTAGACTCCTCTGACTTCGTTTTGACGGATTCAGACTTTTCATCAGACTCAGACTTTTCATCAGATTCCGATTTCTCATCATCGTCATCATCCTTCTTGTCACGCTGTTCCTTACGCGTTTCCTCCTCATCCGTCGATGCATTGTCCGAGCAGCCGCCAAAGCAAAGTGCCATCGCGAGCAGTGCAATCAACAACCACAAGTAACTTTTCTTTTTCATCTTTTTCTCCTCCTTTGCCGGCCTCTGTCTGACGTTTCCCGCGTCATCCTTCCGTGCTTCTGTCAGTTAATTTCCTTTCCAGGTTGGAACCTTATGTAACATAATGGGGAGCCGTACGTCCAAACCCAAGGGCCGATTCCCCTCTTTACCATCTTCAAAATATTGAAGCAACTCGAGCTGTGAATCCAAGATCTCCATCTCGAAATAACACTCCCTTAAATAGATGCCCATAGCGGTTCCGCTCACGCAAAGCTTGCCGTCAAGCACGTCAAAAAGACATTGGTACCGCATGGACTCTATGCTGAGGTCACCGGCAGATTTCTCAATCACGTCTGCCACGTAGCTGTCGATGGATATTCCCGCCATCTTTAAGTATTGTTTTACGCTAAGTTTCAAATCCAAAGCCTTTACGTAGCTTTCAAAATACTTAAGCACGCCGTCGCTGACAGCCTCTTTGATATAAGCCATCAGATCCTGATAACTCTTTTCCTCCACGTTTAAGGTCGCCTTGCCATCATCGGAAAAATCCATGGTCACGCGTACCGTCAGCTTTTCAGCGTCAAACGCCAGATATGGCACAAGCCATTTCTCGCCTTGCACTGCCTCCTTCACCATGGCCTCCACGGAAATGGGTTCGCTTCGCCAGGAACCAAGGATTCGGTTTTTAAGCTCCAAGTCACCGGGAGTCTTCTCAATTTCAGGAATCGTCTCCGTTTCCTGAGAAGCATTCCCCGAAGTTTCTTCCGTTTCAAAGGTGCTTTCAGAAGGTTCCGCAGTTTCCACCGTGCTCTCAGACGGATCCTCTGTTTCAGCACTGCTTTCCATCGTTTCCTCCGGTTCACTGGTGCTTTCTTCCGTCTCCTGCGTCGCTTCTCCCGTCTCCCCTGGCTCTGTCGGTTCTTCAACGTTTTCCTCCGTGACGGGAGGCAAGCCACAGAGTTCCCGTACAAACAATTCATCCGCATAACGAACGTTGCCCTCGTCAGAACAACTGCCGAGGGCCAAAGTCATAAATATAAAGATAAATGCACAGAAACACTTTTTTGTTAGCTTCTTCATCAGCACCTACCCTTTTCCCAGACCATGCCGTTTGCTTCGCATGCAGATCATAGCATACTTACGATAATCTTGCAACGGAATTCCGAATGATCATGGAACCATCAATTTTGATCGTCTCACAGGGATCCGCCTCTTCCTCCGGATTCTCCAACATGCTGATTAGCTTCTCCGCAGACGCATATCCAACCTCTTTCAGCGGAAGCTGGTTGGTGGTCAGTCCCGGGAACAGGTACTCAGAAACCTGACGATTATCATATCCGACAATGGACAAATCCCTGCCGATCACAATGCCCTTCTCATGCGCATAGTCGTAGGCGCCGCCCGCCATCAGGTCATTCATGCACCATATGGCCGTAAGGTTCTGGCTCGCAAGCTTCTTGGCACATTCATAGCCGGATTGCTTCTCCCAGTCGCCGTAGGTTGTCCACTCCGGATTGTACGGGATCGACTCCTCAAAGAGAGCTCTCTGACATCCAAGAAGCCTGTCCCTGGTATGCATGTTGTCAGGCGTCCCCGCAATAATGCCGATCCTGCGATGGCCCATGCCCGTCAGGTACTTGATCATGTCATAACCGCCCTTTTCGTCATTTAACACGATAGACGGAAATCTGTTATTCTCAGAAGTTGCATAAGCCACAACGGTTGGAAGGCTAAAATCCTCCGGCAGGCACTTAATGGCTCTCCCGTGCCCGGCAACATAGAGAACTCCGTCTACCTTAATGGATTTCAGTTCATTCAGTACGGGGCTGAGCACGCTCTGAAGCTTCACCTCGTCATTGTACCAGGTGTCACGCCACTTGTCATAGAGACGCAGATTCATGATAACCGTTCTGTACTCGTGTTCCTCACAGCAAGCCATGGCGGATTCCAGAATGGGAGTCGTGCTAAACTGGCCAAGATCCTCTGCGATGATGCTAATGGTCCTGGTGCTCTGCTTTCTCATGTTGGCCGCATAGTAATTGGGCTGGTAACCCGTCTCCCTTACAGCCTGCCATACACGCTCCCTGGTCTTCTCGCTTACGTTAGGTTTTCCGTTCAAAATGTTGGAAACCGTGCTGGGGGATACGTTGCACATTTTTGCAATCTCTTTTACAGTGATCATAGCTCTTTCTCTCCTTTGTCATAAAGCCATGCCTTCGCACTAAAATCGCCGTCTCCGGAACCATATTCCGCCAAGATTCTGCTTCCCGCCGGAAACTCTGGCGTCAGCTTTTGGGAATTTTCAAAACGATGCAGGATCGCCAGTCTCTTCCCCTTCCATTCCCGGACGGATAATTGCTGTCCCTTAGGATGATTATATACTGTTTCCTCATATTTGTGAAGAATTGTTTTTCCGTATCGGATTACGTCAGCCGCCTGCCTGTAGAATTCCATGCCTTGTCTGACCCATTCCCACTGTTCGTCTGAAAGGTCATAAATGTCACCCGACAGACACATTCTGCCAAACAAGGTTGCAATCAGGGAATACTCTATTCTCTCCTTAGAATCCTTAGCGCGAAGAACCGCCCAGATCTGGCTCTGTTCCGGCCGTATCACGCGCTGAACGTTCGCCGCAATCAGCGGGATCGACTTGATCTCATGAGCATCCGAAAAACTTGCCTGACTGCATATTTGCATCATGGAGGGTTCCAGTCTGTGACCGCCGCTCGAGCAGTTCTCGATCACGATTCCCGGAATCTCCTCTCTTATTTTCTCAAAAAATTTCTGGGAGGCAACGATCTTTCTCCGAAGTCCTTCTCCCATGCTTTCCGCGCTGTCGCACCCCATTCCCAGGGTATCATTATAGTCCACCTTCAGGTATCCGAATCCGGCATCCTTTAAGATCCCGATCACCTTTTCACTTAAGTAACCCACGACCCATGGATCTTCCATGTCCCAAAAGCGTCGTCCGCCTACGGTAAGCGGAACGCCGTCCTTTTTTATCAGGTGCTGCGCGTCATTATAATGCTTGCTTCCGGCAGAAACTGCCTCCATTTCATACCAAAGTCCGGGGATCATTCCCTTAGACCTTACGTAGTCCGCGATGGGCTTCATGCCGCCCGGAAACCTGTTTTCATTAACCTCCCAGTCACCGACGCATTCCCACCATCTCTCACTTCCATACCATCCGGAATCAATTACCAAAAACTTGATTCCCTTGTCTGCAATCTTGTCGCAGATCTTTTTCACGTTCTCAAAAGAGGGATTTCCCCAAGTGGTACAATATTCATTAAACAAAATTGCCATCTCTTGATCTTCCTTGGAGATCAAGGGATGTTGCGCCTTTACCAGATGGTCACAGACGTCCAGAAGCGAAGTGCCCGTGGCGATCACGGCTTCAGGTGCCTCAAAGGTCTCGCCTGGCATGAGTTTCTTCATCCACTGTCCAAAATCCCGGTCCGCCAGACCCGCAGTAAGCGTTAAAGAATCATCTTCCTTGCAGAGGAGTTCCATCTGCCAGCTGGAGGCAAGATAAAGCTGAGCTCCCACAAAACTTCCCGTCTTCCCATCCTCCAAAGCCACAAAAGGAAAATACTTTCTTACCGACATGGAACCCACGTTGCCAAACTTCTCACATCTTAGGCCACACCGGTTCCAGGAAGGCTCTAAATGCAATTCCTCTATGGTTTCCGTACGCAGCTTTCCTTCCGCACTCCAAAAGGATTGCATTCTATGCACTTTATCCACGGGAATGCCCTTAAGTCCTACGCTGGTGAGGGCTTCCAGGGTAATCTCTTCCTTCGTCCCGTTATAAACGTTGGTCCGGATCCGCAAGGCATTACCATCCTTGCTCTTTTCAACGGTAAGCCGAAGGCCTTCCGGTGACTCGTAAGTCATTTTCCCTTCTTTTAGCTCTCCGTTTCCTTCCGTCAGTGCCAGGCGTTCCATGGTTTGGCTGCCATGCATGGTCATGCCGCAGGAAAAACCGCCTGCGTAACCGTCACCCCGAAGTTTCATTTCCGCAAATAATTCCACTGATTTCCTTCTCCTTCAACCATCGCAAGTTTATCTGATGGACCATCTGCTCTAAAAAAGGGGTCTGCGAAATTTCTTTCACAAACCCCTTCTCGCTTGTTCTTATGCCTTTATTATTTTACTGCATTCTTTGCATTCAGTTCGATGGTGTACTTATCCTTATCGTACTTCATCAGATCCTGGAATCCCAGACCGTCAAGCTCGGTGGTCATCTTATCCCACATGGAATCGAACTCAGCATCATCAGTAGCCTTGATCATTCTCCAAGACCAGTCGTTTACGGCAACCTTACACTGGTTACGGATCACTGCGATGTCGTTGGTATCAACGGGCAGTGCAACGGATACGTTAGGGCTGATAACGAGAACGTTGTTCTTCTTCATGTACTCAGCGGGTTCAGCTGCACCAAACTTCTGCTGCCATTCCTTCTTCATGTCGGTCATCATCAGTTCCTTGTAGGTGGACCAATACTGGGTAGCATAAGGCTCGTTGGTCAGAGGGTTCGTGGCGTTTGCACTTACGATCCACTGGTTGATTGCGTTGTTACCATCCTGGTAACCGCCTCCGCCGTACTCAGCAGGAACGGGAAGGTTATCCATCAGAGCGTTGTCGTTCTTCTGAACCAGTCTTCCGTCAGCACCCTTCTCATAGTTGAAGCCTTCAATACCGTTATGCTGGAACATTGCGCCTTCAGGGCTTGCATACCAAGCAAGGAAGTCCAGGATTCTCTTATACTTCGCATCGTCAACCTTGGAACCAATTGCCCATACACGGCCGCTTCCGAAGAAGGAGTCTGCATCTGCATAGTACTTCTGATCCTTAATGGGAACGAAGATGAACGCGCTGCCATCTTTCAATCTGTCGTTGGAATTCCAGAAGCCCTGCTGCCAGCTGTACCAGAACATCAGAACCTGACCGTTCTGCATCTTAGCACATGCTTCGTTCCAACCCTGAGAGAAGGAATCGGGATCAACCAGACCACGATTGTAAGCGTCATTCCAGAACTTCAGGATCTTGTAGTAAGAGCCCTTCTTATCAGTCAAGGGAATGAAGGTTCCGTCGGGCTTCAGGATCAGGGACTGCTTAATCTTCTCGCCGTACCAAGTGGTCAGCTGAACAACGTTTGCAATACCGATCATGTCGTCGCCGCCGTCCCAGTCGGGCCACAGGGATGCGCCGTAAATGGGATCACCGTTCTCGGTCTGAGGATGCTTCTCCTGCATTGCTGCCAATGCGTCAAGAAGTCCGTTCAGGTCCTTAATGTCGGGGCTTCCGATCTCTTTGTACAGATTCCAGCGAAGCTGAGGGCTGGAATAAATAACGTCCTGAGAGTAAGAGGTAGGTGAGGTATTCATCATCTCAGTAGGAATACCATAAATCTTACCGTCGCTGTTAGGAAGACCATTGTTCAGAGCATCAATCTGCTGCTTGAAGGTCTTGAAGCTGTCATAGTTGTAGATATCTGCGGTAATGTCCTTAACGAGCCCCTGCTCTACGCACTCCTGGAACTGTCCAGCCTCAAGGATCAGGACGTCACCAAGGTTACCGGTTGCGGATCTGGTCTGATACAGAGCGTCGCCGCCAACCTGAGGAGCGATAATGTTCAGTTCAAGATCAAACTTATCCTTTACAACCTTTGCGAACCATCCGGGCTGAGTTCCCTGATAGTTAGCTGCAACATCGAAGAATTCCAGGGTAAGAGTTCCGCTGGACTTTCCGCCGCCGGCGCCGCCGCCAGTACCGCTTTCTCCGCCATCAGCTGGTTTTCCGCATCCTGCGAGTAAGCCTGCAGACATTGCCACTACGCAAAGAAGCGAAATAATTTTTTTTGCTTTCATATTTTGTATCCTCCCTTTCCTGCGCATAGCGCAATTAAAACATATAACGAAACAGCTCTCGCTGTTTAGTTACCCCTTTAAGAAAACCCAATCAACCCTTTACGGCACCGATCATGATACCCTTTGTGAAATATCTCTGGAAGAACGGATATACCAACATAATGGGTGCAACAACCACCATGGTAACCGTCATTCTGATGGAAGTAGCCGTCTGTGCATGTGCAAGTGAAGCGGCAAGTGAAGTTGCGGAAGCAGTACTGCTCACCAACGCCTTCAGGGAACTTGCGGAATTCATGTAAGTATACAGCAAGTACTGCAACGGGAACAATCTCTTGTCCGTAACGTAGATCAGCGTATCCTGGAAGGAGTTCCACTGGGCAACTGCCGCGAAGATTGCGATCGTTGCAAGAATGGGCTTGATGACGGGAATGATGATCTTAAAGAACAGGAGCAAGGTTCCCGCGCCGTCGATTTCTGCTGCATCCTGCAATTCCTTTGGCACGCTTTCCACGTACGTCTTACATAGTATGATGTAGAAGGGCTGCACCGCCACCGGGAAGATGTATACCCAGAAGTTATTCAGCAGTCCCAGGTTCATCATGGTAATGTACGTAGGAATGATACCTGCGTTAAAGTACATGGTTGCCGCAACAATTCTAAACCAAAGCTTTCTGTGCCACAGGGATTCCCTGGTGAACATAAAGCCGAGGAAAGCCGCAACCAGAAGAGTCAGCAACGTACCAATGACCGTTCTTTCAAGGGAAATCTTCAGCGCCTGTCCGATACCCTCGATTTTCAGCACCTGTGCATAGTTGTTAAAGTGAATCTCGTGAGGCAGGAAAATAACCTTTCCCCTTGCGCTCATGTCATTGTTACTGATGGTATTGATAAATATGTAATAGAATGGATATACGCACACAAAAGCAAAGATGGCATACACCAAATAGATAACTACGCTGATAACGCGATCTGCCACGCTTGCGCGATATACGGTTTTCTTCGGTACAAAATTCTCGAACCGCTTATGTTTAAATTTCATAGCCATTTTCATTCTTCCTTTCCAGCCGTTCTACGGTTTCAAGCATCTCTCACGTTTTTGCTTAAATTATGCTCTCGCCCCTGATCTTCTTAGAAGCAAAGTTCGTGAGGAACAAGAGGAGCACGCTGACTAAGCTCTTCAAAATACTGAAGGCCGTTGAAAGCGGATAACCGCCGGAACCCATTGCCAGGTTGTACACGTACAGATCCAACACCTGAACGAATTCCTTGTTGAAAGGATTCTGGAACACGTAGTACTGCTCCATGCCGTTGGAGAGGAAGCTTGCCAGGTTCAGCATTACCAGAACGAAGTAGGTAGGCAGGATGCCGGGAATGGTAATGTGCCAAATGATCTTCATTCGGGACGCGCCATCCACCTTTGCCGCCTCCACGTATTCTTCGTCAATGCCGCTGATGGCTGCCAAGTACATGATGGATGCCCAACCTGCATTCTTCCAGGTAAGCCACAACCACATCTTGAACCAAATGTGACTTGTGCTCTCCAGGAAATCGATGGGCTTTGTAATCCAGCCCCACTCTTTTAACAGGGAGTTCAGTGCACCACTGTTACTGAAAACGTTGTATGCAACTGCGTATACAAGCACCCAGCTGACGAAGTTGGGCAGGGTCGTAACGGTCTGCACGAACTTCTTGTAGGGCTTGCACTTAATTTCATTCAGGAATATTGCAAAGATCATGGGGAACCAAGAGAAGAACAGACTGATTCCACTCATGGCAAAGGTATTCCGAAGCACGCTTACAAGCTGTTTTCTCTTGACTTCGTTCTCCACCATGGATTTGAACCATTTTAATCCTACAAACGTACTCTCGGACAAAGGCTTTGGTGGTTTGTAATCAAAGAATGCGTATACCCAGCCGTACAATGGATAGTAAGAAAAAATCAGCACGAGAATCAGGAATGGAAGCACGTACAAGAACTCCCGGTAACCTCTGATCTGCCTTTTTGTTAGTGAAGTGCGTTGCATTTTAATCGCCTCCCGTAAATCGTTTTACTTTGTTCACATTAATAATACAATGCCTTAGGAGCAGAGTCAATAAAAACGTTTTATTTTTTGACTTTTTCCTGTTTTTTCTATTTTTGTCCTTCTTTTTTTGTCTATTTTATACAATGATACTCCATTTCCGTAAAAAAGTCCACATTTTTTATTCCGAATTCTCAATTTTTTAAAAATGATTTTCGCAATCTATTTCTTTCTCTCTGGTTTATTATTGCAATGTCCCCGTTTTTATAATAAAACGTTCTCCTAGATCGTTTCACTTATGCCGCCGCAACAAAAAACCGCCTGCCCCGCAGACGGTTTTTTGACGCTCTGTCACGCCTTATTCATTCGTATAATTGTCAAAATACCCTTGGATCAGGATGATGGGCGTTCCCTTGTCTCCTGAACCGGAGGTCAGGTCACACAGGGATCCGATCAAGTCTGTCAGTTGTCTGGGCGTCGTACCCTGGGACGCCATGTTGCCCTTCAGGTTTCCGCTCTTTGCCTTAATGCTCTCGGAAATTGCCTGACGAAGCGCTTCGCCGCTAAGATTTGCATAATCATTGTCGGCAAGATATTTTAACTTCAATTCATTTGGCGTGCCGATCAAGCCGTCCGTAAATGCCGGCGACACCACGGGATCCGCCAGCTCCCAGATCTTACCCTGAGGGTCCTTGAATGCGCCGTCGCCGTATACCATAACCTCCACGTGCTTGCCGGTGGCCTTCAGGATCTGCTCCTGAATATCCAAAACCAACTGCTTGCAGTCCTGCGGGAAGAGCTTGATCTTGCTCTCCGTCGACTTGTTGGAACCAAGCAGACCATAGCTGGAATTGTATCCGCTCCCGCCGATGGGCGCCGTACAGATATCGTCAAGACCACAAACAATTCTCGCGCCGGCTTCCCTTAAGATTCTCTTAGTGCGCTTTCTGGTATGAATGTCGCAGGTCAGAACGCAGTCCGTGTATTTCAGGATGGTCTTCGCCTGATTTGCGAAAATGACCTCAACCTCAGCTCCGGCCTCGGTGATAATGTCTGAATAATATTGCACGTAATCCACTCCGGTGAACTCATGCTTGTTTTCGCCAAAGAGTTCGCGGTATCTCTCAAGGGTCAGCACGTCCGAATAGGGGTTGATCCCCGCCTCATCCAGCTGGTCATAAGTGATCAGCGCGTTGCCCACCTCATCGGAGGGGTAGCTGAGCATCAGAACGACCTTCTTGCATCCCATTGCGATTCCCTTTAAATTAATGGCAAAACGGTTTCTGGAAAGGATCGGAAAGATCACGCCCACGGTACCGCCGCCAAGCTTTTCACGCACGTCCTGCGCAATGTCCTGCACCGTTACGTAGTTCCCCTGCGCTCTGGCCACGATGGACTCCGTCACTGCAATGACGTCCCTGTCGCGAAGCTCAAAGCCCTCCTCCTTGGCTGCTTCCAACACGCTGTCGACGGTGATCTCCACCAGATTGTCCCCCTCACGGATGATGGGACCGCGAATTCCTCTTGAAACCGTACCAACTCTTCTCATGTTTTCTCTCCCTTGCGTCCTTTTTATCCCTGAATACTGATCATTTTATAACGCCGGACTAACAATACTTTTTGATTCCAACGTCATTTTATTCAGTCAGCACTCAATATTATACATGGTATTCCGTTTTGTTTCAATCATTTCTTTCGATCTTTTCTTCTCTTTTGGTTTGACTTTTTGTAAAATATAGTTGACAATTTGTCGTGAGGGTGTTATGATGACTTCAGAACAAAGAAAATCCATCACCCCAAAAGGAGGTTTTTTATGAAAAAGAAATCTTGTAACGCGTTACTGATTGTCAATGGTCTGCTGCTCTTTTTCGTTTCCGCCATCCAGGGCGGCAATTTCTTTAACTTATTTACCCTGAGCGACGCCTGGGTCCGCATCTGCGGCGTTTGCGCGTTGGCGATCGCCTTCTGCATGACTTTTTGGTGCGTTCGCCGCAAAAAAGAATCGGAATCATAGAATCCCAACGACCCATTCATTATTTACGTAAAGGAGTTACCCATGAAAACAAAAAAGAACGTTCTGTGCCTTATTTCCTTAATTTTGATCATCCCGTTCTTCCTGATGATCATCTTCTTTATCTTAATGTCCAACCGCGTAGGCGGTGAGATCACGACCATCGACCAGACCTTTACCATACACGTGGAAAACGGCCAGGCTACTCCCGATTCCCACGCTTTCAAGGTTTCGCTTCCGGCGGACGGCAAGTATTTCTATTCCCTGACCTGGGACATAGAGGAACCCGGCTTCATTACCGCATTTGCATCCACGGATTCCGCCGGCAACGTGAATTCCGCCCTTACCGCTTATCAGACAAAGGAGCTGCCCTGTCAGGTCCAGGCGAATGCCGGTGAAACGACGTTGGAGCTCTTTTTCCTTGATGACGAGAACGCCTTGCGCGAATTTGCAAAAAATTATTATCATTACGAGGATGGTGAAAGCCTGGATAACATGATCAGCCAGTACGATTTCTCCACTCCTCCTGCTGACGGCGACCGTACCATGCATGCCATTATTACCGTAAATCAACTTGTCCCCGCACCCTTTATGTTTCAGCTGACAGCGCTTGCCGCAGGGGCCCTGGTCCTGATCTGCCTGTTCCTTTGCCTTTCCAAGGAGCACAATGCCGACGCCACCCTAAAGGAACGCTTTGACGAGATTGGCAACAGCCATTCCATCTTTTTGGTTGCCGTAATATTGACGCAAATGATCGTTAACGTCATCCTCATCAACTTCCTGGCCGATTTTGCCAGCAAGAACTCCATTACCATGAGCCTGATTCTCACCATTCTTTCCGTGGACGTCATCGGCTTTCCTTTGACTTACCTGGCATGCAAGGGCGTTCCCACCCAGCCCATTCCCCAAAAGAAGATTGGCGCAGGCAAGTTCCTTCTGTTCGTGCTTATGAGCTTCGGCATCGTGCTTCCCGGCGCCTTTTTGGGAAGCATTGTCCACAACCTGATCACGATGCCCTTTGGCGGCGCTGAAACGGCCATCTCCCAGATCATGGCGAATTCCGGCGCGTTCTGGCGCATTCTGGCCGTCGGCATCGGCGCTCCCATTTTCGAGGAGTTAGTCTTCCGTAAGCTGATTGTGGACCGCCTGATCAAGTACGGCGAATTCATTGCGATCTTCACCTCGGGACTTATGTTTGGCCTGTTCCACGGCAACTTCCAGCAGTTCTTCTTCGCATTTGCGCTTGGTTTATTATTTGCCTTTGTATATGCCCGCACCGGCAGGATTCGTTACACCATCGGCCTGCACATGGCCATCAACATGACAACGTCCGTCATCACGGCATTCCTGTATTCCAAATATGCTGAATACGCTCCCACCACTACTGACGTTGCTGCCATGCAAGAATTCTTAACCACCTCCGGCGTGGCCGGACTTTACGTCGCACTGTATGCCATTTGGAACGTGCTTCTATACTTGATTGCCGCCATCGGCGTGATCCTGCTGATCGTCTTTATGGCAAAGAAGCGTTTCCGCCTGAGGAGATTTGAGGGGGAAGCCACAAAGGGCGAGGCTCTCAAGGCAATGTTTTCCAGCAAATTTATGTTAGTATTCCTTCTGGGAACCTTGGGTTTGTTCCTGATCAGTTATCTGCCGGTTTTTCTTAGAGGATAAAGGAGGTTCGCGTGAAAAAATCAACCGTTTGTACCATCGCTGCCATTTGCATGGTGATCCTGATCGGCCTGTGCGCATTCACCATCCACGTGGAATCAAAAAATGACAACAAGATCAGCTCCACCCGGAAAACGGAAGTTCAAGTCACACAGGGTACTCCCGATCATGAAAAAAGCACCTTTGAATTCACCGTAGAAAAGAGTGGCCAGTATCGCACGTACTTTAACTGGGCTCCGGAGGGCGTAAAGAGCAAGGATCTTTCTTCCTATCCCGCCACGGATCTCGGATTTCTCACCATGCTGATCCTGTTTAATGACAAGGAGGAAGAAATCTATGCAACCTACGCCGGCGTTCTCAGTGCGGATACCACCATGGAGCTCTCTGCCGGTAATTACCGCGCCGAATACGTTTACGTCACCAAACCGGAGCAATTCGAAAAGCTGGCAGTTAATTATCTCTGCGGTGCATATCAGGCGCCCCAGCTTGCAAAGGAGCTTGCCCCCACGTTTGCTTCCCTAAAGACCGACGGCACGTGGAACATGCAGCAGGAATTCCGCCTTACTTCCGTGGATGCTTTCCAATCCGGGCAATTCTTCGGCGTCATTTTTGGACTGTTGATCGGCATTTGCCTCTCCGTCTTTGTACTTGCCGCAATGAGCACAAGCAAAAAAATCATGGAGAGTCCCAAGTATGACGAGCGCCAGGAATTGGAACGCGGTCGCGGCTTTAAGCTGACCTTCTACGTCATACTGATCTTCACCGGGATCACGTTTATTTTTGACATGGGCGGTCTCTTCCCCGAGATGGATTACTCCGTCTTGTACGTCATCGGACTTTTCCTTGGCATCTCCGTCCACGTAAACTATTGCATTTGGCATGAAGCCTATTTCGCCCTAAATCAAAAAACGTCATCCGTCATGGCGGTCTTCGGTTTTATTACGTTATTCAATTTCGTGCTGGTCCTCTTCTCCGTCATTGATGGTTCGCTCTACCGGGACGGTCAGTTTGGCTACAGCGTCCTAAACCTGTTCTGTACCTTAATGTTCCTGTCCTTATTCATCACGGTTCTTTTCAAAAGGCGGGACATTGCAAAAAAGAATGCGCTGATTGCGGAAGATGAATAAAAAGCAGTCTAAAGAATTGGAGGATTTCTCATGAAGAATTTAAAATTAAAATCCGCCAGGGCTGCTTTGGATCTCTCCCAGCAGGACCTGGCAGACAAGGTCGGCGTTTCCAGACAAACCATCAATGCCATTGAAAAGGGGGACTATAACCCCACCATCAACCTTTGCAGAAGCATCTGCAAGGTTCTCGGAAAAACGTTGGATGAATTGTTTTGGGAAGACGAGTAATCGTCTTCCCATGTTTTTCCCGTTATGCCTTTTGTTTTAACTTCATCTGTTCCTCTTCATCCCTTGCATGGACTTCCCGCTTGATCTCATACATCAGGCGGTCCGCTTCACGGATGTATTCCTGCAGGGGATATCCGCTTTCCGGATCCGTAATTACGTAACCGCAGCTCGCGGAAATATGATAGGGTCTTGACCCGTCATTATTTTTCCTCTCTAAATACTCCAGAATACTTTCCTTTACGTCCTCTGCTTCCGCATCATCGCAGTCCGGCGCTATGATCAGGAACTCGTCGCCTCCAAACCGGACGGCAATCCAATTCCTGTCGATGTTCTCTTTGATTGCCTCCGCGACGGTCCGGATCGCAGCATCTCCGTGAATGTGTCCGTGCAGGTCGTTGATTCGCTTCATAAAGTTGATGTCAACAAACATGACCATCATGCTTTCATGCTTGCGAACGCTGTCCTGATACAGCGGAATGGCCTTATTTTCATAGCCAAAACGGTTAAACAGATCCGTCATGGGATCCCTGTCGTAAAGCCTCGTCAGGTTCTTGTTCAGCGCATCCAGCCGCAGGTTCGTGCGAAGAAGCTTTAAAGCCTGTTGCAGCCTTTCCATGTAAGAAAACAAAAGCTCTTCCGTCAGGACGTAGGGCTCATCCGCAAATACTGCGTAGCCGTAATTATACTGCATAAAATGGAGCGGAAGGATATAATACACGTGTTGGATCCCATCCGTTTTCTCATATCCCGGAATCAGTTGCCGCCGGTCCATCCGATCCACTTCCTGAATCTCGCCGTCCTTTAACGATACCACCACCTCAAGCCTTCTCCGGTTTTTCTTGTCCCAGATCTCCTGCTCGCTGGCCATAACGTTCTGGAAGTACTCGGCGTTGACCACGATATGAAGGTTCTCTCCCTCGAACCGGTGGTTTTCTTGAAAATGCTCGCGAAGACTGACCTTCAAGTCTGCATAACTGCTCACTTCAGAGATTTTTTGCCTCATGGATCGCTCCGTCTGCTCCATAAAGGCTGCATCCGTTGTCTTTTGATAATAGTGTTTGCAGTAATCCGTGCGCAGTCTCCATCCTTCCATGGAATTGCCACAGCCGCAGCTCTCTCCCAGATGCAAGGAAGTGGAGACCAGGTATCTTGCCTTGAACTTTCCCCGCTTCATGTTGTCAAAAAGAATCTTACAGCACTGAAATCCCACCTCGTCATAATTCTGCCGCACCGTCGTGAGGGCGGGGAAAAAGATCTGACCGTCCCTGGCGTAATCAAAGCCCGTCACGATCACGTCCTTCGGGAGCGTATAGCCCATGTTTCCAAGCTCCGTAGCCGTCGACAGCGCCATAATGTCGTTCGCACAGATAAACGCATCGGGGAGCTTTCCCTTGCGCGTTTTCAGTACGGCATGGATTGCATCGATCGTCCGCCGGTTTGACCAACCGCCGTAAACCACGTCCTCGCGCTTTACGGCGTATCCGTGCTCTTTTAATACTTTTCTGACGGTCTCAAGCCGCGCGTCGCTCTCTGCGTGGCCAGGCACGCCACCGACGTAAACAACGTCGCGCACGCCGTGCTTTTCCACCAGGTGCGTCACAAGATCGCGCATGCCCGTATTCCCGTCCACGCTGACGCACGGCACGTCGTCCACCTCCATGCCGATGCTGACCACGGGAACGCCCTGATCCCTTGCTTTTCCGCAAAGAGACACCACGGTTTCGTCGGAATTCAGCATGTTGGAAAAGATAATGATGCCATCATAATCCGCCACGTTACACAGACCGTATACGTTCAATTCACCCTGCATCAATTCCGTCTGTGCGCTGACGTTGGCAAAGCACAGGAAGACAAATACGTCAAAGTCTTCCTGTGCTGCATATTTTTTAATTCCCTTAACGGCGTTAGAGAGTGCCTCGTTACTCCAGCCGTTTGCAAATACCGCTATTTTTTTCTTCATTCCCCAACTCCAAAAGATACCATATCACTCAAGGAGCAGAGACCCATTTAATTCTTCTTGAAACAAAGAACGTTCCAAGAAAGAGGTCTTACGTGTCCCGCATAAATGCCGTTTTCAAAAGTCCCCCCAGACTTCAGGGCAGGCATGATGCGCTCCGGCTCCTCGAAACTGTTTTTAGCGTCCAGATCATCTGAGCATAATTCGATATGCTTATCAAAAGTATACTCCTCAAATCCGCGCACGTCTACCCTAATCGGATATTCCGTCTCGTCATTTCTGTTGATGACAAAGATTGTAAGGGTTTCGTTCTCCTCGTCCCAAGCGGAAGCGCTGTCTACAAAATTCAGGCCTTCCTTGTCATAATACTGTGAAGTGTCATCGATCGCATAGCCGGGAATGTCATAGGTTTCACTCTTTACGTCCGTACGCATGGAGGTTCCCTTCGCATAATTAATCATATCCATGAATGCATAGTGGGAAGCGGACTTCCATACGTGGTCATGGTTGGAGCTGCAAAGCGCTCCGAGACCACCCGTCATGCATCCGATCTTCACGCGGTCTGCGTGGCGCAGGAACGCCAGCTGAACGGACAGCATGGAAAGTGCGTGAAGCATGTCGCCGCCGGGGAACTGTCTGTCCGGCATGTTATCGGGATCGTGACGGATATAAGGCCTCTTCGGATCAAAGCGATAATGGGATCTCGCCATGTTGTGATAGCCATATCCGGGATGAAGCGGGCTGTTCGGGCGAACCATGCAGCCATACTCATCGAAGGAAAGCATCACTTTCTTCGGCGAACGACACTTTGCTGCAACAAGGTCAAGCATTGCGATCTCCGTGTTGATGAAGTCTTCATAGTATGCGGAGCCGCCAAGCAGTGCCTTCCAGTCTCCGGGAGGCGCGCTGTGATAGTGATGCATGGACAGGAAATCCACGGTCTCGTAACATTCCTGCAAAACCGTCTCCTCCCAAGTGGGATAATGATCCATGAACAGTGCAGAGCTTGCGCATACCGCCGTCTCGATGGAAGCATCAATCCACTTCATTGCCTTCGAAACCTCGTTGCAGCGGACGCCATAGCCCCTCGGGTCCTTATCCCATGAGCCAAGCTGCCAGGGACCATCCATCTCGTTGCCAAGGTACCAGGTTTTTACGCCGTAAGGCTTCTCATGTCCATACTGCTTGCGAAGGTCAGACCAGTAAGAGCCGCCCTCAAAGTTTGTGTACTCCACAATGTCCATCGCGTCCTGGAACGTGCCAGTGCCAAGATTGATCGTGTACAAAGGCTCCGTCCCAACCTTCTCCGCCCACTGCAGATACTCGTCATGTCCCACGTCATTTGGGATAAACTGATACCATGCGGGATCAAGATGCACCTTTCTCTGGTCCTTAGGACCGATGGAATCCTTCCACTGCCAAGCAGATACAAAGTTTCCACCGGGCAGACGACATGCTGGCATTCCGGTTCCCTTCAGCCCATTGATAAAGTCAGTCCGGAATCCCTGCTCATCCGCGGTGGGATGCTTGGGATTGTACATCGTACCGTTCACCATGCTTCCGATGGGCTCTAGGAACGTACTAAAGAGCCTCGGTGAGATTTCTCCGATCTTAAAAGACGGATGTACTGTAATTTTTGCTGTTTCTGCCATTTTGTAACCTCCCGTTTTTATAATATATTTTGTTCACTGCTTGATAACTTCCCTGCCAACTACTTCGCCTTTCCCGACAGTGACTTTGCCAGTCCGACAGTGACTTTGCCTGTCCGACGTCTGCTTCACCTTTCTGCCGATCGCTTTCGCCTTTCTGGCAGTGTTTTCCAGCCTTTTTTACTGCCTGCTTTCCGTTTTCGTCCTCCAGGCAGTGCTCAACCTTCAGCATTACCGCAAAGCCAGAAAGTCTGCCTTAAAATGGAATCCTTCGTCACGTGGGCATCAGTAAATCGTTTTATCATTGAACTATTTTTTTAGGGGAGGCTGAACTCCCCTAAAATTATTGTTTTCACGACAGTTACATAACTACAATTACTTGATTTTCCTCCAGCATGTCGGCTGCGGGAACGTAAGGCTGCTCTAATTTCTTTCCGTTCAGGTAGAACTCCTTGAAGCCGCTCTCTGCGCCGCTCTCGTTGCGAACGGTAATATGAAGCTTCTTGCCGCGGAAGTTCTTGTCCATGGTCATTTCCTTCCAAGCCGAAGGAATGGTCGGGCAAACCCAAAGACCATTCAGGTCAGGTCTCATGCCGCAGATGCCTTCCACACATCCTACCATGCAGGTGGACGCGGTACCGGTCAGCCAATGTACGTGGCTTCTGCCGTGGAAAGGAGACTCGTCTGCCTCGGTGAACTGGCCATGTACGTAGGGCTCCAGACGTCTTACGTCCGCATCATTGTTCTGGGATGCAGGTGAGCTCTCGGTAAAGTACTCGAATGCCCTGTTACCGTGACCCATCAGGGATTCAGCCAGGATGATCCAGCCCTGAGGCTGCGAGAAGATACCGCCGTTCTCCTTCGTGGAGGGGTTAAAGAGCAGTGCCAGTGCGCCGTCAAATGCGTGATCCACGTAGGAAGGTGCCATTACGCGAACGCCATACTTCGTGTTCAGCTCGCGGTGAACGCTCTCCAAAGCCTTCTCAGCCTGATCCTTCGTTGCCAGTCCGCTGATAACGGCCCAGGACTGGGGATTCAGCCACATGCTTGCCTCAGGATCGTTCTTGGAACCAATGACCTGGCCATCCTCCTTGATGCCGCGGACAAATCTGTCGTCCTCCCAGCACTCCTTGTTGATGATTTCGCCAAGCTCCTTCTGGGTTGCCTCCAGATAAGCCAGATACTCCGTATCATTCAGATCCTTTGCAAAGCCCTTCATTACCGTGAATGCATAGTAGAGCTGCAGTGCCACGAACGTGGACTCACCCTTCTTTCCGAGTCTTAAGCAGTCATTCCAGTCTGCGTGAAGACCTGCTGGCATCTTGTGATCACCAAGTCTCTCCATGGAGAAATTGATCGCTCTCCTTAAGTGATCGTATACGGTGCCCTCGTCCTTATTCGCATAAGGGATCACCTTCTTTACGTAATCTTTGTCGCCGGTCTCGGAAACATACTTCCAAACCGTCGGGAAGAGCCACAGCGCGTCGTCCGCACGGTATGCGGGATGACCCGTGGAACGAACGTAGGATTCGTCATCCGGCGTATCCTCGTGTCCGGGATTATGGTCATATTTTACCAAAGGCAGTCCGCCGCCATTGTCAACCTGAGCGGAAAGCATAAAGGTCAACTGTTTTTCTGCCATGGCAGGATCCAGATGGATGATTCCCTGGATGTCCTGAACGGTATCACGATATCCGTAACCGTTACGCTGTCCGCAGTAGCTAAAGGAAGCTGCGCGGGACCAGGTAAAGGTGATGAAGCACTGATATGCGTTCCAGGTATTGATCATGCTGTTGAACGCGGGATCCGGCGTGTTTACCTGGAAGTTCATAAGCTTTGAATGCCAGTAAGTAATGAGCTCCTGCTTCTCCTTTTCCACAATGGAAAGATCCTTGTATGCAGCCAGGATCTCATCAGCCACCCAAGGCTCAGCCTGTCCAAGAAGGAATGCAACCTCCTTCGTTTCGCCGGGCTCCAACGTGATCTGGGTATGCAGGGCGCCGCATCCGTTGGAGTTGTAATTCAGCACGTTGTCGCACGCACCGTTTTCAACAGCAATGGGATTGCCATAGGAATGATAGTTGCCAAGGAATGCCTGCTTGTCACCATTGTAGGAAACAACGGTCTGGCCGGCCATGCCGAAGAAACGCTCCTTGTGGTTGGAGCCGGTCTGATCCTTGCCAAAGTTCGGATTGATCTTCTGATAAATCTTATTGTTCTCAAAATGGGTTGCGGTAATGAACTGCGTGTACTGCAGGTTTACCTGATCCTGCTCGTAATTGCTGTCGTTCGTGAACTCCGCATAGCCAAATACGGAAATGGTCCTGGGCTTTGCAGACTTGTTCGTCACCTTTGCTGCCCATACCTCATAGGTCTTGTTCAGGGGAACGTAATACAGAACCTCGGAATGGATCCCTGCGTATTCCGCGATCATGTTGGAATAAGCGGTTCCGTGATGACACTCACTCTTGTAATCGTTCAGGTCCTTGCCAACAGGCTGCCAGGTTGCGGACCAGAAATCCTTCACGTCATCGTCGCGCAGATAAACGTATCTGCCAGGCGTATCGTCACTGTTAAAATGATAGCGGATGATTCTTCCGTTCGCGCCGCTCTTAACAAAGCTGTAGCCGCCCGCATTGTTCGAAATGATGGCACCGTATGCCGGGGATCCCAGGTAATTCGCCCAAGGCGCCGGCGTATTGGGCTTAGTGATGACGTACTCCTTCTTCACCTCGTCAAAATATCCGTATTGCATGTTTGTAACCTCCTGCATTTTACTGTTTCTTGCACTATTACCAGACGTGACCGCACACGTCTCATAATACAATATTAAAGGGAAATGGCAAAAGTTTCAATGTATTTTTCTGCCATTTCCCTCTTTTTTTTGTATTATTTTGTTTCTCAGATTTTGTTATTCAACAACCTTCCCCGCAAACACGATCTGGTCCTTCTGGCTGTCATAGATCAGGAAGGCAAACGGTCTGTCCAGGTATACTTCTTTTACTTCCTTTTCCTTCGGTCTTATCGCCGCCGATTCCTTTGTCATAAAGATCGCCGTGACTGCAGCCGCGCGGGTTCCGTCCTTGTCGAGCTCAATCTTACACTTCTGAATGATCTTGCTGATATAGAGCGGCTCATCCTCGATCATTCGGTAAAACTCTGCGCGTTCCTCATCAAATGCCCTGTATACTCCCTGGGCTTTCAGCACGTCAATCACGTTCTCCGACTCCGTCTCATAATTCAGTTGTGGCATAAGTGCTCTGACGTCATATTCGTTCGTCTCCGATTCCAAAAGGTTCTTCAGGTCAAGGTCGCCCAGCTCGAAGTCGCCCTCTGCCTTCGGCAAAATGCCGATAAACTGGAATCCGTTGTAATAATTTTTGGAAAATGCCGTGGCATAATCGTTTTCGTAGTATGTTCCAAGAGTGTCGGAAAGCATTTCCTGCTCCTTCTTGTTTCCCTGAAGATCCGTGAATTCATGGTTATTAAGATGCCATTCCTGCACCCAGGGGGACTCAAAATAAACGGAATTGACCAAGATTGCCATCAGGTCAGCATCGAACTTATCCGGAGTAACAATTTTCTTGATCAGTCCTTCCGTGTGCTTGTCGCACCAGGAATTGATCTTTTGCGCCGTTCTGTCCGCATCTCCCACAAAGTCCACGTTTTCCGCCTCGGCCCTGAACTTCTTCTCCACAAGCTTTTGATAATCCTTGAGAAGCTTTGCCTCCTTCTTTACCCAGATGGAATTGGCCAGCTTGTAGTTAAACGTATATCCGGACTTTTTCCCGCTCCCGGTCTTCAGGCTCTCGGCATAAGTCATGTATTCATCTACCCAGTCAGCATAATCCTCCCTGCCCAGATAGCGGTACAGTTCCTTCGCCGTCTCACCGGAAGCGCCCTCCGTTGCCATGCCAAGCGCCACGTTCAAGGAAAGCGGGCTGACAAGCACGTTACCATGCTTCTCCTTATATATCTGGTCCGCAAAATAAGCTGCTTTTTGATAAGTGTCCGTCAGTTCCACCTGCTGGATTTCCTGCTCTTCTCCTTCCCCGAGCACCGGCGTCTCCTGCGAGCCTTGCGTCTCCTGCACGGAAGGCTTTTCCGTCTCTGACGGTTTTCCGGTTCCGGCATCCGAACATCCACCCAGCATCATGCATGCACAAAGTAACAACAATAATTTCTTTTTCATGTCATCGTCTCCTCACTCGTTTGAATTGTCAGGATCGTAACTTTTTTGCTTTGTCCATATAGACGGTTAATATTATAATTTGTTCTTGCGGAAAGAAAAAATTTTACTTTACCGTGACAATCTTTCCCGCAAATACAATTTCGCCCTTCTTTTCGTCATAGATTAAAAAAGCAAACGGCCGTGTCAAATAAACAGCTTTCATAGGATCCGCCTTCATCCTTGCCATGGCTGTCGTGGCCGCCGCAGCACGCGTTCCATTTTGGTCCAACTGAATCTTGCACTTCTGCACAACCTCGCTGACATACAGTTCTTTATCTTCGATCATCCGTCCGAGCTCCGCCTCTTTTAGACTAAACACACGCTCTACGCCTTGTTCCTTCAGCATGCCGATCAGATTAACGTCTGTCTCAAAATCCAACTTAGGAGCCCTTGTCAATACTTTTTTATTTGTCTTCGAGTCCAAAAGGCTTTTTAGATCCAAGTCCTTCAAGCTGAATTCCCCTTCTTCTTTCGGCAAGATCCCTATGAACAAAAAACCTTTTTCATATGGCTTCCCAAAGGCTTTTGCCTTCTCATTCTCATAATATATGGTCTCTTTGGACGAAAGCATTAATTGTTCCGTCTTCTCTCCCGAAAAATCCGTAAACGTTCCGCTTTCTTCCCTCCATGCTTTTTTCCATGGGGATTCAAAATAAACCGTGTTGAGCAGAACTACCGCCAAATCTTCCGAGATCAGATCCGGCTTTACAATTTCTTTGATCATGCCATCCGTATTTTTGTCACACCACTCGTTTATTTGATTTGCAGTTTCTTGAGGCGCTCCTCCAAAATCTGCTTTTTGCACAAGGGCATAATAATTCTTTTCCATAAGTTTTTGGTACTCATCCGTCAACTTAAAATCTTTTTTCACCCACAAGGAATTTCCCAATTTGTAAGAGAATTGATAGCCCGATTTAGAGAACGGACCCGACTTCAGATTACGTGCGTGATTCAAGTAATCCTTTGCCCACGCCGTAAAATCCTCCCTGCCAAGATAACGATTTAGCTCCTCTGCAGTCTCGCCGGAGGCGCCTTCCGTCAGCATTGCAAGCACCAAGTCTAATGACAGCGGACTTACCAGCGTATTCCCCATTTTTTTCTCATATGCGTAATCGACAAAACTTTCCGCCTTTTTGCATTTTGCTTCCAACTCTTCCGAAGTATTTTTTCTGCTCACACCGCCGTTCCCACAGCTTGCCAATAGCAGGCATGCGCATAAAGCAGCCAGCAGGATTCTTCTTCCGTTTTCTCGTTTTTTCATTGGTTTCAACCTCTTTTCCCATGATTTAATGTTTTTCTTTTGCCATGATCTCAAAGGCTTCCTTAAGATTCTCCGGATCAATGTCTGAATAATAGATCACAAACCGGTGCCTATAGTTTTCCTTCCTCTCATAACAAAAGGCCGACACAGGCAACAGCCGGATCCCTTGCCCTTCCAATCTGGCCAGCCACTTTTCCTCATCTTTGATCCCGTTGATCCTTAGGATAAAATGCAGTCCGGCCGCGTGTTCTTCCACGGAAGCGCGTTTCGCCAGCGGCGACTGTGCAAGCGCAGTCAATATCTTCGAGCGCTGCTGCCGGTAATAATTCCGCATTCGTGCTACGTGTCTTTCATAATACCCCTCTCCGATGAAAGCTGCAAGCGTATATTGTTCAAAAGAGGACACTGCCCCGGAATAATACGAGAGTTTTTTCTCATATCTCTCCATTAGTTCCACCGGCAATACCGCATACGCAATGCGTATGGACGGTGCAAGCGTCTTCGTAAACGTATTCATATAAATCACTCTGTCACCGTCCAAACTGACCAGCGTTGGGATTGGGCGTCCGTCAAAACGGAATTCACTGTCATAATCATCCTCGATTACATAGGCCCCGCTCTCTCTTGCCCACGAAAGCAGCTCCCTTCGCCTGGCGATGGGCATCACGCATCCCGTCGGAAAATGATGCGACGGCGAGATGTGAACAAGCGTCGCATTGCTCCCCTTTAGGCGCTCGACGATCATGCCGCCATGAT
Organism: Acetatifactor sp.; assembly: GCA_024693365.1. GTDB lineage: Bacteria > Bacillota > Clostridia > Lachnospirales > Lachnospiraceae > Acetatifactor. The sequence continues at coordinate 139,237 of JAILLF010000037.1, read as the reverse complement.
CCACCGGGACGTGCAGGCATTTGAGTCCGTTTCCCTCATAGATCTGTCCAACCTTTTTATATCCCGGATCCTCCACCGCCACAATCCGGCTGCGCCCCAAGAGCTGCAACAGAATATGATGCAGGTACTCCGTCCCCGGTCCCACAATGATCTGCTCCGGGAGCACGTAGAGACCCTTTGCTTTTTTCAAATACGTCCGGATGGCCTCGCGAAGCTCCGGAACACCCCGGTTCTCCGGCTTCGTCAGGAAAGCCTCCTCCCGGTCATTCATCACGCGCCGCATAAGCCTGGCCCAAACAGAAAATGGAAATGCGTCTTTTTTTAATTCTCCCGAGGTGAAATCCACAAGCTGCCTTCCGGCATGCGTGCCACTACTCTTAGCCGCACCTGCACCGAGGCTCGCGGTTGCCGCCTCACGTCCCATGCCCTCCTGCGTTGCATCCCCCCGGCTGGTGCCGTCATGCGTCGTCTCACCGTACCTGGCGCCGTCACGCAATATTTCTTCCTGTTGCGCACCTGCAGGGCGAGTCTGGACTTCTGCCATCCCGGGATTCACGTAGTATCCGCTTTTTTCCCTTGCCGTCACGTACCCTTCAATGATCAGCTGCGCGTAGGCATTCTCCACTGTGATCAATGCCACGTCGTGGCTTCTGGCCAGCTCCCGCTTTGAAGGAAGCTTTTCTCCGGGCTTTAGCGTTCCGCTTAGCACGTCCTTGCGGATACACAGGTACAAATACTCATAGATCGGACGTTTTCCTCGCTTTTCAAGATCATAGATCAGTTCCACTTTTCCACCTCTTTTGCCATTTAGGTTTCTTTCCGCTCCCATCTGGTCTTATTCAATTTTCTCAAAATGGCATTATCAATAATACCACAACTGTTGTATACTTGCAACCATAAGAAAAGCAAAGGCAAGCGAGGACTCCAACATGAAACGCATCATGACCATTCAAGACATATCCTGTATTGGCAAATGTTCGCTGACCGTGGCGCTTCCCATCATTTCCGCCATGGGAATCGAAACTGCCATTGTTCCGACCGCGATCCTGTCCACCCACACGCAGTTCAAGGGCATGACCTTCCGGGACCTCACGGATGACATGGATCCCATCAAAGAACACTGGAAAAAAGAAGGCTTTCGCTTTCAGGCCATCTATACCGGTTATCTGGGAAGCGAAAGACAGATTGAGATCGTAAGGGACTACGTAAAGGAATTTAAAGAAGATGACACAAAGGTTATCATAGATCCTGTCATGGCAGACAACGGAAAACTCTATTCCGGATTTGATGAAAACTTTCCCAAGAAAATGGCAGCGCTCTGTTCTCTTGCCGACGTCATCCTGCCAAACCTTTCCGAGGCCGCATTGCTGCTCGGGGTTCCCTACCCCGGCGAGGACGCCGCTCCTTCGGAAACCAAAAAGCTCCTCAAGGGCTTGGCAAAGCTTTGTAATGGCATCGTCGTGATCACGGGCGTGACCATAGAGGACGGAACCTTTGGATTTATGGGTTTGGACGTAAAAAGCGGCAAATTCTTTTCCTATGGCCAGCCGCAGGTTCCCTTCCGCTCCCATGGCACGGGCGACATTTTTGCCAGCACCTTCACCGGCGCCCTGATTCGCGGCGCATCCACGTACGATGCCCTAAGGCTCGCGGCCGATTACGTGAGGGCCTGCATCAAAAACACATACGAAGATCCCGACCGCGTAAACTACGCCGTCAACTTCGAAGCAGAACTCCCCTGGCTCATCCGGGAGATAAGTGATAACAAAGAAAACAACGAAAAGAAATGAAACAAGAATAATCACACAGAAAAATTCTCTTTAGAAAGAAGGCAAAATCATGAGTACGGAACAAAAAAAATCAGCGGAAAAGAATAATGCAAGCAGGAACGCCCGCGTGCGCGGCTGGCGTCTTCTCGCCGTCAGCGCCATCCTTGTCATTGGGAGTCTTATATTCTCCGTCAGTGCCCACGGCAAGTCCTATCAACAGTCCAAAATCATCGGCACTGAGATCAATTCGGTTAAGGCGCAGATCAGTGACGTTGAGGCTGGAACGAAGGATGGAGATTTGGATTCCCTAAAGCATAACCTTTCCTCGCTACAGGACGAAAAGCTCCGGTTAGAGCGTCCCTACTCCTTTGGCATGACCGCCGTATTCCTTGCATTTGCCCTGCTCCTCAAGGGGCTTTACAATGCCGTGATCGGCGTGCATCCCGCAGAACAAGCGGATGCCAAGAAGATTGCAATGGCTGGCCTCATGGCCGCGCTCTGCTACGTGGGTTTCGCATTTTTTAAGATCGACATTCCCGTAGGTACTGACAAAACGGCATTTCACCTCGGCAACGTCTTCTGCGTTCTCGCAGCGCTGTTCCTCGGCGGATACCTCGGCGGGCTCGCGGGAGCCATCGGCATGACCATCGGCGACCTGACGACCTCTTACGTCACCAGTGCCCCGAAGACCTTTATCTTAAAGCTTATGATCGGACTGATCGTAGGCCTCGTGGCACATAAGATTTTCAAACTCAGCCGCCCGCATGCGGCGAAATACGTGACCTCCGTGACGATCCTCGCATGCATCTGCGGCATGGCATTCAACGTTGTGGCAGATCCCACCGTTGGATATTTCTACAAGATCTATCTTCTTGGCATCCCTCAGGAGCTCGCCTCCGTCTTCGCCAAGATGGCAGCACTCACGACCTTTGTCAACGCCATCGTTGCCGTTGCGTGCGCATCCATTTTCTACCTGGCCTTGCGACCTGCGCTCAAAAAATCAGGCCTCTTCCTCCAGGTAACCCCGGATGAAGAAGCCTAAACTGGTCAAGGTAGTCTGAATTGGGTCAGGGGACATATCCAGTGGCATGTCCCCCTGACCCATTTTTATTTAAAGCTAACGTCGACGTTGCCGACGGAGCATTCCAGCTTCATCTCATGCTCTGCGTCATTGTCGATCTTCTCTTCCTTGGAAAGGCCCGTGTACTTCTTTCCATTCAGATCAATGTTTCCTGCGGAGCATTTTACCTCATAGTCAAAATCCTTGTATGCATTCTTTAGGTCAAGACTGATATTCCCCATGGCACAATCCACTTTCACGTCGTCGTGGAGTTCTCCTTTCAACGTGAAATTACCGGCGCCAACCTTACATTCCAGCTTGTCGATGCTTGCATCCCCAATCTCCACGTTTCCCGCGCCGATCTGTATCTTTACGTCGTCACTGTCCATGCTCTTCAGCTGCAGATCACCCGCACCAATCTTGATCTCTGCCTTCTTTGCCGCAAAAGCATCTGAATGAATGATGCCCGCGCCAAGCTCGATCTCAGCCTTGTCAAATACCAATCCCTCAGGCACGTAAAGAGTGATTTTAACATTCTTGATATTTAGCCCGCTGATGGTCTTCTCCTTGCTGGTATTTACGACGTGAAGCGTTTCACCATCCACGTAAGCCTGGAATTTCTGCACGTTCTTTGCTTCTACCCAGAAATCATCATCCTCGGAATCTAAGATCGTCACTTCACATCCTCCGATGTCCAGCTTGATCTTCTCCACACCGTCCGCACTCAGGGAAAACTTCTTAACATCACCCTCCAGCGTCTTCTCTCCGTCCTTAAAGACGCCGCCGAAATCATCAATGCTATATATCTTGCTGTCCAAGATTCCCTGTACTTTTTCCTTTACGTCTGCCGGAATTTTGTCCTTAACTTCCTGAACAATCTTATTCGTCTCGTCAACTCCTCCAAGCGCACATCCGGCAATGACCATTGTCATGCCAAGACCAAATAAAAATAATGCAGCAATTGCACATCCCTTTACAAAAGACTTCACGTGATCACTCTCCTTACTCCCCGCAGGGTTCAATGAATATTGTCCATAAATTTTTTAACGCCGTCAACGCCTAAGCTTACAATTTTCTTGATCAACTTTACACACGGCGGCAAAAGGTTCATCAGAAGTCCCGACAGCGAGAGAAAAAGCATTCCCACACTGCCGACGAGCAGACCCGCACCTGCAAGGATACAAAAACCTCCCATGCTTTCAGGGATCGCCAAAAAGGATACCGCCACAATCCCGATGCAGGAAACCATCAGTGCAAATCCCGTAATCGCAGGTGCAAAAAGAATTGCCAAAATAGCCACGAATAATCCAAAGACCGCTCCGATTGCCGAAAAGAAAAGTCCGATCAGAGTGGGCGCCAGAACAATCAGCAGGATGATTGCAATGATTCCATACCTCTGAAAAAATCCATTTCCCTCTGCGTTGAACAGGGTTCTTCCTGCTACGCCCGCCGCTCCGGCTGCTCCGCCATAACCGCCTGCGCCTCCAAAAGTTCCACGGCCACCTGCTCCCCCGGCACCTCCAAAGGCTCCACGGCCGCCTGCTCCCCCGGCACTGCCAAACATGCCAGAGTTGCCCGCTTTATCATTTGAATTACCAGTTTCGTCTTCCCCGCCAAGATCCTTCACTTCCCCTGCCGGAACGATCTGTCCATACTTAGTTACGGCGCGATCTCCTGCATTCGCCGTTGTTGGCAACACCTCTCCGCGAAGCTCCGCCTTGATGTTATCCGCAACCTTTTGCGGACTTCCCAGTGACTTGATCACGGATGCCTCATTTTCCCAGCCGGCATCCTCGAAATAATCATTATAGTATTGCAAAGCCTCATCTTTTTCCGCTGCCGGGATCTCTGCCAGCAAGCTCTCCAGCTGACTCATAAATCCTTCTTTATTCATTCTCTGTTCTCCTTAACCCTGCGATAGATAGTCTCCAAATCCCCGCCACTTGCACGCCCTAAGACCTTCCTTCCGGTCTCACGTCCATAGGTCTTCTTCCAGTCCCATGGCCTAAAACCTTCCTTACGGTTCCATGCCCGTAGGTCTTCTTCCGGTCTCACGTTCTGCCGCGCTTCTGTGCGTCATCCTACGCCCCGTCCGCGACAAGCGACTTTCCCTCAAACAAACTTGTGATCTTGTCAGCGTACTGTCTCCACTCACTCTCATAGAGATGAAGCTGTGCCCAACCTTGACTAGTCACCTTATAATACCTTCTGTTCCGTCCCGAACATTCCATGTCGTAGACCTCCAGGCATTCATCCTTCTGAAGTCTTCTCAGAACCGGATACAGCGTGGATTCTGATAAGTCGATCACCTGCCGGACCTCCTGCGTGATCTTATATCCATAGGTTCCGTCCGGCTCCCTGCTCACTACTGCCAGCACGATCGCGTCCAGTAGCGCCGCTCCCGTATTAAAAACCATCTTCTCACCCCTTATTCCCTAAATTCATATTTCTCTCGTAATATTATACGGCATATACTATTGTTCGTTGTCTATACTATATATCGTATAATATTGTTTGTCAATACCCATTTTAACTTTTTTTATTTGTGGGTAGCACGACTTCTGCACGCCGTTTTTACCCCCATACCCATGATTCATAATTTCCTTCGATTGCCAAACAAAAAAGACTGGAAGAGACTCACTCTTCCAGCCATAACGTATTGCATATCTTTGATCCAATTTTTACTCTAGGTCCAGCGTCACTCCGCGTAGCTTATGGAGAAGATGGTAAATGCCTTGTCTGCGTCGTCCTGCGCCATCTTCACTTCCAGCGTATGCTTTGCGGCCTGCGCCTCATCCAAGACAAGCAGCACGTTGCAATTATTCCAGCCGCCGCCACTATATCCGTCCGCCGTAGCAACAAGCGCGCCGTCCACGTAAATTTCTGCCTTGCCAAAATTCTTATCATTGGCCGTCTTATAATTGATCAAAATCTTGCTGCAGTTCACCGTCAACTTCAGGGGATCATTCTTTGCCCCAGCCGCGTGATGGAAATTATTGGGAAAGGCTGCTGCCTTGGTGAAAAACATTTGAACGACTTTCTCATCCGTCTCCCCAAAGGAACCAACCTTCAGTCCCTTCCCCTGGTTATTGGAATCCACCTGTACAAGTCCCGCAAAGTCACGCCCCTTGACCGCGTTCTCGGGAATGGCGACTGCCTCGTCCGTCTCCGCCTCGTCCGCCTGCGCCAACAGATTCATCAGACAATCCTTCATCAGCTGATGCCCGTAGAACTTTGGATGATAATCATCCATAAAGTATTTCGTCGCTGCGATCCTTGTCTTCGTCCCGGAAATAAACACGGCATCCTTTAAGCTTACCAGCGGGATCTGATAGTGCTTAACGATGGGAAGATACGTATCCTGCGCGTTCCATCCCGTCTTTGCAACGGAACACAGCGCGATCACTGCGCAATCCTCCTTTGCGGATAAAGCTTCATAAACCATACTCTCGTAAGCCCTGCCGTTTGTCGCCTCCTGCCAGTCATTCACCGCAAACTCAATGATCAAAAGATCCGGCGCCTCCCCCAGCGGTTTGACGACATCCTGTTGATACCGCATAAGTCCCAGCACCGAAGGCGTTCCCGAAAGTCCGGGAATTACGTAATTCAACTGCTCCATGCCATTCGCCGCATACGTATCTCCCAGCGCCTGCACAAACTGAAAGGCATATCCCTTGTCATTTGTTCCCGCACCGGCTCCCTCCGTGATGGAACCGCCAAGGATCGCCACGCTGACCTGCTCACCCGCGCGAAGCTTTTCGATCACTTTCTTTAATCTGAAGTTATTTCCCGCATACGTAAGAGACCTGCTGATCACGTCGGCATAAATCTCTTCCTCACTCGGCGTAGGAACCGGCGTTGCCGTGGGCTCCGGCGAACCCGTGGACGCTGGTGAATCCGTCGGCTCTGGTGAATCCGTTGGCTCCATCGTCGCCACAGGCTCCGAAGAATCCGTAGGAGCCGGCGTTACCGAAGACTCCGCTCCTGAACAACCGGCGCAAAGAAGCGCCAGCGACAATGCCAGCGCCCCCAACTTTATTTTCTTTTCCAATCGTTTCGCACTCATCACAAACCACGCTTTCCATCTATTTGTCTTGACTCATTTCATATTTTCCCCGGTTGCGATCATGCCCGGCTTCTTCCCCTTCATGACCATCTTGACCACCAGCGGCGAAATTAAAACTGCCAACAAGTAGCTGATCACAATGGAAGGGAGCAAAAGCGGTGCCCAGCTCCCAAACCACATGGCCATGAGCGGCGGCGCTGCCTGCTCCGGGATCTTGGCATGGGCCTGCGCCACGTTGACAAAGCTGACAACGGCACTGACGATCAGGGAATTCCCCAGAGACATGGGAATGGAATTCAACATGTTAAACTTTAGGGAGGGCGGCGCTGCCTTTGCCTTCGCGGCCAGCCCATATCCCAGCTTTCCAAGCGGTATCACTAACGCTACGATCAGTCCGACAACAATGGATTCCACCACGTTGATCAGACAAAACAAAGGAAAGGCAGGCGTTTGCGTCTTTGGATCCAAATAGATAAAAATGGATGCCACGATCCCCATCGCAATGGACATAATGATCGCCATGACGATGCCAATGATTCTTTCCTGCTTCTTCATACGCCTGTCCTCCTTCCCGGAAGTTCACAAAATCCCGCAGCCTCCCCGCAAAACACGCTACAACTCCCGCGGCTTCCCCGCAAAACACGCAACAGATCCCGCAACTTCTCACGCTAATAATACATGGCGATCATCACGCCGCCAAGTAAGATTCCAAAAAACAATCCCAGGATACAGGTCGCCACGGAGAATCGGTCAAACACCCTCCCAAGCTTTCGGTTCAAAAGGACGTGATATGTCTTGTCCTCCCGGTAAAACCTGTCCCGAAAGATTCCCTCCTCCGGGAAAAGACAGGGGATTTCCTCTCCGTCCACCAGATAAAACGCCACCAGGAACCTTGACTTTTCCGTGGGATAATCCATGCCCACGAACTTCGCCTCTTTCCATTTTGACGTAAGGAGAAGCACGTTGCAGGCCAAAAAGATCAAGACCATCAATCCTGCCGTAAGCAATAAGAAACCAGACATGCCGAAAAGGACGTAACCTAGGTTCCCCGTCAGCACGCTGACAAAGATTGCAATTACGATCAAAATCAATAGAATTTCCATGCCAATCCTCCTAGCTACATTTTACCTTATCCCTTCCGTAATCGCAAGCAAAACCGTAAGGAAACGTCTCTAATCAAAATGGCTGGCCCCCTACTCCCGGATCAGTTCATAAGCGGACACCTTTTTCATTCTTCTTGCCGCAATATAAGAAATCAGCGCCGTAAACAATACGACTGCGCAGGCCGCAATGACGGCAACCAGTCCGTTCACGAACAGCTCAGCCTTTTTGATTCCGTATCCCCAGAAAATGATCGTGATCAGGGGATTCGTCAAGGAATACCCGAGCACTCCTCCAAGCACTGCCGCGACGAATACGATCAAAGCCAGGGAGAGCGCCAGCTGGAGCCGCAGCTGAGAACTGGTAAAGCCAAGTGCCTTCTTGATTCCAAATTCCTTTTCCCTCTTTACAAAAACATTCTTGATGATCAGACTCAGCACCAAAATGGCAATCACAAAAGACAAAAGTACCAAGAGCAACACGATAAATGAGACGGCCATGACAGGCATGTTGTCCATGCTGCGCTGATAGCGATAATAGTTTTCAACCTCCGTACACTTCTCGCCGAGCGCTTTCCGCGCCTGCTCCAACACGCGGTCCACCTCAGCCGCGCTGGGCTTATCCAGCCGGATGCGGAAATAAGAAAACTCCGCCGGAATGCCTATACGCCGTGCGCCGCCGTCCGTCAAATAAATTCTCATGCCCATGCCGTAAACCGCCTGCTGCAGTCCCGTAATGAGGTACTTTTCCTTTTCCTCCCCATAGCAGATTTCGATTTCATCTCCGACAGTCACGCCGAGCTTCTCCGCCAAACTTCCGGCGACAACGGCCTCATTGTCCTCCATGGCCATGGTTCCCTGATACAGTCCGCAATACACGTCCTTACAGGAATCGGAATACAGGATGGTCGCAGCCTCCTCTTCCACGTGTCCCGAGGTACTTCCCAGACCATAAACCTGTTTCACGCCAGGAATTTCAAATAGCCTTTCGCGGATCTCCGAAAGCTCCTCCTGCTCACGCCCCTCAAAGTAAACGTGCGCATCCGGGACGTCGCCCTGAATCAAATGCTGAAACCTCGTCACGTCGACCTGTGTGTTGTAAAACAGCTGCGCCGCAAACGTTGTCACGAAAGCTACCAAAAGCATGGCAAAAAATACCGTCAGGTTTTGACTCTTCGCCTGAAGGCAGGATTTCAATGCCAAAAGCCCATTCAGACCGCCCTTTGTCTCCGCCAGCGGCAGATAATTCTTCCGAAAACTGTTCGACGAAAGGCCAAACCGCAGTGCCGTCGCCGGCGAAAGATGCTTGATTTTTCGCGTGCTTATGAAAGTGATCAACACAATGGAGCCCAGCACAAACGCAAGCAAAAGCAGCACGTGGGAAATCTGCAGACCTCTCTCCCATCTCATGCCCGTCTGTTCCTGAATATACGCTCTTTCCAAAATGGGATAGGTTGCAAATGAGATCCCGATCCCCGCCAGCGTAGCTAAAAAAGCGATCAGCGTAAACTCTGCCATAATGGCTCTCCGAAGCTGCTTCGTCGTGAAACCCACGGCACGCAGCGCCCCCAAATTGCGAATGTCCTTGTCTATGTTATTCCTGATGGTGAAAGCGATCGTCGTCACCGTCACAAGAATAATGATCCCGGCAAAAGCTGACATGAACGCCGCCAAAAGATTCACAACCGACACGTATCCGGCCTTAAAAGAATCGCGATCCCCCCAGCCTCCAAAAAGGCCATTGTTTAGCATGCCCAGCGTTTCCCATTCCGCGTTTGACATTTGTTCTCCACCTAAAAAGCATCCTACGAAATCCCGCTCGAAAAACATGTTTTTTTCTGCCGCGAGCCGCTCGCAGGTCACCTTAAGTTCCTGATAACATTCCGGCTCCACAAGGACGGAATAATACGAAAAGCTGTTGCCCAAGATCAAGTCTTCATAAATGCCTGCCACGGTAAACTCATATGTTCCAAAGTATTCTGAATCGATCTTCATGACGTCCCCGGCAGAAACGCCAAGATTCCTTGCCGTATAAAGGTTTAAGTAAATCTTTCTTCCGCTAACGTCATCCTTGCGCTCAATAAAATCCAGTGACCGGACGTAATCACTCTGATGATTCTCAAAGATGGCAAAATCATCTATTGATTTGCCGGTTCTGTGCGTAGGGACGTTTACCGTGACGGTTCCCGGAAGAATCATCTTCTCCATCCAGTACGAACGGATCTTCCCCTGTGCCAACAGGGAGCTTTCCATCTCATTCTTATCATAAACGCCATACAAGACGGCATCCACGACGTTTCTCTTTTGGGCACGCCTGTCGTAGACATGATCGTAATCGCTGACAATCAGCGCCACGTGCAGCAAAAGCGCCGCCAGCGTAAGAATCATAAAAAACAATGCGAGCTGTCCCCTGTCCTTACGGGCATTCGCCTTGATTAATTTCCAAAGGTTTCCCATAGCTTTCCTCCAACTTACCAACCCTGCTTCTCTAAGAACTGGCGGATGATTTCATGACGGTTTTGATCTTCGCTGACGTATGCGCCGGGATGACACTCCCCGACAATGCCGCCGTCGCTAAGATACAGAATGCGGTTCCCGCGCCTTGCGGATTTCACGTCATGCGTCACCATCACGATGGACTGGCCCTTTTGATTGACCTTTGTCAGCACGTCCAGCACGGCCTTTACTCCGGCACTGTTCAGCGCGCCCGTCGGCTCATCCGCGAAGATCACCTCAGGATCATTAATCAGCGCCCGGACCACTGCCGCGCGCTGCGCCTCACCGCCAGAGAGCTGCGCCGGGAACTTCTTTGTCAACTCCTCGCTGATGCCCACCTGCTCAAACAATGCCATGGCCTTATCCTTTAAATCCTTTTGCTTTTGTCCCGTCAGCATGCCTGCAGAGATCACGTTGTCCATGATGCTCATGTTTTCCACCAGGTGAATCTGCTGAAAGACAAATCCGCAATGCTTTCTGCGGAAGATCGCCAGTCTGTCGTCGGAATACTTCGTGATATTCTCACCTGAATAATAAATGTTACCAAGGCTAACCTTGTCCATGCCTGAAAGCGCGTAGAGAAGAGTCGACTTTCCGGCTCCGGATGGTCCCATGATCACCGTAAAATCTCCCTTGTAGATTTCCAGATCCAAATTCTTTAAGATATGTTGTTGCTTTCCTCCAATGGAAAAGCTCTTCGATAATTTCTCCGTCTTGATAACGACTTCGCTCACCGTTTTTCTCCCTTCCAAACTAACGTTGCGACGTCTGGCCAAGGAACGCCGCTTTTTCTTCTTGCATCCATCATAATCCATTTCGCAAAGGAAATCTTTGCCTAATCTTTAATTTTCTGTGCGTCTTCGCTCCAAGGCAGAATTAAAAAACAGTTAAAGATTTGGCAAAGCATTTTTATACTGAAGGGATAAAATAAAATCACAAGCTTTCATAAACCTACGCAACTGATGCTTTATTGCAAAAGGAGGAAGAACATGCTGATCATAAAATATATTTATCTATTATTTCGAACAATGGAATCATCCTTTCAGGCCATGACCGTTTTTATTCTGTTATCGCTAGTGGCACTCACCGTGCTGCATCACTTTATGAAAATAAAACGGGAACGGCTCTGGTGCGCGCTCTGTGCCATCCCCCTGCTGACGTTTCTGGTTTTTTATCATCACAACCGGATCATCGGGATGCCGGAGCTGACCCTGCAGCGCTACGCGGCTCTTGGCGTTGCGGCCCTCCTCATTTTTCTGTGGGGCATCGTCATTTTCCTTAAGAGATCCTACAAAGCTTATACCATTTTGGCCTACGCATTTTCGATTGGCTGGATGATCCTGGGAATCATCTTTGTTGCCGTCTGCGTCCTTTACGTCTATGTCGGCAATCATTCTCACGACAGTTGGGAAGAGAGCTTTGCAAAAACCATAGACGACCTTGGTACGGCCTACGTGCTTCGCGATTGGAAAGAACTTGATCTGAAAGCCCTAAAGGAAAAATACCTCCCGATGGTCCGGGAGGCTGAGAAAAATCAGGATAAGGCTGCCATGCTTATGGCTCTTTATGAGCTGCGCTATGATCTCTATGACGGCCACGTAAGGGTTCGCACGATGAACTCCGCGGCAAACCAGGAAGCCATCCGGAGACTTGCGGGAAATGATTATGGCTTCTCCCTGTTTCGCGATAAAAACGGTGATTATCTTGCCATTCTCATGGAGGAGGGTTGCGAGGCCAATCTCCTTGGCATTCAGAACGGCACCGTCATTACGAAATGGGACGGCGTTCCAACGGAGGAAGCCGCCAGCACGGTTAAATGCATCGATGCGCGTTATGCGTTCAGCTACGTGGAGAACGAACGGATCTTCCAGCCCATCTTCCTCGCAGGTCACGGCGGTGATGCGATCCAAGTGACGTTTCTCGATGAAAACGCAAAAGAAAAGACCGTCACCGTAAACGCCATTGGCAATTACCTGCAGCGCCGCACGGAGGCAATCAAAAGATTTTTCGGCACGTCCGCAGACAATGAAAACTTTCACGCCTGCATGATCAGTGATGGCGTGGGATACTTAAGGATTACGGAGGAGTCCTATAAAAATGATCCTCCCCTTGACGTTATCAAAAACTGTCTGGACGGATACTCTAAGGAATTATATGCGGAACTGGACGGAAAGCTTAATAACCTTAGCGCACAAGGCATGCAACAACTGATCATCGATCTTAGAAGCAATGACGGCGGTTACAGCTATCTGTCCAAATCCGTGATCGCGCTCTTTTCCGATCAGCCCCTGCCAAGTGACATGGGTTATTATAGGAACGAAAGCTACCACTCACTCTTTCCCGTAAAGACTTACGGCACCGGTCCCTGGAAGGATCTCCCCCTCATTGTTTTGGTGAATGGTGACACTGGCAGCTCTGGTGACATCCTTGCCTACTACCTCCAAACTTATGCCAACGCAACCCTCATCGGCGATTCCACGACTTGGGGTTGTGCGCAATGTACCGGCGGCTATTCCGTCTTAACGGACGGAGAATTCTCCTTCACCTACCCGATCGCCACATCGCCCGACGAAAATCATCTTCCCCTGATCGACGCCCGCTCCGACCGCAAGGCACGCATCACGCTCGATGAACAGATCACCTATGACAAAGAGGAAGTTTTGGAACTCTTTAGCGAATCAAACAGAGACTTAATCTTAGAAAAAATCCTTAAAAAATGAGTCACGGGGACGTGTCTACTGACACGTTTCCGTGACCCACTCATAATCCAAGTAAAACTTTAGTTTTTTGCGTACGCTGCCGCGGAGTCGCCGTAGCGCATCATCGCGTCAAGCAGCTGATCCAGGTTCTGGATTTCCCTTCCCTTCATGGATTTTACGTAGGACTCAATGCTGTAGCGATAGGTGTTGCTGACCTTCCTGTCTCCTTTCATCACCGTCGCATAAACGGGCTTTCGCATTTGTCCTGCATTCAGTGCGTTTACGGTCACGTAATACAAACCATTTTCATCCTTAACGTTCGGATTTGCCGCGTACTGCGCTATCACGTTCGTGCAAGCCTCGTCATCCGTAATTACCATGCACAAGCCCGTTAAGTCATTCGCAGTATACTTAAATTGGATGTTCACGGCTGCTTCAAGGAAAAGCGCCGCCTTCTCAATGCTTGCAAGCTTGTCTTCCTCATTCAAGTTTGCAAAATCCTTATCCTTCACGGTGTTATACGTCATCTCCGCATTTACGTCCGTACCCATCGCCTGTTGCGCAGCGGTCAGATCCTTGCCCGCCAACTCGTCCGTCTTGTAGTTTGCGTAAACTTGCGCTGCATCGCCATAGTGCAGAATGTCAACCAGAAGTCTTCTCAGAGAGGCAAATTCATCGCTTTGGTACTTATCCTTGCCAAGCATGTTGTAGCAGTATTCCGCCACGGAATAGGTGAATGCCTCGCCCACTATGTCTTCATTTTGTGCATTACTTGCATGAGGTACGGCCACTGCCTGCTCGCGCATCATCTGAGGAGGCACGCGATACGTAAAGATCAAAAGATCTCCATCTTCATAATACTGCGTGACTTTGCTCGTCAGTTCGTTTTGCGTCACCAAAAGATAAGGATCAAAATAATCAGCCACTGCAGACTTCGGCACCTTAAAGTCGATCGCGATGGTATCGTGCAAACTCAGAGACTTTTTCGTAATCTTTAGATTATCGTCCGCCCGAAATGAGCCCTGGCCTTGCACTTCCACGTTGTCAATGATCAGAACCTTGCCGCGAGGTGAATCGTAATGCCGGAATCCTACGTAAATCTTTTGTCCGGCATAAGCGCTCAGATCAATCCGGCACATTCTGTCTTCCCTGTCCTCTATGGTAAAATCTTTCAACTTAGTCATTTTGTCCGTCTCCGGACTAAGGCCAACATACACGCCCAGCTTATCCGGCCCATTCAAAACTGCTCCATACTGGGTCATCCAGAAACTCAGTTTTGCATTTTCCGGAGCAACGATGGCCGGCGTAATGGCCCATTCATCCGGATCCAAGCCGTGTAAGCCTTCCGACGCGACAGATCTTAATGCCATTCTGCCGGAACCCACGTATTGATTACCATAGTATTGGTTTGCACTAAAAACATTCCATCCCTGGACATCTCCGTCGGAATCTATCAAAGTCCATTCGTTAATCTTATTATCTTCAAAACCATCATAGAAAGAATTCTCGTAAACTGCGGTTTTCTTAAAGTTGGCAACTAACATACGGTTTTCCGTTGCAGTGAACTGATAGGTTGCTGCGTCACTGACTTCATCTCCGTCCTCCGTCCAGTTAACAAATTCATAATCTTTATAGGCTGTAGCCTTAAGGGTTACGGTCGCATTCGGCTTGTATGCGCCGGCGCCCGTCACCGTACCGCCTAAGTCCGGAGAAGCCGTTGCAGTCACGTCATATCCCGGAACGAACGTTGCGTAAACCCAGGTATCTTGCGCAGGCATAAGGAATTTGTTGCCATCGATTTCTTCAAGCTCCGTAAGACCGTCATCCGTTAATACCCCATGATAAACGGCATCCACGGCATATCCTTTATCCGGTGTCAGAATAAGCTTTATCTCATCCCCTTCATCATAATACTTGTGGTAATTGGCAACGGCGATCGAACCATTCTGGAGTTCCAGATTAGGATACAGCGTATAAGCACCCAGCTTTTCGAATACTCCCGTCATAGTATCGCTACTCAAATAAAGAAACGTATATTTACTTTCCGTACTGAGCAACGCTCCGTTCGGCTTATAATATCCTGCATGCCATCCCGTAAATTTGTACCCTAAATTGGGAGTTGCACTTACGGTCGCCGTGTCCACGGAACTCAATTCGTATGAAAGCACTCCGCCCTCTTCCGGAAATGCAGTGAGGGTAAGATTCCTGGGATCTATGCCAAAAACAGCTGATATTTCCACTTTCGCTCTTGGCATCTTAAACGTATATACGCCATCTCCGTACATGTTATCTGCCGGCATGCCGCTGATGGACTCCAGACGATATCCCGGTTTCGGATGAAGGATCAGCGTAACGTTTTCCCCTTCTTTGTAACTGGCGCGACCGTCTCCCGTCGTAATGGTTCCATGCTGAATGTTCGGATCAATTGTAACGGAATACGGAAACACGGAACGGAACCGGGCACTTATAAAAATGTCAAAATCAGGCATCACAAAAGTATCTTCGATCGGGGCGTAATTCTGGCCATCCGCACTGTATAAATATGTATCTAACTCCGTACTGACCCCCGTGGTGCAACTCAATTTGATCGTTTCACCCGGAGTAAAATATTTGAGCGTAGAATTCGGATAATTACCCGTTTCCTCTCCTACGGCAAATATGTTACAATTTAGATCCACTTCATCCGTAGTAAGTATAAGGGCACGCTGTCCTGTTTTTTTAAACATTGCAATCAAGGTACGATCCCATTGTGCATTGAAAACACATGGATTCGAAAAATCCATAATCTGTTTATCGCCATCCCACCAATAAACAAATTCATACCCCGGTTTCGGATTTGCCGTCGCCATTACCGTAGAACCAAAGTTATACGCTCCGGTACCCGTCGTGGTGCCCATGTCGGCATACACTGGGTATACGTTGATCTGACAGGTCGCCGCCTGCGCTTTCATGGCCGGATAAAATCCCGTTAAGTCGGATAAAATCATCACCACTGCAAGCACAATGCCGCTGATTCTTAAAAAACCTCTTCTTTTTGACTTCTTCATGGCTTCCTCCCTTAAAACTGATTTTCCCCCCACTACCACTTAATTGCATCCCCTTGCTGTTTTTCCCCCTATGCGAGTAATAACTTTAAAACAATCGTAAAACCGCCATTTTGATTCTTACATCCGAAATCTCCTCCCATTTTAATCATCAAATAATTGGAAATGAAAAGTCCAAGACCTGCGCCATCCTTTCCGTTGCTGTTGGAGCCTCTCCTGAACTTTTCAAGGATCAGCGTGAGTTCCTCCTCCGGCACGCCTCCGCCCTGATCACTGATCTCCATCGTCAGGAAATCCTTGTCCGCGGTTTTCTCAAAAAATCCATTGATTTCAATCTCCGTACCTGCATATTTGTAGGAATTAGAAATCACGTTCCCAATCACCTGACTGAGTCTGAGCGGATCCGCACGTACCACGCATTCCGGAATTTTCATTTGCCTTATCAACCGCAAATGATCTGCCTCCCGAACCAGTCTTTGAATCTCGCCGCTGGTGAGTTCCTCCACGTTCACCTCCAGACGTTCAAGCTCCTCCAGCGTGGCATGGAACAAGTTGGACACCAGTCTGTCAATCTGGTCCGCCTTGGCATTGATCGCCTGAATGGTCTGCTTTTGCTCCGCATCCGCGGCCGAAAGCTCCATCACGTCAGCCATGGCCTTGATGGAAGCTACCGGCGTCTTAATGTCATGGGAAAGCTGTGCGATCAATTCCTTCCTGCTGTTTAGCGCTGCCTCCTCGCGAAGTCTTGACGCCTTCAGTTCCTCGCGCATCAGGTCAAAACTCTGCGTAAATGCGCCAAATACGTTGCCTCGATCCATCTCCAGAGGCACGTCAAGATTTCCCATGGCAATTTGCTGCGCAAAGCCCTTCATCCGCTCAAACGGCTGGATCACCTTCTTTTTTAGATAAAGCGCATACCCAAGCATACATAGGACGAGGATAAGGGACATTCCAAAAAAGAGCGCTGCCATCCCCTGCATCTTGCGTGCTTCCGCGTCCTTCCACCCATTATGGATCAAAACCTTTCCGACGGTCTTCCCGCCAGCCGTAACGTCGCGGATCAGGTCAAACCGTGACGTTGCCTGCGAGACGTTTACCGAAAGTCCTTCCCTTGTCTGATATAAAACGTCCCCATCTTCATTTAGGAGCACGTAATCAAATTCCCGTGCCGCGTTATCCTCCATGGTTTTCCTTGCAATGGCGCCGCCCTGCTCCAATCGATCCCAATTCTTTTCCATGAAAACGACAAGCCGATTTACCTTCACGGTAAATTCGCTTGTCGCTGTTTGATCCGATGAACTTTTCAAAAGAACGACCGCCCCGATGATTCCTGTCAGAAGGCAAAGGAAGGACAGCATCAGAATCTCTTTTGTCTTCATGTATTACTGCTTTCTGGGATCAATGGAATACTCCACTTCCACGTTTAATTCTGCGAAAGGTCCGGGCAACGCCGTCTCTCCCGCTCTTTCCTTTCCCGTCAGATCCAAAGTAATGCGCGGGTCTGCCGCAACCTTTTTCAGCTCCTCCGGAGCGTAGACAAAACGCGCCGGATCTACCGGTCCAAATCCGGGCGGCGTCATCTTGCTCTTTGTCACCCTCAGCGTAAGCTTCTCCGTATCCACTTCAAAATCAAACCAGCCTTCCGAACCGTTTAAGTCAAATCCGTAGAATTCCCTCCAGGATTTCAGGTCAAGGCATACTTCCGGTGCAGGATACATAATCCTAAGGTCACCTCCGTGCATCTGTCTCACAAAGGCATTGCCATCGGAGGCATTGTCCTTCGTCGGGAAGCAGATTGCACCCTCGCCGCAGTCATAAATGATATTGTTCAAAAGCTTTGCGTCCCTGGAGGTACCGCCGCGGTCTCCGGGCATAAGACGGAACGCCACGGGCTTTGCATAATATGCATATGCCCTGCATTTTCCGATCAGATTGTTCACAATCTGCATGCGATCCGTTCCCTCACCGTACACCGCGTAACCATTGATGATATCATCCTCCACCATGCGATACCATCCGGTGGAGCCTGGCCTGTTGGGGATCTTGGCGGGATCAAAACGCCCTTCCACGTTCCAGAAGATATTGTTGTCGATCAGGTTGACGCCTTCCCTCGTACATTCGATAAAAATGGCCTCACGCTGCTCAATGCCGTCCAAAAACAGGTTCTGCGTAATGCGGTTATTGACGTTGCCGCAGTCCAGCCACAAATGATCCGCACGATACGTTCTGCGAAACACGTTTCTCCGGAACAGTCCGTTCACGCTGTTGTGAAGCTTGATACCGCCTGCCTCCCACGAAAGCTCCATCTTCTGCCAACCCGTGCCTTCAATCAGGTTATCCTCAATCAGCATGCCCTGGGCGTAGAGTCCGGCAATGCCACAAACACCCGCATCCTTGATATGACATCTTCTGATCACGCTGAAACCAACCTCCTGCGCATGATCAAACTCATGATGCCAACACTCATTTCCGATATCAATGCCCGTTGCATTTGACCAATCCACGGTACAGTCCTCAATGACCCAGTGATGACCGCGGTATGCAGAAATGGCACCGCGCTGCGGGATCGGGGCTCCCATGGCGGCATGCGCACAGACGATGCCCTTGACCTTGATATAGCTAAGGAACGGCTCGGTCGGCGCAAAGCACTGTTCCCTCACGGTGATCTCAATGCAATGATCCGCGGGATCCGCATCCCCGGGAAGCCTGAAATGAATGCACTGTCCGTTTGCCTCCACCCAGTACGTGCCGTCCTCATCGCCAAGCATGTCACTGAGCGGCATTTGCTTTAACGGCCTGCCGTCACAAAAGATCATGCCCCGCCTGTTTAGATAAGGCGTCATGTCCGTCTTCTCATATTCGATAAACAGTCTGTCATGCAAAATATTCACGGCACAGAAAGGATTGTAGCCACGGAACGTATCCGGATCCAGTCTGTGCGCCCAGATCTTCATGCCCTCCGGCCTTTCGCCCTGCAGGAAGGCTCCCCTGCCCATCGTTCTCCAACCCTCGCTCTTTTGGAACGAATGAATCTCTTCGGAGGCTTTGATGATCACGGTTCCCTTCTCCATCGCCTCATAACAAATCATGCGGTCCGGACCGTCACCCCCCATGGTCGGAGATACAAACTCGCGGTAAACGCCCGGCCCGATCAGTACGTGCGTCCCAGGCGTGGCAATCCTGGCAGCTGCCTGAATCGTCTTGAACGGTGCCTGTCTGCTGCCGTCATTTTCATCCGAGGCATTCGGATCCTGCTGCAGTACGTATAATTCCCTCTCGTAAACTGTCTCCCTCTCCCAAAAAGAAAACTCCCTGCCGTCTGCCAATGTTTTTGCTTCCACCATTTTGTCCCCCTATTCCTGGTATTCCAATATAAAACCCACTCCCCAAACCGTCTTGATATATTTTGGTTCTTTGGGGTTCTCTTCCAGCTTCTCCCGCAGGTGACGCACGTGAACGTTCAGCGTCACGTCACCCACAAATTCCGTCTCCCAGATCTTCTCAAAAAACTCATCCTTTGAAATGATCCTGTTTTTATTCCGCAAAAGATAGCTGAGAATCTTATACTCCATGGCCTTGAGACGTTCCTCTCCGTTCTTTCCCTTCACAATGCCGCTTCGAAGGTCCACGGTGATTTCTCCAAATCTCACGATGCTTTGCTGCGTAACGTCGTCGGATCCCTTGTTTCCACCTTGCGCCGCATTACTTCCGCTCTGCCCGGGCCTGCTTTGCACCATGTTTTCTTCCTGCATCGCTCCGCCTTGCGCCATATCCGTCCCGGCCTTCTGACTGTTCTCATAACGCTTCAGGACCGCCTTGACCTTTGCCAGCAAAACCCCCAGCGAATATGGCTTGCAAACGTAATCGTCACCGCCGATGTTCAGGGCCAGCATCATGTCATCCTCGCTGGATCTCGCGCTGATGAACAGGATCGGCACGTCTGTCTCCTTCCGGAGTTTTTGACAAAGGTCAAAGCCCGAGTCTCCACCCAAATTAATGTCCAAAAGAATCAGGCTGACCGTGTTCTCCTCCAGATAATCGAGGGCTGACTGCGCGTCAAACGCATAATCCGTCTTCACGCCTGACATGTTAAAGTACTTTGCCGTGTATTCCGTCAGTTCCACCTCGTCATCGATAATAAACACGCTCGTATGCACCGCTCTCCCCCTTACGTCCACAAATGCTGCCGTCTTTTGTGCTTCCGTTCTTTGTGCTTCCATCCTTTGTTGTTCCGCCTTTTGTGCCTTCATCCTTTTTTCTGCTTCCTTTGTGCTTCCGACACGTTCTCCGTGCGGACCAGCTAGTTTTCTTAGGTGAGGCGTCTTCGTCTTCTGCGTTTTAACCTCTTAGGTAAATTCTTGCCGGCTTCCCTTGCCTTCTTTGCTTTTTCCTGAAGTTCCTTTAGCTTTTCGGGATCCGTCTCCTTTTCCATCTGCTTTTGGAGTTCTCCCTTGCGATACTCCGCAAGCACTTCTTTCACCTTGGAATAATCACGTTCAAACAGGATCTCACTGACCTGCGTCCGCAGAAGCTCGTCCGCTATTAACTCCGGCACTCGCTCAAGAATCTTCTCGCTGACCTTTGCCTTGCTGAGGTCTTTATATTTCGGCATGTCATTCCATTCCTGGATCTGTGCCAGCTCCGGTCTCCAAAGGAGCTCCAGCTTTCGCTTCCACTTTACCTTCGGATTGGGAAGTGGCTTTCGAAGCACGTAAAAATCGAAGTTGCCATCCACGATCTCCACGGTGATGATTCCCCAATATGGCGGTACGTGCTCCGGCACGTGCTCTCCGTGGCTGGTGCCCACAACGACGATATTGTAGTCAAAATACTGATCATAGTCCCTAATCTGATCCGAAAGACGCACGTAGGTATCCGCATCGCTCTTAATCTCAATGCCGTAAAGCGCGTCCGGCACCACCATCACGACGTCCGCGCGGGAACGTCCCATGGTCTTTTCTTCAATAATGCGCATCTTGCCATAATATTCTTCCAGAAAAGAGAACAAGGGCTCTCGTATGTCCTTGTCCTTTAGGATTTCCTTCCGTGAGGACTCTCCCGCCTTCGGAACCGTTTTTCCGGCTTTCTTTTTGTCCGAAAGCTCATCCAGCCTGTCACAGATTTCGACCACGATTTCCCGAAGCGTCTTTCCTTCACAGTCGATTGTCAGATCCGCCAGCCTTGCGTACATGGGAAGCCGCTCTTCATAGAGTTCCTCCAGCGTCTGCCCGGGGCGCACCGTCACGCCCCTGGTCTCAAGGTCTCCCACGCGCTCCGCAATCTCTTCGTAAGGGAGCTGCAGATATATGATCTTCCCCGTTTTCTGAAAGTGCTTCATGGCCTTCTTGCCATAGACCGCGCTTCCTCCCGTGGCAATCACCGTCTGCTTGCATTTGATGGATGCATTCACTTCGTCTTCTATGTCCCAGAAGCCTTCCACGCCAAACTCTGCTATCAGCTCCTGCAAAAGCTTTCCGTAATGCTCCTGGATCACAAGATCAGAGTCTAAAAAACGGTATCCAAGTCTTTTGGCCAGGACCACGCCCACCGTGCTCTTGCCCGCTCCCGGCATGCCGATCAAAATCAAATTGTCCATGTTTTTCCCCTTGTCATTCAGGCAGTCCGGCCACGCCGTTCCTCTCCTGCTTTACGCTCCCGCCTTTCCCCGTCCGTCAAGAGGCCAGATAGATAAACAGCGCCGCCAGGATGATCACTATGATCCATATGATCGCCCAAACCAGTGCGGCTACGTTCCCTTTTTTTTGATCAATTTTTCTGAAATAAGCCCAGAGCGATTCATATCGCCCAATCGTACCGTTATTCCGGAAAATAATGGCTTCTATGACGTACGCCACAAATCCGGCTCCTATGAATACACAAAGGCCAATCAGTATGGTTTTCAAACTCCACATCGTTCCTTCTCCTCGCTGCCTTATTTGGGGATATCACCTTACCCCAATTCATTTATCGTCCGTTTCCACTTGATTCTTTACGCAACCTGCCCATTCCGGACTGTCTGAATTCCTCCAGTGCCCTCTTTCCCTCCTCCGTCACGGGTTTGATCCAAGTGCCCCGGAACAGATGGATCTGCATCAGTACGTACCGGATGGGTTCATCCGAATAACAGAAGGCAAACACCACAAGCGTCGGCAGGTGCCAGACCATACCGGAAAACCATACCAGCGGGATGAGCATTACCCACATGAATACGATCTCCAGTACTGTTCCGTACACGGCATCTCCCGCTGCGCGGTAGGTATCGTTCTGTACCCAGTTTCCCATGCGGATCACCGCCGCCACGGCAAAGATGCAGACAAGCCCGAAGGCAATGCGGAAGCTTTCGCCTTTCATTCCCATAAGACTTAGGATCGGCGTATGCAGCGCGATCAGCGTGACGCCAACTAGTCCAATAAACAATTGGCAAAGATACACCAACCGCCAAGCCCTTACGTAGGCCGTCCGCAGGTTCCCCGCGCCAACCTCCTTGCCGACCAAAATAGAGGATGCATTGGAAAATCCGGCAAAGAATCCGATCACCAAACCTTCCAGTGTTCTAAACACGGCGAGAGCGGCAATGGCCTCCTCCGGCTGCCTTCCCAGGACAACGTTGATCATCATGTTGCCAACACCGATCAAAATCTCGTTTGCAAGGATGGGCGCGCACTTTCTAAAATACGCCCGGATGAGCTGCGCATCCCATTGGAAATGCCGTTTCACGGCAAAAAGATACGGGTGCCTTGCAACCTTGGACAGAGTCATGATCACCAGGATTCCCGCACACTGCGCAATCACGGTTGCAAGCGCCGCGCCGCGAACGCCCATGGCCGGACATCCCAAATGTCCAAAGATCAGCACCCAGTTTAATGCCACGTTAACAGCCACGGAAGCCACGGATCCATACAACGGGAGGCGCACTCTTTCCGTACAACGGAGCATCACCGCCATGGCCATGGAAAAGACCATCAGCGGATACGAAAACGCGGCAATCCTCAAATACTCCACGCCGATCCTTTGGATGGCTTCCTTGTCAGTATATAATTTCATGACAGTCTCCGGAAACACCGTTCCAAGAATGCAGAACAATATGGCGACGGTCATCATGCAGGTGAGCGTCAGGCCGTAAGAACGGTTGATGCCATCCTCATCCTTTGCCCCCCAGTATTGGGAAATGAACAGCATTCCGCCGCCCACAAATCCCCAATAACCGCTGAACATTAAGGACGAGAACTGGGCGCAGAGGCCCACTGCGCCCACTTCCGTTTGCCCCAACGAGGCGATCATCATGGTATCCACCATGGAACCGGTGGTTGTCAACAGATTCTGCAGTGCCACCGGTATGGCGATCACTGCCACCTTCATCAAAAAATCTTTCCAGTTAAATTTGTCTTTTGCGTAATGCATGTCAGTCTATTCCTTTGGTGCAAAATGTACGTAATCAGCCACGGTGCCGTCCGGCGCCGTGATTACAAAAGCGTCATCCTCCCGGACCATAGTGCCCTCTCCAGAAGAGCCGGTCGCGGACGACTTAGCATAAACCTCCACTGCCGGAGAATGATAGAGCACGGGATCCATGTCAGACTCCAGCACCAGGATTGCAGGCATATACTGCTCGCCGTTACTTCCATAGATTTCCAGGATCACGTCATCCTCCACCATGATACAACTCTCACTGTCTTCGGCCTTTAGGATCAAGCCTCCGTCCTCTCTCGCATAATGATCGTTGATCACAAGGCTTCCCGATCCGGTGAATCTGACGCTTCCTCCATAATGATAGCCCCAGATCACCACCTGATTCACGTAGTTGTTCCCAATCAGTTCAATGGTAAACCCATTTCCCATCAGGTTCACGTCGAGAAGGTCTGCCTCGCAGTCATGGAGCGTGAGGACGTTTCTCTCGGCATCGTAGGATACGTCACTGCGAAGAACCTCTTGTGCTCCAAGCTGTTCCTTCCAATACTGCCCGGCATGAAGATAGGTGTACTCCTGATCCCCGGAAAAACCCATTCTTACAAACTCTTCCGATCCAAGAAACGGCGGATTGAAAAGTTGGGTATATGCGTAATTCCCCTCAAAGTCAGGATCTAAGTTGCTAAGCTCCGGAAAATAAAATTCATCGATCTCATTATGATCGTCAAAATCATTCCCAAAATCGGCAGGGACGTCATCTACGCTCGCATAAGCATAATATATCACGTGAAGCGTTTCCACTTCATGAATGTTTCCAAAGGGATCATAAGCACCTTCGAGATCATCCTCATCACCCACGATAGGCCCGTCAGCCTTCTTCTGGTACGTTACGTAGTCATTTACGTA
The DNA here is from genome assembly GCA_024693365.1 of Acetatifactor sp. GTDB lineage: Bacteria > Bacillota > Clostridia > Lachnospirales > Lachnospiraceae > Acetatifactor. The sequence goes on along the minus strand of JAILLF010000037.1, from coordinate 114,690 downwards.
GGTCAGGCTGTCCGGATCACCGCCCTGCTCCCTGACCCATTCACGGGCATCCGCAAGCGCGGCTTCTCCCGTGCCTTCCGCATAGTATTCCTCCCCGGTAGGCACGTAAATAACTTGAACGCGGGCATCCGTCAGATCTCCCGGATACTCCCTGACGTTCTCTCGTCCAGTAGACCGTCCGTGATCTCCGGACCTGTCGTGATCCTTATCATGCTCTTTGTCATGTTCCTTTGCGTAATCATAATAACCTTCACGGTTTAAGAAATCATCCCCTAAAGGATCCACTCCGTATGAGGCAAAGACGATGGACAGCGTGGCAATCGTCGTCACGACCGGCATCATCATGAGCTTTTTCACAAGCCCGTGCCTGCTGCCGTCTTCCCCATCCCCGGCGGATCCTCCGCTCTTTCCCTCAAACTCATCCCCTGGCTTATCGCCTCTTTGCTCCTGCGTGGAAAAAATCTCCTCCGGCATGCCTTTGGGCTCCATTGCCGTGGCCGGTTCCATGGGCGGTCTCGCAAATTCTTCCGGCAATCGTTCAAATTCCAAGTGTGCTCACCTCCTTGCAAAAAGATTTTCTGTTACTTTTGCAAAAAGGCTTACTTGTCCATATGCACGTCCACCTGAGGGAACGGTACCTCCACGCCAAGCTTTCTAAAGCCAAGGAGCAGGTCATGATTCAAAATTCTTGCTCCGGAATAAATGTCCTTCTCATCCACAAACACCAGGAAGCGCAAAATGACTGCGCTGTCCGCAAGCTCGTTCACGCCCAGGTACTTGGGCTCTTCCTTCATCACGTCCTTATGCTTCTCAAAGATTTCCTTCATCAATCCCGGGATCTCGCTCTCGAGCTTTTCCAGATCCGTAGCGTACGGGATGCCAATGTCACTGATGCTGCGGGACGTTCTGTCAGAACGGTTTAGGATGTTCTTCATGGAGGAATTGTTTACGATCTTAACGTTGTCGCCCGGATCCGTGATGCAGGTCGTGCGGATGCCAATGTCCGTCACGGTGCCGCGGAAGCCGTCGACCTCAATGATGTCGCCGACGTTGTAATGGTTTTCAAAGATCATGAATGCCCCTGTCACCACGTCCGCGATCAGGCTCTCAGCGGAGAAACCAACGATCAAAGCCACGATCCCGACGCTGGCCACGATGGTGGAAACGTTCACGCCAAGGATGGACAACCCCCAGCAGAGGATTACGATGGCAGCCACGTACTTCATCAGGCTTGAAAAGATGGAAAGAATGGAGCGGACCCTGTGATTCTTGGGCTTCGGGAGTCCCAGCAGGAATACCAGCAAGGTCTCAACGGCGATCACGCACGCGATCATGACCAGTAGCTTCCAAAGCGTCGCAAAGCTAAAGTTTACGTTCTCCAGATCTTCAAAGCTGAATACCTGGGAAAGAAATCCAATGCCAACCAAAATTCCAAGGACAACGATCATAACGATCAGTCTGACAAGCGTTCCCTTGTTCTTTTTCTCTTTCTTTTCGTCAACCTTCTTCATCATCTCTTCACTCATACTGCATTCCTCCTTTTCATCCAATATTTTTCGCAAATAACGCTGTTGCGCCGTCAGTGGTTATTTTTGGAACCGGATCCTGCCCTTGCATACCCAAAGGACTTCCTTCGCCTGATAGGGTGTCTCGCCGTCCAGGTGCACCCACTGCGGCTTGATCGCCACGAGGCGCATGGTCTTACAGCGATAGGTGGTAATGTTTTTAAAGAGCAGGTGCTTTTTCCCGTACACAAGCGCCACGGCCAAGAGCAGCTTCCACTTTGGCATGTCGCGCACCAGACAGAAATCCAGCTTTCCGTCCGTGGGATCCGCCTCCGGACAAAACGGAACGCCGCCCCCCTCCCGCGGATGCTGCATGCCCACGAGAAAGAACAGATGCCTCACGTGGATCGGTTTCTGATCATCCACGTACAAGATGGCATTCGCATTGTCCCTCGTGAATATCTGCTTGATGCCAATCATAAGATAGACCAGTTTTCCAAGTCCGAAACGGTTCAGGACCTTCTTCAGCCTGCTTCGGGAAACCTCCTCGCAAATGTCCGCGTCATATCCCATGCCGCAGCTGATCAGAAAACGCCTGGGCTCATGCTCGTCCGCCCGGACCTCACCGTAATCCAGGCTGGCTTCCATGGGATGATCCAAGAGCTGCTCCACCGCCTTCAGTGCATCCTTTTCGACTTCGACGTTTCCGGCAAAGTCATTGCCGGAGCCCGTCCGAATGCAGGACAGAATTACGTGCTTAAAATCGACGATTCCATTCAGCACTTCGTTCAGCGTTCCATCCCCGCCCAACACCAAAAGATGGCAATCTCTCTTCAGATTCTTCGTCAAATCGCGCACAAGGAGCGTAGCCTCACCCGGAGCCTTTAAAAGATGCTTCCGATAAGGCACGCCCCTCGCGTCCAATTCTCTTTTAACTTTTTTCCAGATTCTCATTCCCCTGCCGGAAGATGCACTGGGATTGATGAGAATCTCAAATCCGTCTTGATCCTTTTTCTGCATCATGCGTTATCCCCTTGCAGGCATGAATTTCATAAAAACACGTGCCTGACTTTTATAGTAACAGCATAGCATTTTTTGAGAGATAACGCAATGGAAAAAGGGAAAGTAACCACTTAAAATCTGCCTGTGCGCTCACTCATGCCGCAGGGCTTCGATGGGACTGAGCTTTGCCGCCTTTTTCGCGGGATACAGGCCAAAGAAAATGCCGACCGCGGCGGAAAAGGCCGTTGCACCGGTGACAGCCGCAATGTTCATCTTAGCCTGAATGTCCACAAAATAGCAGATCAGATAAGCGCCGCCCACGCCGATTGCAATGCCGATAAGCCCGCCAAGCAGCGTGATGATGGCGGATTCCGAAAGGAACTGCAGCATGATGGATGAAGTCCGCGCCCCAAGCGCCTTGCGGATGCCTATCTCACGGGTTCTCTCCGTGACCGACACCAACATGATGTTCATAACGCCAATGCCGCCAACGAGAAGAGAGATTGCCGCCACGAGAGCCACAAACAGCGTAACGTAGTCCATGATCTGATTGACCTCCGTCATGTCATCCATAAAATTCATGACCTGAAATACGTTTTGGCGCTTACAATGAAACTTTTTCTCCAGATAATCGAGAGTCTCTTCAGCAACCTGTCCAAGATTCTCCGGGCTGTCACTGACAACGTTAAAGTTGCTAATGTCCGTACCAAACCATCCGACCAGCGTCCCCACAAAGGATTCCGGAACGTCGATGGAAACCTCCGGAGTCCGGCCTGAGAACATCTGCTCCAGATAAGCAACGAGCCCGGCCTGCTTTTCATTATCGCGAACGCCGATGATCTTGAATTCAACGGGCTGCCTTGCGAGCGTAGACTCTATGGTCATGCCCACGACGTCAGTATGTCCAAACATCGCCTTGGCGCTCTTTGCATCGATAACGCAGACGTTGCTTTGGGCATAATAGTCATTCTCGTTAAAATATCGTCCGCGGAGCATTGGAGCCTTTTTCAGATAATACATTCCCGGCGTTCCAAAGGTGATCTCCAGGTCAAATTCTCCTTTGCGGCTCGTCACGCCGCTTCCGCCATGGGTTGTCCAGTATTCATATACCGTCTTTACGTGCGGTACGTTCTTTTTTATGTCCTCAAGGTCCTCCAGCGTGATATGGATCTGCTCCGCCAACTCCGATTCGTCGTTGATATAAAAAGATACCGAATTGCCAATCATGTCATTGATTCCGGAATTCACGGAATTCTTAACGCCATTACCGATCGTGACGATCAGAATGACGGAGGCGATGCCAATAATGATGCCAAGCATGGTCAGGATGGAACGCCCTTTATTGCTCTTGATGTTCATGAGGGCAATCTTCACGTATTCAAATATCTGTCCCATTCTTTTTCCTCTCTAAGTAAAAATCGCTTCGCGATAACGTAATGCTCCATTTCGCTTACCTTCGCTCAACAACAACGCCTTCCTCAATTTCACCATCATAATCCGACACGATTTCGTCCTCCTCGGTGATGCCGCTTAGGATCTCGACAAGTCCTTCGGAGGTGATGCCGCAGGTGACGGGTCTTACCGAAATAACGTCTCCCTGCAATACGTACACAAAATCCCCGTCCATATTGGCATTAACCGCTTCCGCGGGGAGGAGCAGCGCATTTTCTGCATGATTCGTATCGATCGTCATCTTTACGTCCGTCTCAAGATAAATATCCTCCAGAGAGCCCAAAATCTCTACTTCGAAGCCAACAACAACGACAGACAGGTTCGTTGTCTGCGCAAATCTCGAAATGTGGCTGACTCTACCCTCATGGACGTCACCCATGATCTCTATTTCCGCCCTTTGGCCAACATTTAACCGATCGAGCATGTATTTCGTAGCAGTCGAATCCACTTTCAATTTATCCAGTCTTTCCAAGGTAAAGACCGGCGTTCCCTCCGCAATGCCATTTCCGGGAGCCGCGGAAACACTGGTGATGACGCCGTGATACGGAGCGGTAATGCCCTTTTCCGCTTCCTCCCTGCCCTTTAAGAGCTTATCATAGTTTAGCTTCGTAAGCTCCATGTCAATCTCCAACTGTCTTTTCTGGTAGGAATCCATGACCGTAGCCTCGCCCGTGGTCTTCTGCCGCTCCATCTCCGCCTGATACGTTCGTAAATCCGCCAGGGTCTCCTGCTCCTGCTTGATCTTTTCCTGAAGCTCCTTTGCGTATTCCGCCGGTTTTTGCGACAGACTCTGGTTTAAGGCGAGCTGTTCTAACTGCGCGTTCACGGAATTTAGTTGCTTTTGCGTCTTTTCGTATTCCTCCGTTCCCGGATCCAGCGTCGTTAATGCTTCCATCAGTTCCGCACGCTGCTTGGTCAGTTGATGATTTAGCAGGATGGCGTCGTCACTCTGCTTTGTCTGATAATTTGCAAGCTCCGTCTGAAGATTCTCCAAATATTTCTCATGATCTGCAATCTGCTGTTTTAAGACGGGGAGATTGGTATCCGCCTCACTGACCTTTCCCTTTCCCTCCGCATTCCCGTTCAGTGTCACCTCATAAGAGATCTGAGTGCGTTCGTTTTGGAGCTTTGCCTGATACAAGGATTCATCCAGGGCCTCAAGGTCATAGGAAAGAAGCAAATCTCCCTCCTGCACCTCATCCCCTACCTTAGGCATCACGTTAAGAACGTTTCCGGATGCCGGTGCGTAAATCACGACGTTCTCCTCGCCGCGCACAAAACCCGTGGCGCTGATCTGCTCCTGCAAATCTCCGCGATATGCTTTTGTCGTGACCACGGTGGGGATCGTCACCTTGTTCTTACTGCTTTTTACCTTTGTCACTACCACAATGATACCCACGATGATCAGTAGGATAATGACCCATTTAATGATCTTCCTGACTTTACGCTTCTTCTTTGACTTCGTCTTCATTTTCTCCTCCGTAACCCTTGTTGCCCATACTGTCACTTACAACTTTGCTATCGCTTACAACTTTGCTGTCGCTAACGATTTGGCCGTCCCTGATCTGGATGATTCTCTCTGCCCGTGCGGCGATCTCATTATTGTGCGTGATCAGGATCACTGTCCTGCCCTCGCCATGCAATGCTTCCAAAATGTCCATAATTTCCCCGGTGGAATGTGAGTCCAGGTTACCAGTTGGCTCATCCGCCAGGATGACGGGCGGTGCCTGCGCAATAGCCCTTGCGATGGCCACGCGTTGCTGCTGTCCTCCGGACATTTCCGCCGGCTTGTGATCCATGCGGTTGCCGAGACCGACCTTTTCCAAAGCGATCTCCGACAACTCTTCCCGTTTGGACTTTCGTACGCCGCGATAAATCAAGGGCAGCTCCACGTTTTCAAACGCCGTCAGGTTCGCGATCAGATTAAACCCCTGAAACACAAAACCGATCTCCTGATTCCGGATGTCCGAAAGTTCATCGTCATCCAGCTCCATGACGTCCTTGCCGTGCAGATAGTATTCCCCCTCCGTCGGCACGTCCAGGCAACCCAAAATATTCATCAACGTGGATTTTCCACTTCCAGACTGACCAATGATCGCCACGTACTCTCCCTCGTCGATGGAGACCGTGACGTGATCCAGTGCCCTCACTTCATTCTCTCCGGGATTATAAATCTTACTGACGTCCCGAATGTCGATCAAAACTCCCATTTTCTTCTCCGTAACGTTTGCAATTTTAATTGGTTACAAGCCCTCGTTTCCAAATGGCAATTTTTATGCGTCAAAAGTTATCCACAAAACGCTAATTGGAATAGCTGTCGTTTTTAAATCGAATTCCGTTGTGAATCCACAGATTCCACAGAGTTATCCACAATGACGTTAGTGTCATTCACATATTTTTTAAAGTGTCATCTCAGAAAACTAATCCTTATTTTATCATACTAAATCGTTTTATGCAATAAAATCAGTTTCCATATTTCCCCCAAGAATCCCAAAATCTTTCCAGCCGTCTTTCCAGCAGTTCCACGTTCACCACTTCATAATGATCCCATTCCCTGGGAAACGTCTTGCGGTAGGATCCCTGTAAGAACCTTTCATCTAACAACGTGATAACGCCCACGTCCTCCTGCGTCCGGATCACGCGCCCCGCCGCCTGCAATACTTTATTCATTCCCGGAAAACGATACGCATAATCAAATCCATTTTCTCCGCGCTCATCAAAATAAGCTTTCAGCAATTCCTTCTCGTATCCCACCTGAGGCAAACCTGTTCCGACAATGACGGCACCGATCAGACTGTCCTCCCGAAGATCGATCCCCTCGCTGAAAACACCTCCCAGGACGCAAAAGCCCACCAGGGTCTCAGGCTGTTTTTCCGTCTCTTCTTCTATTTCCATGTTGATCAGCGCGCCAAGGTCCAACCCCTCGTTCCCCTTGAAACGGCCAAGGAACCATTCCTTCTCCTCCTCCGTCATAATCTCCTGCTGCATGATACACTCTCTGTTCTCATCCGCAAACTCCGAAGCGAACACTTCATAAACTGAGCGCATGAATGCGTAGGAAGGACAAAAGACCATGTAATTTCCCGCCCTGCTATTCACGACACTGTTAATATAACGTGCGATATTATAGAATTCCTCCGGAGATCTGCGCGAAAACTTAGTGGTCACGTCATTTGCAATAAATAACGCTCGCTTTTCGTTGTCAAATACGGATTTTGCATAGACTTCATAGTCTTCCTTATCGCCGCCCAAAAGCTCCTTGTAATACTGGATCGGCAAGAGCGTTGCGGAAAACAGGATGGAGCTCCTGCCTCGAAGCATGCACTCTTTTAAGTTTTCCTTCGGATTCACGCAGAACAGTTTTAAAAGGAAAGAACCATCCTCACGCATCTGCACGTATTTCACGTAATGCTCGTCTACCCGCTCGTAAATCTCAAGGAAATGCGCTGCCTCAAAAAAGAAATCCAACAGCTCCTCACGACAGCTGACCGTCTCTTCCTCCTGCTCAGACAGATAGTCTGACATGCAGGCATAAAGCCTTTGCAGCGCGTTCACAACCCCATCAATCTCCTCCACGACCATCGCCGTCTCACAATCTCGTTTCAATAACAGTAGTTCTTTATTGCACTTTTCAAGATGATACGTTATTTTATCCGCATATCCCTCCCGGACAAAAATACTTTTTGCCTTCTGCTTTTTCCCTTGTTTTACGGGCTTTTGGGCAGAAGACACCACGGGCGACATACCCGTCAATTCCAAGGTCAGCTGCGCATTTTCCTCCATTTGATCCGTCTTTTTTTTGCGTTTTTCTGTTTTTGCCTCTTCCTGCTCTGCGGCGATCTCATCCTTCACAATTCGCTTTAACGACAGAAAATCTTCCTTGACAAGTTCCGCAGAATACATTTCCCTGCCCCGCTCCAACAGGTTATGGGCCTCATCGATCAAAAACAAATAATCTCCCCCACCGCTCTCAAAGAATCTCTTTAGATAAACGTGAGGATCAAACAGATAGTTATAATCACAGATAATGGCATCGGCAAACAGACTCACGTCCAATCCCATCTCAAAGGGGCAGACCTGATGCTTCATGGCATATTCTTCCAGCTTTTCCCTGCTAAAGCGATCCTCATGGGTGATCAGGTCGTAAATGGCATCATTGACCCTGTCATAATGTCCCTTTGCGTAAGGGCAGTGTTCCGGGACACATTCCATCTTTTCCTGAAAACAGATCTTCTCCTTAGCAGTCAAAATGATGCTCTTAAAGCGCAGGCCCTGCTTCCGAAGGAGTTCGATTGTGTCATCCGCCACCGTTCTGGCGATCGTTTTGGCCGTGAGGTAAAACATGCGCTCTCCCATGCCCTTGCTCATGGCCTTCATGGCGGGAAAAATTGTTGAGACTGTCTTTCCAACGCCCGTAGGCGCCTCAATAAAAAGTTTTTTACGGTGGTAGATGGTTTGATAGACATAGGACACCAAATCCTTTTGCCCATCCCTGTACGGAAATGGGAATTGCAACGCCTCCAGGGAAGTCTGGCGTATCCCGCCCCACTTCCAGGTAAAATCCGACCACTTTCGATACTCCTTTAAGAGCTCCAGAAACCATTTTTCCAGCTCCTGCAAGTCGTATTCCTCATAAAAATATCTTATGTCCTCGGTTTCGATATTACAGTAGGTCAGTCTCACCTGAACCCTGTCGCGGGGCTTTTGGCGCGTATACAGATAGGCATAGCACTTCGCCTGCGCCAGGTGAACGGCCACGGGGCGTTTCATTCGATTTAAGTCGCGATAGGTACCCTTGATCTCATCGATCATAAGCTTTTCCCGCACGTCCAGGATGCCGTCCGCGCGTCCCTCTACCACGATATTGTATCCGTCAGCCGGGAACTGCGCCTTCAGCGATACCTCCGCCTGGTAATCAGAGCCCATTCGCTTTTGGAGCATGCGATGTATCCTGCTGCCTTCTTGCATGGCATTTTCCGCCCCTGCCTGATGACGGTTGTCAATGTCCCCTTCCCGAAGCAGAAACTCCACAAGCCGTCTTACGGAAACGCGGAGTTCCCCCATTGGCTTTTCCACGTACGTATTCTCATTGTCAGCCGCCTTTTTTACCGGCAATTGCTCTCCCATGGGTCCTCCCTTTCGTTTCTACATTCATAAACCCGTCTGCCTTCAGCAGACGACGTTGCTTCGCGCCTTCCGTTTATAAAAAAAAGACACCCCATAGAAGATGGTACTCCATCTTCTACGGGGTGTCAAATCCGTTTCGCGTATTTGCAACGTCCCGTTCCTAACAAGCAACGGTCAGCTTGTTCAAAAGCTCCTCAAATTCTGCATTATATCCGTCATAAACAACCTTCAGTGGTCTGCTAAAATCTAAGGCATACACGCCAAGAAATGATTTTCCGTCAACTACGTAACGATTGTAGCTTACGTCGATGTCAAAGTTACATTTTGATGCAACGTTTACAAAGTTCTGAACGCCATCCGGGGTCAATCGAATTGTCTTTACCATAATATTCCTCCTTGCTTTCGAGACGAAACAACCAACTTCGAATTTTAGTCTATTGTAATCAATTCCCCCAAAAACGTAAACCGCAAGGATTCACAAAGAATCCGCGATAATCCCCTTGAAATTGTCAACTTTATGCATTGATTTTACCTCTGACGACAATTTACGTGCCGCATTCACCAAAAATCTTTGATTTCCATTAGAAAATACTTGCATTCCATGGCAAAAAGCTGTTAAATAGTAATGGTATCTTATGATGCCGGAAAGGGAAAAAACGCATGAGCAACTATAAACTCCCCAAGGGATATCATTCTGAACTCAATCTGTATGATACCCAGATTGCAATCAAAACCGTAAAAGATTTCTTCCAGACGCTCCTTGCAGAGAGATTAAACCTTCTGCGCGTGTCTGCCCCTCTTTTTGTAGATCCGGCCTCTGGTTTAAACGATAACCTGAATGGCGTGGAACGCCCCGTATCCTTCGACATCAAGTGCGAAGCAGGTAAGGAAGGTGAGATCGTTCAATCCTTGGCAAAATGGAAGCGCTATGCACTAAAGAAATATGGGTTTTCGGTAAACGAAGGCCTCTACACCGACATGAGCGCCATCCGTCGCGACGAGGATCCCGACAACATTCATTCCATTTACGTGGATCAGTGGGACTGGGAAAAGATCATCGCAAAGGAAGATCGTAACCTCGATACCTTAAAGGAAACCGTAAAGACGGTTTACAAGGTGCTTCGCAAGACCGAAAAGTACATGTCCATTCACTATGATTACATTGAGGAGATCCTTCCTCATGACATTTTCTTTATCACCACCAGCGAACTGGCAGAAATGTTCCCGGATTACTCCCCCAAGGAGAGAGAATACTACATTGCCAAGGCAAAGGGCGCCGTTTGCATCATGCAGATCGGTGACGTGCTTGAGAACGGCGAGCCACACGACGGTCGTGCTCCGGATTATGACGACTGGGCTTTGAACGCCGACATCGTTGTTTACTATCCCGTATTGGACATCGCCTTAGAGCTTTCCAGCATGGGCATCCGCGTGGATGAGAACTCCTTAAGGACACAGTTGGAAAAGGCTGGCTGCCCTGAGCGTGCAGAGCTTCCCTTCCACAAGGCCATTCTGAACTGCGAGCTGCCCTACACCATCGGCGGCGGCATTGGCCAGTCCAGAATCTGCATGTTCTTCCTGCGCAAGGCGCACATCGGCGAGGTACAGTGTTCCCTCTGGCCTGATGACGTTATGCAGCAGGCAAAGGAACAAGGTTTGCAACTTCTGTAAATTACAAAAGGGACAGGGAAAACGTTTCCCTGTCCCTTTTTTGTGTCACGGGGACGTGTCTACTGACACAGTGTGTCACGGGGACGTGTCTGCTGACGCAGCCCTGTCCCAATCGGTGCCAATTTCTTATGGCACCTGCCATACGACAAATTTATCATTCTCAAAGGTTTTCCGATATCCGTACTCTCCCATAAAGCTTCGGATCAATTCCCACTTTAAGTCTTCCTTTCCTTCCTTTTCGTCATACGCAACGTCTGCGACTTCTCCGGGAGCCACTGGACCAAAATCTGCATATTTCTTTTCTGCGATCACCACTGGCTTCTCGCCTTGCAGTCCAAGCTCCTCCCTTAACTCATCCATTGTTGCCTTCATAACTTCATAGCTAAAGGATTTCAAGTCATTCCAGGAATGAAACGCCGGCTTCATCTCAAAATAAAACGCGATCGCCGGAATGTTTCCGTGAAGGATGACTTCCTTGCCTGCCAAGCTCTGCCGCACCGCGAACTCACTCAGTTCTTCTAAGGCGATTGCCCTGCTTTCGTTCATCTTAATGCCCTGCAGCACCCGGTTATTCCCGATCACGGTATCCGCGTTTTGTATTCCCGTACTCTCGCAAAAGACGAATACCCAGCCAAATAGGATCATCTGTACTGCGCAGACCACCAGAAAGGTCCACGTCGTCGTGCAAACCGGCAACAGACCGGAAAGCTTTTTCTTCCGGAACAGATATTTTGTAAACCGTGCCGTTTGGGCAAATACGTATGGCGCGAACGCGAAAAGGTTGTTGAAGCTTGGATAAATGCCATTATTGCTGCCAAGCGACGTGAGCATGCCAATCAGAATCAATGCCAGCCCCAGAAACCTGTTTTCCTTGGCATTTCCAGGTCGTACGGCTTCTATCAGGCCAATTCCCATGGCAAACATCCAAAACAGCGCACAGGGCCAATAAATGGGATCATAGCTGGTATACCAAAAGGACGTTAAGTGCCCGCCGCCTTTGCCCTGATAAAAGATCCAAAAAACCATGCATGCGTTTACAAGCCACGTGCCGCAGACGCCCAAAAACGCCAGGGGCGCCTTCACCTTATCCCGCTTTTCCTTCGGCAACGCTTGCGGCAAATACTTTCCGGCAAATCCCGCAAGCAACGCGATCGCCATAAAAAATGCCAGTCTAATTACCCAATAGATCGCCTCCCGGAAAGGCCAGAGCAACCCCTTGATCATGGAGACCGGTTTATAATCCGCCGCGCTCTCCGTCATGGAGAATAAAAGCCTGATTCCGGTAACGTAATCCGAAAGTCCGTAACAGACGCCAATCCACGCAAAACCAAGAAGAAGCATGCCAACGTACCCAAGGAGACACCATGCCGTATACCGGACAAGCTTCCCCATGGCAATCCCAAACCATCCTTGTTCGGCACGATTCTCGCGGCCTTCCCAGATGGCATAACCCCAAACGGCTAAAATCAGCCCCATTTCCGGCAGATTTGAGAAACGCACGAAAACATTTGCGGCAAGACAAGCTCCAGCTGCCACAAGCATCCAGCTTTTCCCCTTTGTCAGTCCCTGATAAAGAAGAATCAGACATGCGAAAAACAATATGTAGGTGATATAGTTATACAATAACGACGTTGGGCACCAGCACATACTGATTGCAACAAACTCTCCTGCAAAAGAAGCGACGGGAGAGAGGTGAAGCACTCTCGTGCAAAAAAGGTATCCCATGACCGCCAAAATGCTCACAAACGTTCCCGTATAGATGTTCATCCCCATCAAAGTTTGCCCGAAGGGCAATGCCGCCAAAAGATGCCCAAAGGCACTGGCAAGATACGTGGAAAAGAACCACGTTTTCCCAAGGCTTTGCTCGCTGAAAAAGACAAAATTGCCGTAATTATATCCAACGTCGCAAAGATCTCCGCCCACGTTCACGTGGCGCATGGGATACAGGATCAAAATCGCCAGAAAGCATAGCTCCAGGATTTTACGTTTCATATTCTTTTTTTCGTCGTGCATGCTTCCCGTCATGTTTTACTCCGCCATGCTTCCTAAATCATTGTTATTCAATAGCCAATTATGCCTGATAAGTAAATTTCGTGAAGATGACTGCCTTTGTCTCGTCGCCAAATGCATAGAGACCAGTCGTACAGCCCACAAATCCGCCCGCCACTTCCGTGGAGAGGTTCCTTACGTCCGCAGCAGTTTCGAACTCACGCTTTCCGGAAGCATCCTCAACAAATCCCCTTGCTGACAGATCCTTCACGGCGAGGCCTACCGTGACCTCATCTCCGGAGAGGCTCATCTCGCCAAGTACCTTGTCAACGCTCTTTTCACACAGGATCAGGAAAGCCTTCCCGTCCTTCACTTCCACCTTCAAATGATAAAATTCATTCTGGAACAGCACCAGACCTGCTGCATTTCCGTCAGTTACGCCTGCTGCCTTCAGGCTGGCGGAAACGGTAAAGCAATGATGCTGCTGACGAATACATACGTAAGAGGGAACCTCAAATCCCGTCAGCGCATTAGCGCTGTAGAAAAGCTTCAATCCCTCTCCGGGAACTAACGTCATTCGGTCCTCCAGCGGCGCGCGCAGCGTCATAAACTCGTCGCCGAGCTCCTTCATCGCCGCAAAATCATAGGTACGGCTGCTGCCGGGAACGCAGGTCTTATGGCCTGTTCTCACTGTATAAGAGTTTGCATCTTCATCAATTAACCACTCAGGTAAATTTACGTCAACCACGTCCGTCAACAGACCCACGCCTGCATTCACAACTGGCCAGTCATTCTCCCAAGTAACCTTTGCAAGGAAGGTCTCGCGCCCCATCGTGGTGAAGCATTCCTTCGGTCGAACTGCCAGCATGGTCATATACCACTCGCCGTTTGGCGTCTGGATCAGGTCCGCATGTCCCACGTACTTGATGGGATAGGCCTGTCCCATGTGACGATGTGTCAAGATCGGATTGCAGAAATTATTCTCGTAAGGTCCAAAGACGTCCTTGGATCTTGCAACGGACACGGCATGCTCCGGACCGGTACCGCCCTCCGCATGTAGGATGTAATAATACTCGCCAATCTTGTACAGATGAGGGCCCTCAGGCCAGTGTACGCCTCTCATGGCACCGTTCCACACGTTGTGCTTCTCGCCAACCATTTTCCAATTCTGAACGTCTAACTCCTGAATATAGATGAACCAGTCCCCGTCATAGCGGCAACCTTCTGGATTGGGATGCGTGCCAATATAATAGCACTTTCCGTCCTCGTCAAAGAACAGGGAAGGGTCGATGCCGTCCGCGCCTTCCAGATGGTGCGGCTCGGACCAAGGTCCCTCGGGATTCGTGGCCGTGACAACAAAGTTACCGCCAAAGCTTACGTTCGTACAGATTACGTAGAACGTGCCCTTATTGTAACGAATGGTCGGCGCAAAAAGCCCTCTCGACACGCCTGCCTTCGGCAAGGGCAACTGAGAAGGGCGATCCAGTACGTTGCCGATTTGCTCAAAATGCACCAAATCCTTACTGTGCATCAATGGCAGCCCCGGAAAATATGCAAAGGATGAGTTTATAAGATAATAATCCTCTCCCACCGCGCAGATGGAAGGATCCGGGTAAAAACCCGGCATAATGGGGTTTATTGACTGAATTGACATATTTCTAAACTCCTTTCGTTAAACCAGTGAACTTGTAAACATTATATTACTTCCCCAATTTGATGGCAAGCAAAAAACTCAAAAAGGGCCGTACGCAGAAAGCTTACGGCCCTTATACAAAATAACGTCTCAATGATTTATTTCATGGTGGCTTCGATCTTCTTGTCTACCAGGAATCTCATGAATTCGGTCTCGCCGTGCTGAGGCGTTGCGCCCTGGGACTGGAAACTCATGCCGTCGCGCCCTTCCTTGGTGTAAGGAAGCCACTTGGGAAGCTCATTTCCGTCGGAACCTTGACCATTGGGATTACCGTACTTAATGAAGTTGCTCCAGTAATCGCACATCTGACGCGCAAGGTCATAATGCCTGCCAACAAAAGGTCTCCAGCACTTTGCAAGGGTCTCAAAGAAGAACCAAAGCTCTACGGAATGGAAGGTGCCGGGATTGTCCCATCCGGGGATGTCGGGCTCGAAGCGATAATAATAAACGGGACCGTCTCCATTCTCCTGTGCCTTTAACGCAACAGACTTTACGGCACATTCAATACCGCTGACGGGTGCGTAACCCATGCCGCCGGGGCCACCCTTAACCTGTGCCTCAGGGAATGCCAGGAACTCATCTGCCTTATCGCCAAACCATGCCTTCGCCTTCTCTACAAACTCTTCCTCAGACTTTGCAAAGATCGCACTCGGGAATTCATCGCCCGTGTTACCTGCCATCAATGCTACCGGCACGTGCTTGCCCTCCATGAAAAGCTTCATGGAATTGCCGAAGCAGAACTTCATGTCTGCAACGGGGAACATTCTGTGAGGTCCCTCGCTCTCGCCCAGCATCAGACCGGGAACGTACTCACCATACTTTGCAAGCAGAGTCTTGGCATCAATCTTTCTTGCCTCATCAATGGAAGATACGCCGAGGAATTTCAAGAATCCTTCGCCGTTCTTTTCTGCGGATGCCAGA
This sequence comes from Acetatifactor sp., assembly GCA_024693365.1. Lineage (GTDB taxonomy): Bacteria > Bacillota > Clostridia > Lachnospirales > Lachnospiraceae > Acetatifactor. The sequence continues at coordinate 99,330 of JAILLF010000037.1, read as the reverse complement.
GGCTCGTTGCCAAAACCGCCGTCATCATAAGGGCTGCTGATCAGACCGGACTGTACGATCGCGCCACGGAACAAACCTGCGTTGTTCGGGCAGGTTACCTGTGCCATTACGCTGCCGCCGCCTGCGGACTGGCCTGCAATAGTCACCTTCTCGGGATCTCCGCCAAATGCGGCAATGTTTCTCTGAACCCATTTCAGACCAGCCTGCTGGTCCAGAAGGCCGAAATTGGTGGGTGCGTCAGACTGCTTGGCCGTCAGCTCCGGATGTGCCAGAAATCCAAATACGTTCAAGCGATAGTTCACGGAAACAACGACAACGCCGCGTCTTGCCACTCTCTCGCCGTCAAACTCCATCTCTGCGGGATAGCCCCACTGGAAGCCGCCGCCAAAGAACCATACAACAACGGGAAGCTTTTCATCGGCAGACTTTGCGCCCGTCCAAACGTTTAAGTAGAGGCAGTCCTCATCCATGGGAATCTCAGGATCTACGTGCCACTCGCGGCAGTATATGTCTGTGCCAAGCCCCGGCGTATCCTGTACGGAGATCGGCGCGAACGTATAGCACTCGCGAACGCCGTCCCAGTTTGCTGCAGGCTGGGGCGCACGCCATCTGTTTTCCCCTACGGGGGGCGCTGCAAAAGGGATTCCTTTGAACGCCGTGTACCTGGGATCCGCTGCGGGGATGCCCTTCACGTAACCATTTTCCGTCTTTACAACTCTTAACATGTTTTCACCCTCCATAATTATATTTTTCCTTCCCAAGGTTCCGCGTCCGGCGGAGACATTCTCGTGGAACGGCACGGACTGCACTTAGCTCACCAGTTGTCTTCATGGAGTGGAAAATTTCGAGGCAAACTCGGAGCAAAAGCTCCTCAAACATGCCTCGGAATTTTCCATGAAGCCAACGGGTTCGCTAAGTGCATCCGGCTAATTGTTCCATGAGAATGTCTCCGCCAGACGCTTACGCAGTGAAAGTAAACCAAGCAATCACAAAATGGGAAGTTAATTCACTTCGTTAGCCCCTTCATCCTCCGTGACTAAATTATTCGATCACAAGGATGGTCTCGAAATCGCGGAATCCGTCGCGCAGGTCGAGGGACTCGATCACGTCGAGCATGGGTTCGCCGTCGACGTCAAAGTGAACGCGGCGGATGCCCGTGCTCCTCGGTCCGTCAACGCCCGGACGCGCGTGATAGGTATTCCAGGTAATGCCATCTTCATCAATGACGTACGCGTTGTGGCCGGTACCGTATTCCCCCTCATAGCTTCTGGAAGTGAACAGGGGATAATTGTTCTTGTACCAGTTCTTGGGATCCAAAAGGTCCTTTCCTGCCTCAATCTGCAGAAGTCCAACCACGTAAGTGCTGTCAACGGCCGCAGAGGAGAAGGTAACGTAGAGCTTGTCCCCGCGGATCAATGCAAAAGGCCCCTCATCCACAAAGGTATGATTGTTCGCCCAGCCGTATTCCGGCTTGGAAAGAACAACGGAATCACTTGCAAGCATCCACGGCTTCTCGCGGTTTAATTTCGCGATATAGAGCCATGCGCCAAGATCCTTGGGAAGGAATTGTCTCTGAGACCAGATGACGTACAATTCTCCTTGCCACTCAAATTCCGTCATGTCCAGCGTGATCTCCTTGCCGGCCTCACATATGTCGCTGCCGTCAGGCTTCACGACCCGCATCGGTCTTGACCAATCCTCTTTTTTTAACGGATTCCCGCCCTTTCGGAGCATCATCACGTGACTCTCCTCACAGAAGAAGGGCCCCGGCGTGCAGGCGTGGAATAAATACAGATTATCGTCGATCACGTGGAACTCCGGTGCCCACAAAAGGCCTCCAATGCCTTCATAGGTCGTGCTGTCCAGGATCAAATGCTCCTCGGCGTCCCGGATGCCTTCCAGAGAATCGGCGCATCGCATGTACAGCGTGTGATTGCCGTCTGCGTCATTTGTCGCGATATAATAATATTTTCCGTTCCACTTGCAAACGCAAGGATCTGCGCGGTCCGTGCAGATCGGGAATTCAAAATGCGGCTGCGTGAGCTTGCCCTTCAGCGGATAAATGCCCGCCTCCGACACCTTTACGTCCGAAAGGCTTTCCGCATCCCACTCCACGTGCTTTGGAACCTGCGCCCCGTCGCTGTAAAGGGCATCCACCGTCACGCTGCCAAGAAGTGCCTTTGCCTTGGCAGTCTCGTCGACGTCCGCCAGACCCCGCTTCTTCAAAAACTCTTGCACGTCCGAAGCCCCCATGCGGATTTCCCTCGGTGCCATCACGCCCACCTGCATTGCAGGCATCAGCTTTTTCTTCAAGTATTCGCCCAGTTCATCTGGAATCTCGATCACGTTACCGATCACGGCGCCCTGTATTCCAGGGACCTCCGTAGCGTTCACCTTATCGGCAGCTGCCGCACCAACTCCGCCGCAGCAATCCCGGATGTTGCCACGGCTCAGTGCGGGTTCTGCCCCAATGGCGATTCCCGGAATTCCCTTTCGGAAATCACCTACGTTAAAATCATGGATCGATGCAAGCCTTGCCTCATGCCACAAACCATTCGACTGTTTCCAGCACAAATGATAACAGCCGTTCGTGCTTTGTGCCAGACTGCTTACCCCATCAGCCTTCTCGCCAGATGCCGCTTCCTCGTACCGGCATCGCACCTCCTTGAGCGGGCCATCCGCCAGCTTCACCAGACCACACTCCTCATATCTAACCAGATCCTTGCTGATCCAGAAAACCGCCGTGCCCAGATCCTCCGTGTCTTCTTCCCCGTTAGCCAGCGTCCGAACCGCAAAAACCCCATAGCCGCCTTCCTTTAAGGAAAACAGCCAGGGGTTCTTTAAACTCTTTGGATTTAATGATCCATCCTTATTTTCCGTCGCCTTCACAAAAAGCACGCCGGAATTGTGGTTCAGGGCACGCCAAGAACCATCTGCATCCTGCAAGGCAAGATGCATGCTGTATGCAAGACGATTTGCGTATACTGCGTCTTCCAGCGGAAGTCTCGTGTAATTTAACGCCTTCACGTTCGCAATTCCTCCCATTTCCTAATCTATCCTCAAGCAAACAGGTAAGTCCAGTAAAACCTTTTACCTGTATTAAGAATAACTCATTTTAGGAATCCTGAACATGATGTATTGAAACGAAAAATTGATCTATTCTAATACAAACAGCTTGAATTGCTTACAGAAATCCTTGCGTTTTTTTACGTCCGAAACATGAATGCCCTGCCTTTTTCCAAACAATTGCAACAAACAATGCCTAATTGCCCACCATGCCATTGCTCCCGGTAATAACAGGGGAATTCTCTTCACAACCGGGAATCTTCGCTGCGTCATTTTTGCCAAGGCACGAAGTACGTTATCGTCTTCCGTAAGGTGGCTAATGCCGCTTCTGTTGTCTTCTTTCCTGCCAAAATTTCCCCCTTTCATAACGTCTTCGATCAGTTCATCGAGGAGCTTACCGTCACAGGGTTCAACCCAATTCATCTTTCTTAATCCCAAGTATTTTATGCAGGTTGCCGTCAGCTGGCAAGCGAACGTCCACAAGCCAACTTTCTTTAGTCGTTCCCGGTAAAGACTTACGTCTACCTTATCGACGTATGTCGCCCAATCACACAGATGCCTCAAACCGATTCCGCCGTCATTCATAAGATGCGCAGCCACGTGCAAAAGCATGATCAGTCCGTGATGGAATTCATTGGGAATAATTATTTCCCCCTGTTTCACTCTCACCCGCTTCGCCGAATCTATGACGTCAGAAAAATAATCCCTAATGCTCGTCTCTACCACTTGAGATTCCGCCGGTATACCGTCTTCCTCGTTGGGCATTCCCTTTAGCACTGTGTGCAATTCATACGTGATCTTATTTTTCACGTACGCGTTATGTCTTTCGTGTTCTTGCCTCGTAGGCTTAAAGCCTGCGCCGAGCAACAATCTCTCTGCCTCCTCAGCCCACGGAGCTTCAACGTAAAAATCAACGTCACCCATCTGCCTCAAGAGAGGGTCAGGATAATAAGATGCAGATGCATATCCCTTTATGGTAACAAAAGGAATCCCCTTCAGTGTTTCCGTAAGCGCCGCATGTGCCGCATCCACCAGCATGTTATTTGCCATAACCGCATATTCATCTTTTGAAATCAGGGAACTAACGGTTTGTAATCTTGCTTCTTGCAAAATCTCATCCGTCAAGACCGCTTCGGATTCCCGTCCAAACAAAGCTTTTCCCAGCAGCGAAAGCAACTGCTCCTGATATAATTCCATGGTTTCTTCCCTCTTTCTATTTCACAAACAGCTTGAACATAGTTTTGAAGAAATGCCTGTTGATGGAAAAAACAAAAAGCCCATACGAAAGCACTCCCGCGACTATGCCAACGGCAAGCGACACAAACATGTTTTCCCAAATACCCTTAACCGTCCATACGACGGCAGCCATGAGCAGGCAGCCGATAATTGCCGAAATAATAAGCCTCGCATCCAATTTCAATTTAAAATGCTTCCTTGCGAAAAGATACATGATCACCAAGACAATGCATTCGCTGATCACGGAGGCGATCGCCGCGCCTTTATGCTGATATGCCTTAATCAAAAACACGTTAAGCGATATGTTCACAACTGCGCCTATAATCGTGGCGACCAGGGCTTCGCTTTCCTTTCCATAGGCAACAAGTACCTGCGTGCCAAGGAAATTACTAAACGTCAGAAACAAAAAGAGTCCGGATAATATGATCACTACGGGGATGGACTCCGCGAAGTCTTTCCCGAAGAGAACAAATACAATCTTGTCTGCCAAGCATGCCATTCCTGCGCAACAAGGCAGCGCCAGTGCCAGCATAAGCATGACAACGCCGGATACCAGCCGGTCAATCTCATCCTGCCTTTTTTCAGAAAGTAACTTCATGATTCTCGGCAACGTTACTCCGCCAATTGCGGCAATCACAAAAATCGCTACCTTAACCAGACGCATGGCATTGGAATAATACGCCACCACCTCATCCGAACACGTAAAGCCCAACATGGTGACGTCGATCAGGGAATACAACTCTACCGCAACGTTCGTCGCCAACAAGACCGCGAGTGCGGAAAAATGCTTTTTTAGCTCCAGGTTCCGGATCGTGAATCTGACCTCGCTCTTCCAAACGTAAGCAACGTTAAATAAATAGTTGCCTCCGATTGCCATCACGTGTATGAACGCATATTTTTGATAGTCAGCAGTCTCATGGACAAAAAAAAGAATGCCAACGAGCATAAGTGCCTTGACCAAAATACTTCGGACGGCAATGTAGCGAAACTCTTCCTTCCCCTGAAAGAACCAATCGACATTGAAAAAATTCAGCACAATCGCGAATCCGGAAATAAAATACAGATTCCTCTCCGCCGTAAACCGCGGCACACCCAAAACCATCAAGTAATACACCGCAACGCACAGAAAAGTTGATATCGTGTTTATGACGAAAAGCTCACTAAACAGCTTATTCAATTCCTTGCCGTGAACCTTGGCTACTTCCCTGGTACCATAAGACGCAAGTCCCAGCGGTGCCAAAAAAGTGAAATACATGACAATGTTTTGTGCCGAAGTAACCTTTCCGACTCCCGGCGGAAGCAGAGCCCTGGAAACGATGGCCATGGAAATAAGCGGGAATAGCACGTTAAGCATTTTGTACGTGACGTTGTATGCCATATTTTTTGCAAAACTTTTTTGCATGTCAATTCCTCAACTCTTCTTTTTCTGCCGGCCCGTACGTCCTTGACGGCATGAGCACGTAGTAATACAACAGGAAAAAAACGATCATAATAAAAATCTGCGCAACCGTAAACAGTTCACGTAGAAAATTCTCTTCAATGGATTGCATGACAATGTCATACATAAAATAGGCATACAGCAGTAAAGAAAGGCCTCGGTTCTTCTTCTCACGAAGGGACTGCTCCCAGTGGCCAAAAATCATTCCCTTCATGGCCATGATCCCATACATCCCGACAATGCCAAAGTCATTGATATATCTGCGCAAGGCCGTGTAAACGTTTGTATTGTATCCATGCACCACGTAATGGAAAGGAAGCGGAATGGGTGTTGCCACGATCCTTTCATTGAAAATCCGCGCTATTTTTCTTAAGCCATAGAGAGTTTCTCCCGCAAACGAATTTGAAAAGCTGACGGGATTCTTTAGGTAACCGTCCAGTGCGCCTATGGAAGAACCAACATAGATGGATAAGGTATCAAAAGCACTAAAGATCTGGCTCTTTCCAGTTGCCTTACCCAATTGAAAAAAGACGTAAAGCAACGCGGCAAATACCAGGATTCCATTTCTGGCAAGCTTGCCTATTTTGACTCTCTTGGAATAATTGATAAGCGTGATCAAAGAAATAAACAACACGCAAGTGACCCTGATAAAGCCCGTGCGTCCCGTAGACATAAACATGGCAATCAGCATCGGTATGACGGGCAGCAGAACGTAAAGCCACTTTTTCCAGGACGTTTTGGGGGCGTATGAAATGTTTACGCAGTACACAAACAGACAACTGTATCCAACGGCATAATAGCCTTCCCTCAAAATGGAGATTATCGTACCCCAGCTCGCATCTTTTGCAAGGGCATTTCTAAGGGTGTAAAGTGCAAATTTTCCTGCCGCGTAGTTAGAGATGATCTGCATTGCCCTTCTGTAGATAACGAAATCAACCACCATTCCCGCAAGGAATAAGGCGATGATAATGATAGGCTTCACGTCATAATAAACGTTGTCCTGCAAGTTTTCATCCCGCTTTGAACCAGCGAATTTAATTTTGAATTTAGCCTTAGAACCAATCCAGAAGACAAGAAGTGCGGTAAAGATCAGCCATACCGTTTCAATCCGTATCTCGGTTTCCCACTTTTCCGCATTAATGGCAAAAACCAACGCGGAAATCATGAAAGCCAAAACGGACAGGCAAGCCGGCGTCGTTATACGTTTTCCGTCTAACTTATATATCATAAAAAACAGAAGCAATAAAAGCAGTATTAACAGCCGTTCCATATTTATACCTTTATATTCTCTCCATGATTATGTTTGCATCCATCTGCCATGCCCTTGAAACATGCTTTCAGCTTATTTCTTTTATCTGACTCATAAATAATGGTTTTCAGGGTAAACAGCACGGCGTGTCCCACGTCTCTGACCCTGACTCTTCCATAATGCTTTTTCCCCACGTAAATCATGTTGCGCACCATGTAATACTTCCGAAACGCATTATGATTGCGCACGTAAATAGTTTTTCCAAACAAATGCCTAATCACCGTATTCCCTATCTGATGATCTATAACAACGTCCGTGCACAAAAGAATTGCGTATCCATTCTGGATAATCCGGAAGGAATAATCATGGTCCACTTCGTCGATAAAAAGGTATTCGTCAAATCCGCCCACTTCTTTCCATGCCGGAAGAGAATTCAATGATCCGCTGGTAATGCATCGTTCCGTCTTACTAACCTCCGCGCCGTCTGGAACGGCTGGCCACGTTCTGTTAGTCGCGCGATCGTGAATCCGCGGACACAGTATTCCAATCCGTTCTTTGTCGGAGTAGTCACGCAGTACCTTTTTATAGGTCTGTACCATTCCCTCAGGCATAATGCTGTCCTGATCCAGGCATAAGACATAGTCGCCTCCCATTTCATCCGCATGCTGAAAAATCTGGTTCAATGCTTTCGCAATTCCTTCATTCTTCTCATTCTTGATCAGTTTCACGTTCGGATAGGACTGGCAGCAATCCGAAATTTCCTCCACGTTATCTGATCCGTTATCAATGACAACGATGCTGGAAACGTTTCCTGCGATTGAATCCAGGCTTTTTTTAAGAAGACTTGTCTGCGGATGATAGCATACGATTCCGGCAATAATCATGTGAGCGACCTCAATACTTTCGAAATAGGATGGCTAGAGAATTCTTAAAGTCTACAACCGGTATCCCACATTTTACGTCCTTGCCAAAAAGTAGTTTCATGCGATACCTGAAATTTTCCTTATATCCCACGATCTCTTTCAAGACCCTAAGGCAATCATCACTGTACGATTCTTTGTAATGGTCCAGCAGGATTTGGGCCAGCCGCACTCTGCGGTTTTCTTTGTTATTAAAGATCCTGAGTTCATTCTGGATTCTTTTTTTCCATCCGCCGTGAGAGCTGGTGATCGTACTTGAGTGCCTCCTGTAATGAATGTGAGATTCATCATCAACGATGATTTCTCCGCGATTCAACAGACAATACAGCATTAGCCACCCGTCATGCCCGAAGCCAAAGGAATTGCTCTTTATGACATTGCCAAGCTGCGAACGAAAATCCTCATAGAGGGCCTTTCCAAAAACCATGGTGCACCCTGCCAATCGGTTTCTCGACAAAACGCTTCCAACGGTTGGCTTAAAATTTTCAAATTTCTTCTCGCCTACCACTTGATCATTCTCATCCACGATGGTAAGCGAACTGGCATATAAGTAGTAATCCCGCTCCGCAAGCACCGTTATGGCTCGCTGCATCTTGAGCGAATCCCATATGTCGTCTTGATCGGCGAACGCATAATAATCACTGTCGTCGTCTTCTTCTAACATAAGGGACATAAAACTATTTGCGTAACCAATGTTTTCGCCTTGGGTAAGTTCTATGTTGCCATACCGTTCCTTTAACTCTTTAATGATCTCCGTCGTTCCGTCAGTCGAGCCATCGTCCCGGATCTTCAAGACCACCTCAACGCCACTTTGATTCTCAATGCCGTCTACCTGCTCTTTTAAGTATTTCTCGCCATTAAAAGTAGACATTAGTATTGTTACCTTCGGCGTTTTCATTATGGCTATTTCCCCCATCGAATCAAATTAAAGTCTTCGCCGAAGATTGTATCCCATTCATCCGGCTCAAATTGAACGTATCCGCTCCAAGGATAAAAAGTCAATTCTCCAAAATAAATCTTACTGTCCACGTCATAAAGATCTATGCGTACGTACGGAAATCCTTCCGACAGTTTTTCCGCCACTTCCAACAGTTCATCCAGATTTTGCGGCTTTGGGATCTCCCTGTCCACGGCCGGGCAATCGCTTAAAATACGTAAATCATTCCATTCCCTGTCATAAATGTTGCGCTTATGGCCTATATAACGGTCAGCGTCTAGCACGACATACTTCGCAACTCCGTTGTAGCAAAAAATCTTGTAATCATTGATGCCCGCCTTCGGATTCTCGCTGTTGACCAAAAGTTCTTCGACAATTATGCCAGGATGCAAGCCGTAATAAGCCCACTCTCTCCCCGCCGTATTGGTTTTTACGGGATGACTTGAAGTTTCCAGCGTTCCTTTCAAAGCCGAAACATCCAGCTTTGTTTTGTCAGGGCAAATAACTACGTTGTTCCCTCCGCTGCCATGCGTGGTCTTGATAACAAATTGATTAGGCAAGTTATCCCAGTCAATGTCGTTAACGGAATCATATTTGCCGATCAACTTCACAAGAATCTCTTCCAGCCCTTTACCCTTAACGTATTCACGGGCCAAGTACTTATCAACGCATTGATGCATCACGGGATTTCTGTAATGCATCTTGTACCATTGCAGTTTTTCCGTATATCTTTTTGGATTCTTTAAGTCCAGTTTTCTTCCAAGCTTAATCCTGTACTGTATCGAAAGCATCAATGAATCCGGCAAAAAACGAAGCATGTTCAAAATGGCCATTCGCATTTTTCCAGACTTAATGACTTTCTTGTATCCGTTCATGCTTTCATTACCTCATCAACGTATTTCCGGACTACGATCTCCCGGTTGAAAGTGGTTTCAACTTTGGTCCGCCCAGCCATACCCATTTCTTTTCTTTGTTCAGGCGTCAACGCCAGTACTTTTTCAATGGCTGCCAATAGACTGTCAACGCTTTCTTTTTCAAAAAGATAACCCGTTACTCCGTCATCTATCACGTCTTCCGTGCCAGGTATCTTACTGCCTATGCAAATGCGTCCCATCGCAGCAGACTCCAACAGGACGTTTGGCACGCCTTCTCCTCCATGGGATGGAAGAATCGTACAATGGCACTTCTTTATCTCTTCGACAATGTTCTTGACGTATCCGATGAATACCACCGCGTCACCATAGGCCGCAATCTTCTTTTCACATGCCGGTTCCTCAACAAATCCGGCAATATAGAAATGGGCATTGGGATGCTTTTCTTTTGTTAATCTTGCCGCCTCAAGGAACTCATCTATTCCCTTTAACTTCATGACGCGCCCGATAAAGATGAAATTAATGTCATCTCCTTCCGGCAACGGCATGTAGGAAAACTGTTCAATGTTCACTCCGGATCCAGGTATCATTTCCCAGTTGTCTTTCACCATCTTTTTCTTGATAAATGCATCCCGGTCGCTCGTATTTTGGAAAAATACCTTATAACAATTTTTGACGGAAACGCCGTACAACAGCTTGCATATTGCAGTAACGAAGTTATTGCGCAGGAACATTCCGCCCGTGCCCGTCACGTTACAGATCTGGTTATACTTCTTATGCTTTTTATTCCTTCCACTGGTCACCATCGCACCATATACGTTTGGTTTGATCGTATAGGAAAAGACTATGTCTGGATCAACCTCAGGTATCATTTTCTTATAAAACTTGATCAACTTGAGATCATTCAGGGGATTCACTCCACGCCTTTCAATATCCGTTAACACTATTTTACATCCCATTTTTTCAAAGAACACGTTATCCTCTGACTCTGGAAGCGACAAATACACTTCATGTCCCTCCGCCACCAACTTTTCGATAAGTTCACGGCGAAAAGAATAAAGCGTAACAAAATGCTGAGCCAAAAAAAGAATTCTCTTTCCCATTACTATCTCACTTTCGTTTTCCAAGGTGACTGATCGTCGCCATCATTTTTTTACAAAAGATCCTCACGGGACTCATCCATGTCCAGGATCTCGAGTAAATCAAATACGGAATGGATTTGCAGCTCTTGCGTTTTCCTTTCCTCACGTATCCCGTCATAACTCCCAGAATGTCTTCATCTTTTATGCCATATTCCTTATTGATGCAGTTATCACCTAACAGCACGTAATCCGCAACTCTCACCTGTATGATCCGATGCAACACGTATTGTCCAGGCGGACGGCGATATAACACAACGTCATATTTTTTACAGCGCCCCTGCGTTTTCCGCTCAACAATAAAAAGGTCACGACCCTGTTTCAACAGCGGGAGCATGCTCGTGCCTATGTTGCGGTACGTAAGACTGCCATTTTTTTCCAGATATTCTTCATACGTCATGCGATTCATTCCAATAACCCTGCACTTTCAAATGCCTCGATCACCTTCAAGGCATTCTCCCGGGCCACCTCCGCCGTAACGTCATACTTCTTCGTCATTTCCCCGACAATTTCATCAAGATTTGTCTCGTGGCTTAACAACCCGGCCACAAACCCTGCTGACCGGTTCATTTTGATCAGGCCGTTAAAACGCTTTGTTCCATTACCGGCATCGACTGCCATTACCTGATCGTCTATTTCATTTACGATCACGCTGTCTTTGAGTTTCATATGGTTTCCCTTCCTTGAGCTCATAATGACCCTATAGTATATTATCATAAAGGGAGCAAACCTTCAACAACAATCTAGGCAGTTTACAAACAAAAAATGGGGAATGGTTTCCCATTCCCCAAATGATACTTTATTTATTGCTGATGATTTCTTACGTACTCTTCCGCGGAAACGCCGTAATTCAGTATCGCACGAAGCAGTTGATCCAGGTTTTCCACGCCCGCGCCGAGCATAGAGTGAATATAGGATTCAATACTGTAACGATAGGTATTGCTTACCTTCTCATTCCCCTTCATCACCGTAGCGTATACCGTCTTCTTCATCTGTCCTGCGTTTAGTCCGTCAAAATTAACGTAATATCTTCCTTTGCCGTCCTTATGGTTCGGATTCGGATAGTATTCGCCAATCACGTTGGTTCCGTCAGTCACGACTAAGCGCAGTCCGTTAAGATTTTTAGTCGTAATCTTATACTGAATGTTAATCTTCCCTTCGAGGAACAGCGCAACCGACGAGATTTCTGCCAGCCTCACGGAATCTGGCACGTCAGAATAGATCTTATCCTTTACGGTCTTAATTACCACTTCACTGTCAGGATCCGTCCCCTGACTTCTTTGTTCCGGCGTCAATTCAGCACTTGCAAGTGCATTCGTCTTGTATTTTGCATAAATCTGCGCAGCGTCACCATACGCGAGAATGTCCACGCAAAGCTTTCGCAGATCTGCAAAATCACTGCCTGAGAAAGAAGGCTTGGAGAGAATGTTCATGCAATATTGCTTTACGGAATATCTCATGCGCTGACCAACGACTTCCCGTCCCTGTGCGTCAAGGGCATGAGGCTCGGCGATGATCTCATCCCCGAGCATGTGAGGTCCCACGTTCACCGTAAAGATCAGTTCGTCACCTTTCCGCTCCGGATAGACTTCATCTCCTATTCCTTTCATATATACAACCATAAAATAATCTTGGTATTCATCATTAGGTACCGGTGCCGGCATTCTAAATGTAATAGCGATGCAGTCAGACAGCATCAGAGCTTTATTGGTGATGGCCAAATCCGTGTTCTCAACGAGGAGGCCATCTCCATTTGCATTCCGGATGGCGTTCTTGAATTCAACGTTATTCGCGTCGAGCAGCTCGCTAATGGAAGGTCCGCCTTTTTTGATTTCCCAAGTAATACCGTAACCAAGTTCAAGGCCAGGAATCAAACTCTCGCAAGAAACAATTCCCTCCGTTGGTATGGAGAGCGTCTCCTGAAGCGTCCTTTCGTCTGCCAAATTCTCTAGCTTCTTTTTCCATTCTTCACTGTCATCATAGTCATAGGTTTCGTCCGTAAACAAATCCCATGCGAAGGCAATCTTCCAAGCGCGATCCTCGTCATAGCAACCGGGAATAACCTGAGCTATGTCATTTACGGAGTCCGCGTAATTCTCTCCCTTGGGTCCCTTCGGGAACAGCACAAACCCCAAATCCCCTTTTCCAAAGTAATTCCAATAAGGGGCATAAACCGACATATATTCTCCTGGCATAAATGCGATTTTCCTGTCGCAAAATGCATCATAATAATCGTCCCACTCAGCGCCTGCCGGATCTGGTCTCCAAAAATCACTTTCCACAAGCTTTTTGGTAAACTCCAGCGCTTCCACCGTCGCTTCATCTTCTACGTTGTAAGTAAACTTGCCATTCTCATCCTTACCTACGTAAACTCCTCCGTTCGAATAAACGGCCATTTCCGCTATTGAAGTGGGATAACCTTCACAACCGTATACGTCTATGACGCCGTCATTATTTACGTCCTTGGTCGCTTTTTTACATAGTTCTTCAAACTTGTCCCAGGTCCACGTACCATTCGCCTGCATGTCGTAGATTTCATTCGGACTAATTCCCGCGTCACAAAGAAGCTGCACGTTAAAGAGTACGCCACCTCTGGAGTCTATGCGATCCGCATTCATTCCGTAAATTTCGTCCTCGTAACTCCAGCGCAAGTGTGTGTTGCTCTCCTGGAACTTCTTCTTTGAAAAGTCAAGACAATCCAGCGTCGAAAGGTCATAAAACTTTCCGGCTTTCATTTCATCCAAGATGGTATCGCCCGTATGAACGGTAAATACGTAATTCTTGTCGTCCCCGCCTGCATTGACGTAATTCAACGCCGTTTCATTTGCATCGCTCCACTCACATATTCTTTGCCTGGAAATCTTGAAATTGTAGGTTTCCTGGATCCAATCGAGGTAGTCTTGTCTGGCTATTTCCGCAACCGTTTCCGCCGGTTTTTCCGGTTCGGACCACCAATCGGCAACAACAATCTCCATGCCACCAAGGTTATAAGGTTTTCCGCTTGCATCCTTCTTAACTTCCGGGAACAGCACTTCACCGTTCTCTCTCTTTACGAGATAATCCCAATTTTTGATATTGGTTTCAATCAGTTTATCAAGGTTATTGCCGTGAGGTTGTATGTTCCAAGTAAGATCCATGCCCAAAAGTAATTCTGGAATCTCGGAAACGCAGGTAACGGTTCCCTTTTCGCGCATCATTGCAAGGGTCTCGTTGATTGCACGATCGTCAAAGTTTTTATACTCCTCTTTCCATACTTCATTATTCTCGAACCCTGGGACCTCATCCGTATACAGGTTCCACGCAAAAGCAATCTTCCAAGCGCGATCCGCATCATAATTTGACGGAATGCATGAAAAATTATTGCTCCAGCAATTGACGTAATCCGTAGCCTGAGGTCCCTTGGGGAACATGACAAATCCAACAGGATCACTCATGCCGGGATAAACAAGTTCGTGAGTATCCTCATCATACTGAGGCATTAACCCATATTCCATTGTGTAGGCATGGTCAATGAGAAAAACATACTCACCATTTAGGTAAGCCTCTTTATAGTAATCCCACTCGGCGCCATCCGGCTCCACCTGCCAATACTCGTCCAACAGTTTCTGTGCAAACCGCAGGCCTTCTTTAGACTTTTCGTCTTTCAGTGAATTCACAAGCTTGCCGTTTGCATCCTTCGAAATGAAATTGCCTCCATTGGAATAAACAGCCTGTTCGATCATCACGCCATTATTGCAATTGCACGCATACACGTCGATCACGCCGTCGTTGTTCGTATCCCGCGTAACCGTTTTGCAGAGCTGCTCAAACGCATCCCAGGTCCACGTCCCGTTCAATTGCATGTCATAAATGCTATCGGGATCTACTCCCGCTTCCTGAAGAAGTCTTTTATTAAAATACACGCCTGCGTGCGGCTCTGAATAACCGGCATACATTGCATAAACTGCATCCCCATAGGTGTAAACCTCATGGGTTAAATTCGTCTGAAACTTCCACTCGTTAAAGTCAAGACAACTCAGCTTACTTAAATCCGCGCATAAGCCCGTTTTAAAAGCTTTCACCATGGTTGGATCATCACGAAGCACAAAGACATAGTTTTTGTCATCTGCCGGGGCAGAAGCATAATCAATAAAGTCCTGGGGAGCACTGCTCCAATCAGAAATCGCCTGGCGCTTAATCGTGAAATTATACGTCTCCTGAATCCAGTCGAGATATTCGTCTCTTGCAAGTTCGTATTCTGTTTTTTCCACGTCCGGGTCTTCATAGGTTGATGTCCACCAGTCGCGCACAATGATCTCCATGCCGCCAAGGTCATACGCATGACCACTCGCGTCCTTCAAAATCTCCGGCGCCGTAAATCTGGTTGGCTGCGTCGGCTGCGCTGACGGGGCTTTCCCGGCAGCCTGCGTCGGAGCTGCAGTCAACGATACCATGCAAGCCGCCATTGCGATTGCATACAATTTGCGTCTGATCTCTTTCGCTTTCAATTACCTGCCTCCTCTTCCTTAACTTTTCCTCATAAGCTAATGATCTGATTATTTGTTTACGGTAACAAAATGATCTGCCTGCGATGCATTTGCCGCCTGTCTGTCCCTCCATAATTATTCTTATAATTCAAATATACGATACTGCAATTTTTGCGTCAATGGTAAACTAAAAAGCCCTTTTAAGTTCCCATAAAAAAGGGGAATGGTTTCCCATTCCCCCATGACAGAATGCTTTACTAATGATTTCTTTTGAATTCCGCTGCGGAATCACCGTAACGCATCATCGCTCCAAGGAGATAGTCAAGAGATTCATTCCCCTTTCCGACCATGTTTGCCGCGTAGGATTCGATGCTGTAACAATAAGTGTTGCTCACCTTCTTGTCGCCTTTCATCACCGTCGCGTAAACCGTCTTGCGCATCTGTGACGCGTTCAGGGCATTGCAATCTATGTAATACCGTCCCTTAGAATCTTTCTTTGCAGAATCGGGAACGTACTCATCAAGCACGTTGGTTCCGTCGGTCACGACTACGCGCAATCCGCTTAAATCCTCTGCCGTAAACTTAAACTGAATGATAACGGCTCCCTCCAGGTACAGGGCAGCGGCTGCAATCTCAGCGCGCTTGTCTGCTGCGCTGACTGTTTCATACTCCTTGTCCTTTACGCTATTATATACCATCTGTACGCTCTGGTCCGTTCCCATCTGGATCTGTTCCCAGGTAAGATCTGCCGTCACAAGGTCATCCGTCTTGTAGTTGTCGTACTTCTGCGCCTTCTCGCCGTAGAACAAGATGTCCACGCAAAGCTTTCGCAGATCCGCAAATTCACTGCCCGCGTAGGCCTCCTTGTTCAACATGTTCATGCAATACGTCTTTACGGAATATCTCGTGCGCTCACCGGCAATGTCCCGTCCCTGTGCGTCCGTGGCATGAGGCTCAACAATGATCTCGTCTCCGAGCATGTGGGGTGCCACGTTCAGGGAATATACCAACATGTTATCTTTCTGTTCCGGTTTGAGGATCGCCTCTTTTCCATTCATCTTTACAAGCAGATAAGGATCATGATAACCCGTTTCGGAAAGCAACGTCGGCGTCTTAAACGTTACGGCAATGTAGTCAAACAGCGTCAGAGATTTATTGGTGATCCCGTAATTCACGTCCTCTATAACGATGGGCTCTCCGTTTGCTTCCCTGACTGAGTTCTCGATCTTTACGTGATTTGCATCAATGGCATCCGATACGGAGTAAGATGGATTGTGCAGGGGGATATGCCAAAGAAAATCATTCCCAAGATCAAATCCCGGAACCAAATTATGGTTGGAAATGGTTACCTTCTCCCGCATCATGGCTAAGGTTTCGTTTACGGCCCGCTCGTCGAAGTCATTTTTATACCATTCTTTCCAGATTTCGCTCTCATCGTAGGCATAAGTCTCATCCGTAAACAGGTCCCATGCGAAAGCAATCCTCCAGGCACGATCTGCATCATAACAGCTGGGGATTACAACGAAGTTATTGTCCATGCAATTCACGTAGTCCGTAGCCCGGGGGCCCTTCGGGAACGAGACAAAACCAGGACGGTTATACCATTCAAAATAAGGATTGATCCCCGTGGAGTAAACTACGGATTCCGGGCAAAAAGCAACCCGACCATCGCTGAATGCAGTAAGATAATAATCCCCTGCAGCGCCTTCCGGATCCTGCCCCCAGTAGTTGTCCATGATCTTCTTGGCAAACTCAAGTCCTTCCACCGTTGCGGCATTCTCGATATCGTAAGTAAATATACCATCTGCGTCCTTACCGATAAAGGACCCTCCGTTAGAATACACGGCAGATTTCAGCAGTTCACCATAATGTCCCTCACAACCATACACGTCAATGGTGCCGTCATTATCCAAGTCTCTGGTCAGCCTTTGGCAAAGTTCTTCGAATTTATCCCACGTCCAAGTGCCGTTCGCCTGCATGTCATAGATCGAATCCGGATCGATTCCGGCTTGGCGAAGCACTTGCTTGTTAAAGTATAAGCCGGCTCCTGTCACGCCATCGTCAGCAGACATGCCATAGACGGCATTTCCAAGGCTGTACTTCTCGTGAGCAAGATTCGACTGATATTTCTCCTCGGAGAAATCAAGACAATCCAGGGTCGAAAGGTCATAGAACTTTCCGTCTCTCATGGCATCAAGAACGTCGACTCCGGGTCTAAGGGTGAACACGTAATTCTTGTCGTCTCCGCCATTGTTGACGTACTCCAGCACCTTCTCACCCACGTCACTCCACTGGTATTCAGCCTGCTTTACGATCTTGAAATTGTAGGTCTCCTGAATCCATTCAATATACTCTTTTCTTGCCTTTTGCTGAATCGTGTCATCAGGGAGTTCTGGAGAAGAAAACCAATCGGCAACGATGATCTCCATGCCGCCAAGGTCATAAGGCCTTCCTTCGGCATCTTTCAGAACTTCAGGGAATTGCTCGCCATTCTCCTTTTTTACGAGATAATCCAAATCCCTGACTTCAGCTTTGAGCAAGGCATCAAGGTTATTCCCATGGGGGAATATCTGCCAAATGAAATCATCGTATAACCTGATACCACTTACCAAAGAGTTACTGTTGACGGTTCCCTTTGCTCGCATCATGGCAAGCGTCTCATTGAGGGCGCGGTCATCAAACCCTTCGTAACCCTTCTTCCACTCGTCATTATTTTCATAACCGGGAACTTCATCCGTATACAGATTCCACGCAAAGGCAATGTTCCACGCGCGCTGGGCATCATAATTTGACGGAATGCACATGAAATTATTACTCCAGCAATTGACGTAATCCGTAGCCTGAGGTCCCTTCGGGAACATAACAAAGCCAACGGGATCATTCATGCCGGGATGCTCTGGATCAACGTGGTCGTTTTCATCATACCATGTCATAAGATTTGCGCTCATTACGTACGCCTCATCAATGAGGAACACGTACTCGCCGTTCAGATAAGCCTCCTTGTAGTAATCCCACGCAGCGCCATCAGGCTCCTGCTGCCAATGCTCATCCAAAAGGTGCTGCGCGAAACGTAAGCCCTCAATGGACGCGTCTTCTTTTAATGCATTTACAAACTTTCCATCCGCATCCTTCGTAATGAAGTTCCCGCCATTGGAATAAACCGCCTGCTCAATCATGACGCCAGTATTACTATTGCATGCATACACGTCGATCACGCCGTCATTGTCCGTATCCCGCGTAACCTTTTGACAAAGCTCCTCAAACGCATCCCAAGTCCAGGTTCCGTTCAGTTGCATGTCATAAATGCTGTCGGGATCCACGCCTGCTTCCTGAAGGAGTCTCTTGTTAAAGTAGACACCTCCACGGGGCTCTGAGCCCCCGGCATACATTGCGTAAACGGCATCTCCAAAGGTATAAACCTGATGGGTTAGGTTCGTCTGGAACTTCTGCCTGCTAAAATCAAGACAACTCAGCTTGCTCAAATCCACGCACAAGCCTGCCTGCATGGCATTCGTCAAAAGCTGGTCGTTGCGAAGCACAAAGACGTAATTATTATCATCTGCAGGAGCGGATGCATAATCCACAAAATCCTGGGGCACGTTGCTCCATTCCGAAATCCCTACTTGCTTGATCGTGAAATTATAGGTCTCCTGAATCCAGTCAAGATATTCGTCTCTTGCCAGTTCATACTCCGATTTGATATAGTCCGGATCCTCATAATCTGAAGACCACCAATCGCGCACAATAATTTCCATGCCGCCCAGGTCATAAACGTGGCCATCCGCATCCTTCAGAACCTCCGGTGCCGTGAATCTGGTGGGCTGCGGTTGCGTTGCCGGGGCTTTTCCTGCTGCCTGTGCGGGCGTCGTGGTCATCGATACCATGCAAGCCACCAAGGCGAGTGCATACAATTTGCGTCTGATTTCTTTTGCTTTCAATTACCTACCTCCTCTTCCTTAACTTTTCCTCATAAGTTAATGATTTGTTTATTTGTTTACAGTTACAAAAACCATTCTTAATTTCCGCCAGCAAAGGCTCTCGCGGAATCACCGTAGCGCATCATTGCGTCAAGAAGATTGTCGAGGGTCACGTTCTTGCCCTTCATGGAATTCGCGTACGACTCTATGCTATAGCGATAGGTATTGCTAACCTTCTTTCTTCCCTGCATTACCGTAGCGTAAATCGTCTTCCTCATCTGACCGGCATTTAGAGCATTAACAGTTACGAAATACAAGCCGCCCGTGTCGATCATATCCTTATTTGTTGCATACTCGCCGATAACGTTCGTACAGGCTTCGTCGTCCGTGATCACCACCCGCAGCCCTGCAAGGTCTCTTGCCGTGAACTTAAACTGTACGTTCACCGCCGACTCAAGATAGAGTGCCGCCTTTTCGATGCTGGCCATGGCATCCTCTTCGCTCACGGTCGCAAAATCCTTGAGTTTTACAGTCTGATACGTCATCGGCTGATTCACGTCCGTCCCCATGGCTAGCTGCGCCGTCGTCAGTCGTGATCCTGCCAGGGCATCCGTCTTGTAATTTACGTACTGCTGCGCCGCCGATCCATAAAGCAGAATGTCCACCAGAAGCCTCCGGAGGGATGCGTACCCGTCTCCCTGATATTGTTCCTTGCCAAGCATGTTATAACAATAATCCGTCACGGAATACGTGAATGCCACGCCCGCTACGTCCTCATTATATGCATTCAGCGCATGCGGAACCACCGTCACCGCGTCCCCCATCCTCTGTGGCATCACGCGATAAGTAAAAATCATGAAATCGCCTTCTGTCTCATATTCCGTGACCGTTCCTTTTTCGTTGTTTTGGGTCACCAAAAGATACGGATCGTGATATTTTTCCATCGCTGAAACCGGTACTTTAAAATCGATCGCGATCGTGTCATACAATGTCAAAGATTTCTTTGCAATCACCAGATTCTCGTCCGTCAAGGGCTCTTCACTCACCTCAGCCATGATTGCCACGTCATCCAGATTTAGACGGTACATGTCGGTTGAGTTGTAATGACGGAATCCCAGATAGACCGTTTGTCCCGCATATGCGCTAAGATTCACTTCATAGCGTACGTATGTTGGCGTCGCCGTATAATCGCCGCCAACCTTTTTCATGGCCTTCACGTTGTTGGTTGTCCCAACGTAAACGGCCATTTTCTCATTTGGATAATCCGGATCATCCGCTTTGATCCAAAAGGACAGCTTTGCATTGGCCGGAATCGATATGGCAGGACTAACGGCCCAGTTATTAGGGAAGAGCGCTTCATTGTTATACGAAGCGGAGGTTAATGCCTGAGATTCTGAATGATAATAGGTGTGTCCGTTCTTATCCAAAGTCTGATTGCTAGCCAGAACGTACCAGGTTTGTCCGTCGCCGTCCCAATCCTCCAAAGACCAGCCATCCGGAATATGACCTCCTTCAAAATCTTCATAAAATGCAAGGCCCTTAGGCAACTCAAACCTTGCGTCTACGGTAACGTTGCCTTCCGGCATGACAAAATCATACTGTGTTTCACTCGTTTTCTTCACCGTGATGCGTTCGTTTCCGCACCTTACGTTCAAGGCTTCCATCTGCCGGATGCCATCCGGCTCGATTGTAAGGGTCACGATCTTTCCAGCTTCAGTATATTCCTTATCCGCAGTGATCTTACCATGGGTTAGGGTATTGGAGATTGTAACGGAATACTGCTCATTTGCCAAAAGCACCACTTCATCCAAGCCCACGCCGCGTCCATACCTGTCGAAGGCCACAAAACCGATCTGTACGTTCTTCTTCCTTGCTGCATTCGGCAGATAAACCGTCTGCATCGTCCATTCTTCGTGCACCTTCGTCACGTAAAACAACTCCTGCCACGTGCCGCCGTTTACGCGCCAATACACGCCAAATTCATCGACGCTGCTTCCCCATCTGCGGTTCATGTAAGAAAAGCTTAAACTGGGTATGTTGGGCACGTCGCTCAGATCAAGCATTGGCGAGATCAGCCATCCCTTACTGCCATTATAATATCCATGCGTGATCAGCGCATTGTAACTCCCCTCGTATGCTCCCATGTAGTCTTCATAATCGCCGGTTCCAACTCTCCACTGATAGTAGGAATCGTCAGTCTCCAGCGTCCATCCCTCCGGAATGGCTCCACCCTCAAATCCTTCCCTGATGCTCGTAAGGGCCGTCGCCCCGGCCCCGGCAAGATTCGCTCCAGCCCCGGCAGACTTCGCCCCAATCCCGGCAGACTTCGCCCCAGCTTCAGCTGAATCATTGTCCCTCGCGGCCTGTGCTTCCAAGCCTGTAAGGATAATTGTCATAGCAATTGTCAGCACCCACAAATAGGATTTACGTATTATTCTTTTCATCGACGTTCCTCCCATAACTTTTTACAAAATTATAGCAGATTTTTTCCAAAATCGCAACAAAATGACGAAACATTGCGTTTGAGTGATTCACGTTTAGGCACAAAAAGAAGCACGGGTTCCCGCTGGATTCCGTGCCTCTTTTTAAGTGCAATTCCAAAGCTTTTGAAAATAAAAAAATGTGCCAACTGGCACATTTTTTCTTTCCTGAACATGAATCAACGCGCTTGCGTCATACGCTTTGGGGGCACATTGCCATCTTGTCCAACTTCCTTTTCTTACGGGCGGTTTCTGTTTTTCCGCCTTTCCACCCGTAGTCTTTCTCCCTGCTACCGCCCGGCTTCTTCTCACGCATTAGAAGCGCATCACGATCCCAAGTCTTCCGGCCTCGGCGACAAGCTCAGTTCTTGTGTGGAAACCCGTCTTTTTTAGCATGTTCTCCACGTGTCGCTTGATCGTCCCGGGAGAAATGCCAAGCCGCGCTCCAATCTCCGCATTGCTGTCTCCCGTGATCAGTTCCTTCAGTATCTGCAACTCTCGGTCCGTAAAATCATGATTCGTCACTGCTCCGATAGATACGCAGGGTGTCTCGTCAGGATAGATATGCTCTCCCGCCATGGTGCGGTCGCAGACGTTCAGGATCGTGTCCTTCTGCGCCTCCTTGTACCAAAAAGAATCCACGCCAATCCGCCGCGCCTTTTCCAACCAAGAAAATTCCGGCATGGAAGTCACGATGATCACCTTGATCTGCGGAAATTCCGTCTTGATCTCCTCCGCCGCATCAAGTCCATTGCTTCCAAGGGACGTGCAAACATCCATCAACACTAGGTCGATCCCGCCGGCCCTGCAAAGATCTGCCGCCAGAGATGCATTGGTCAGCATGCCCGCAAGCTCATATCTTTTGCTCGATTGAATATAAATTTCAAAGAGTTGCCTTGGCATCTCCTGATCTTCCACGATCAGTACCCGGTACGCCATCTTTCTTCCTCCGTAACAACGTAATATCGTTCCATCTTTCTTGCTCACCCGCGCAGGCAATCCAATCCGTTCCGGCCTTTCGTTTACCCAAAATCATATCACCCGCGCAAGCACGTTCGTCATGCCTGCGGTATCCGCACCGTGAGGCAAAACTCCGGCTGCGACGCAATCTCCATGCTTCCGCCTGCCTTTTCCAGTCTCTGTCGCAGATTGATCAGTCCGCCTGCTGCCCTCACTGGCTCCGCGGGAGGAGCTCCGTCATTTTTGTAAATGACCGTCCGCGTCCCGTCCGACTCCGTTCCCACCGTCACAAAAAGCTTTTGCGCCCCGGCATGCTTTACAGCATTGACCATCGCCTCTCTCGTCGCCGCCACAAAGAGCGTCAAAGCCTCCTGCGTCATGGAGATATCCCCTTCCGTTAGCAGCTCAATTCCCATGGAAGCCGCGATGACGTGAAGGTCCCTGAGCGCCTCCGCGTCCGACGTTCCCTGGGCTTCCCTGCACAGAAGCAATGCATTATTTTTCCAGGAAAGAAGCACCTTTTTTCCTTCCTCAAAATCTCCCCGCGCCATGGCATTTCTGGTCGAAAGCAGAAGACGGTTCATCTCATCGTGGATGCTCATTTTCGCTGCAAGGATCTCCTCCCTGCGAACGGTATCCCTCTGCTCTGCGTGATACTCCGTCAAATGCTTTTGAAAGTCGCGAAGCCTCTCGTTCTCCGCCTGCAGCTGCCTGGTTTTCCCATAGAGTTCCGTCAGGTCAGCTGCCAGAATCTCCCATACTTCCTCCCCTGCAAAGGATACCCTGCGCTTGGAAAAACCTTTGATCTGCCCATTTCCCATGGTGATGATCTTCGATTCGCCCTTGCCAAAAACCGCATTGGCAAACTCTTCTCCGTTGCGAAGGGCCCTCCCCGTCAGCATTCTGCAAATCTCCTGCATGCTTCCGTTTACAAGAATGCACTGTCCGCCCTCACGGTAGTAGCAAATTCCTTCCGTCAGCTTTTCAAAGCTTTCCTGAATGGACAGGGGCGTTACGTGGGTTTGATTCCAGCGAAGATTTCCGTAGGAATCCCAGCCTGCGATCCCCCACAGCGGCAGGAACGCCAGCCAAAGCAACCATGCCCTTGTCATCGTCCCATATCCCTGCAGCACCACGTAGGCATAACTCAGGATCACCGCGCCGATGCAGACCAGGCACAGAGAAACGCCAAAGAAGAGCTTCTTTTTTTGTCTTATGGAAAGCACAAGATTACATATGCCAAGCAGGCACAGCAGAATGCTTACCGCGCCAATGCCGTTCCACTGCCAAAGAATTCCCTGGTTTCCGCTTGTCACCGGCAGCCACCCCCTTCCACGAGGGAAAGCCTCACGTAGCAGGCGTCATCCTCCCACTGCAGGGAAACCGCTGACGTCACGTCCTCAGGGAAATCCATTCTTTCTCCCTCTAATACCACCTTACACTCCGTTTTCGTAAGGCGCACGTAGACGCCGCGCAAGTTCTCACCCATGCACTCAAATAATCTCTGCATGGTCTCATAAACGTTCAGAGCCATGTCCGATGCAATCTCGCCTTCTGATTCGTCCCTTTTGGACACGCTGACGCCGAGCTCCGAAAGGGCATGCAACGTTTCAGACGTTGCAAGGCTCAGCTCCCCAACCGGCAATGTTTCGTGTCCCTCCGCCAGGAGCATCAGATTGGCAAATCTTTTTAAAAAAATGCCGTAAAAACAAATCCGGAGCATGCTATCCTGATAGCCTGCATTCTCTGCCATTTGACCTTCCGCCCTTTGGGCAAGCTCAGCTATTTTCTGTGACCTCGTCCGTACCGCTTCCGCAATCTTGTCATAGACGCGGTTCTTTTCATCTATGGCGGCCCTTTTGATCTGATCCTCATTTTTCAGCCGGATCAATTCCGTTTCCTCCGACAGCTGCTCTTCCAATTCCTTTAATTCCTCATTTAGCGCGTTTAACCTGGAGACGTCGCTCTGCCAAAAGACGAAGCCTCCCCGGATCGGCGCACGACGGAGCACCGTATTTTCATTTAACTGCAAGGCCTCACGTGCATTCATTTGTTCTTCGGTAAGCCTGACTGCCGTCGCCGAGGTAAACTTGACGTTTCCGTCCACGTCCGTGATCTGTACGGCCAGGTCACTGTTTTTGAACAGCTCGTCATAGCCCTCATTGGATGGGATCAGACCAATGCAAATACAGCCTTCCCAATAACACGCAACAACGAAGCAGGCGACTTCAGGAAACTCAATGACATTGATCCCGTTCCATCTTGGCGGCACCCCGAGAACGTAGAGAAGAGAATATAGAAACCCCAGACCAATGGGGATCAGCGGCACCCAGAACATGCTCTTTCCAAGAGATATGCGGCATTCCTTAGTCAATACGATCACGGAACCCGTAAACATAAGGATTGTCCACGCCGCCACCGCATAATAGATAAAACCATATTGGTAATCTGAATCCCAGTTTTGAAGTCCCGGAGAAAAACGAAATACCATTTGATGCAGATCATTGGTCAGCACGCATCCCAAAAGTCCTCCGGAAATAATCCCCGTAAAGGCGCGCAACCTCTCAAAAACTTTTTTCCCGTCTGCGTCCAAGGCCAGAGCCGCCCAGAAGGATATGGTCGGCAAAAAGAGCACGGGAAAATAATAGAGGTACCATAACGTTCTCACCGCCCCATCGTTTCCGTGAAACGCATAATACTTCAGACATCGCAACAAAAAAAAGATGACGATCATCCACGCCACCGCCGTGAGCAGTCTGCGCATCCTACCGTCAGCAATTCGATTGGACAGCCTTCCCGCGTATGCGACGGAAAGACTGATATAATAGATGGACGTTAAAGTTTGCATGGGGGTGTTCCTGCTCACCACGTCAAAAAGACCTCCCAAAAAGAGAAGCGCCAAAAACAAAAGCATGTGCTGAAAAGTTTTTTTGATCGGTTTCCCCATGTTTCCCCAACGCAAAAAGGCCCGCGGACGCTGTTCCCCGAGCCACAATTGCAAATTTTTAGGCGATGAATCTATCTTTCATCAATCATCAATCATCAATCATCAATCATCATCCGGAAGTTGAATACCGCTAGTGGTAATAATATCCTCAGCATCAAACCGGATAACTTCTACTGCAATTTCTTCAAATGCCTCTCTGTTCACAATAGAACCTCCTTACTCATAGAAAGCATCATTACAACTGTTTACATTATAGTATAGCTTTTAAGGTTTGTAAAGTTTTTTTTAGAGTTTTTTACGTCTTTCGTTCCGTTCTGTCATCCTCGTGTACCACAAGGCCCAGTGCTTTCGCGTTTACTGCGAGTTCCAGCCTGTTCACGTATCCTGTTTTGTTTAGCATGTTCTGGACGTGACGTTTGACCGTGTTGAGTGAGATCCCATACTTTTCTGCGATTTCCTCGTTAGAGCGATTGGTCGTAAGTTCCCTTAGGATTTCCAGTTCCCGCTCCGTAAGGCTGGACTTCATCGTGTCGCCAAACTCCGGATCCGGTGCCTCACCGGGATAGACGGATTCGCCGTGCATGGTGCGATCCATAACCTCCAAGAGCGAACTTTCGTCATATTCTTTAAACCAAAAACTATCGATCTTCGCCTTCTTTGCCTTTTCGATCCACTGGTACTCTGCAGTCGAAGTTGCGAGGATGACTCGGATCTTCGGATCATTATTCTTGATGGTCTCCGCGCACGTCAGGCCATCCAGCCCGCGCTTCATCATGACGTCCATGATGACAAGGTCCACCGGATTTCCCCTGCAGTAGTTCACGGCCTGCTCCGCCGTGGCAAGGGATGCCGCAAGCTCGTACTCCGAGGACATCTTCACGTACATCTCGAAAAACCCCCGCGCAACGTACTGATCATCCGCAATTACCACCTTGATCTTTTCGCCCACTTCTCCACCTCCTCCATCATCATTATACACAAAATGCGGGTGATTTACATCACCCGCAAGAACCATTTTCTAATTTCTTGCAC
Organism: Acetatifactor sp.; assembly: GCA_024693365.1. Taxonomy (GTDB): domain Bacteria; phylum Bacillota; class Clostridia; order Lachnospirales; family Lachnospiraceae; genus Acetatifactor. The sequence continues at coordinate 72,671 of JAILLF010000037.1, read as the reverse complement.
GTGCTCCGGGTTAATTATTTCCCACGAAGGCTGCTGCGGAATCTCCGTAGCGCATCATGGCATCGAGCAAATTGTCTAGGTTTGGAACGCCCTTCCCCTTCATGGCCGCCACGTAGGATTCGATGCTGTAGCGGTACGTATTGCTGACTGCCCGTTTTCCTTGGATTACCACGGCATAGATGGTTTTCCGCATCTGACCGGCATTGAGACCGTCAAATCTTACGACGTATCGACCGTTCTCGTCGACGCAGTCCGCGCTAAGTGAGGCTGTTCCCATGAATTTTGCAAAATTCTCGCTGTCCGACATTACCGCGCGAAGCCCCGCTGGATTCCTTGCCGTGATCTTAAATTGCACGTTGACGGCTGCCTCAAGATACAGTGCCGCCGTGTCAATGCTTGCCACGGACGCGCTCACGGTTGCATAGTCTTTGTCCTTAACGCTGTTATAGACCATGGGAATGGTTACGTCCGTTCCCATGCTTCTTTGTTCCTCCGAAAGGAAAGCGCTGACAAGGCTGTCCGTCTTATAGTTCACGTAGGTCTGCGCAGCGTCGCCATAATGCAGAATGTCGACTAAAAGCCTGCGGAATACATTCCATTCATCGCTTTGATACTTTTCATTTTCCAACATGTTTTTACAGTATTCGGCGACAGAGTACTCCACGGGTTCTCCAACGATAACGTCACGGTCTGTGTTATAGGCGCATGGCACTGCCCTGATCACGTCGCCCATCTCCTGTGGCGCCACTCTGACGTTGAAAATCAAATATTCGCCGTCACTGCTGACGTCATAACAATCGTTCACGCTCTTTTTGCCGTTTTGCGTCACCTCAAGGAATGGATCCTCATACCATTCCGCCACCGCCGCAGGTACCTTAAAATCTATCGCAATGGTGTCATACAACGTCAGGGATTTTTTTGCAATCTGGATCCTGTCGTCATGATACGTTTCCTTCGTCTGAAACCATCTGCTCACCAAGATCCGGCCATCGCCAAACGCCATGTAGTCATGGTGGTACGCAGAGCACCTGTATTCCAATAGCTTTTCTTCATCATCAGAAATGGAGGCCAGATACTCACTGTCATCGACCTCTGCAACCTCTCCGTTGACCTTGACCGTTCCGCAATAGTCCCCGTCTTCACTGACAAAGACGTAGGGAGAAATCGGCAACACAATTCCCAGGTAATAATACATGCATCCTGCTTCAAATTCCGTTCCAGGCTCACTGGCGCCCAGATACGTGCCGTCTGGCGCATACTTCATCCACAATTCACTTCCAAGTTTATAGCTCGCACCTGCAGGTACGCTTGCAGCCGTGACTACTTCTCCAACCCTTGGGGTCGTCAGATCACAGATTTCCACTACCCCCGAATAATCAATGGTCACGCCCCCGGCCTTAAACGCGCCGGTGATCCAAACGGTACCGTCTGCCTCCCAATACCGTCTGACGACTCTCTCGGAATCACCATTGATGGATGCCGGCAGTTCCTCCGCCAACAAGGTTCCCGGACTCTTTAGTCTTGGAAATTCGTAATTGTTCTTTGCCTGTAAATGCACCCTGTAATAATACGTCTCTCCCCTCACGAAGGTTTTGACCTGACTGCCCCCTGTTTTCTTCGTATACCAGCCCTGGCTCAGGATCTCATATCTCTTCTCATCCAGCGCCAGCACCCTGCCATTGGCATTTTCTCCGGACTCATTCTCATAGGGAAGCGTCAGGGAGGTGATCGTCACTTGTTTGATCTTATAACCGCCGACGTCATAATCGATGCTCAGGAGCGGAACGTCTTCGCCGTAATGATCCCAGTAGGTCAGATTCTTCGTCCCCGTATATCTCCACATCGGAAAGGCATAGATCTTTTGACGGCTTTCGTCATAAAAAGTGATTCCTTCCTCCGTTTCAGTAAATACGTAGCCCTCCTTGGGAATAAATATCACCTCCAGGGTATATCTCTCATTAGGAGCCACCACGTCGCCCTCATCCCTGTGAAAGGACTGGTCGCTCCACCGGATCCAGTAAGCATCCAAAATCTCATACTCCGAGCCCAAAGGTTTGATCTCACTTGTTGCCGGAAGCGGCTCTCCCGCTTCCGGAACGGGAAGCTTGCCCTGAATATAAACGTTTGACACGGGCCTGTCTTCTACGACGTACTCGGGAGACCGAACGGTGATCCAGGAATCATATCCCGTAACGTTCACGTCAAGCACCTGGAATTTTTCGCCGCTGATAATAACGGCGGGGCGGTCAGGCGTTTCATAAAAAAACGGGAAACGATAATCAAAGTAATTCTTGACGCGCATCGGAACGGTGTAGCGATACGTTCCCCTTTTGAATCTTTCACACATTTCTACGCTGATCCATTCGTCCCCTTCCTTGCGCTCCCACTTCACGTTTTTATCGTCAATTTCAAAAAGAGCGTCCTGCGCCACGGTAAAATCAGGCCAACCAACCTCGTCGTGCGCGTAGTATTTATTCTTGGAGACTTCCGCGTTGATCTCCGTCACGGCCGTTCTGTAATGCCCCCAAAGATCCAAGTCCGTCTTAGGGAAATCCGCATGTCTGTAAATCGTGTAGACCCTGGGGCCGTCCTTTACCGTCCATTTACAAATCTTCTTATCGTCATACTCAAATTCCGGCTTTACGTCATCGTAAGACTGGCAAATCAAAATCATGGTATTAACCCGCTTTAGCTCCAACGAGTTTTCTTTTACGAATCCCCCGTACCACTGAACCGGAGTTGCCGAGGTTGCATTAGTAACGCTGCGAAGATCAACGTCAACGTCCCCCGAAGTATTAATGATCAAACCTTTCTTTACGTTACTAAGACAGTCCGAACAAAGTCCAATGACCTGGTTGTAGCTTCCCTCCGTTTCCGCCTTCACGTGAATGGACGCGGAATCAATGATCTGAAGGACGCCATCCGAAAATACTCCGTAAACGTTGCTCTTTCTGTTACTGGATTCGTTCGTTACGCTAATCGTTAGATCTGCGTTGCCTTTTAGCGTAAATCCGCCATTTGCGCGTTCTGATTTTTCCGACTCTATGCCGTACGTACTTACCTTGTTAACTCCATCCGTCTGCCCGGTCACTTTGACGGCAAGACTGCCATACGCCGTGGAATCGATGGTAAGAACGCCGGGATCACATTTAATGCCAAAGGATACGTTGTCATTCTTTCCATTGTTCTTAATCACGCTCGACCCCTCCAGCACAATGGTCAGGTCATGGAGCGTAGCATGCCCGGAATCATCCGGCACCTCAATGGGACCGCCGTAATAATCCACAAGCCACAGGGTCCCCGTTCCGGCGTCAAAATATGCCGTGCAGCCGTCCAAACCAAACTCGGCGTCTTTCACCAGTTGACCATACTTTACGTATTTTGTTTTCGAGTCAAGCTTTCCCAAAAGCTCTCCATTTTCGTCGTACACGTTGATCTGCGTCGCGCTGTCCGCCAACACTCTTGCGGCCGTCTGCGGCAATATGGCGACCGCAAGGCAAAGCATTGCCAGAAAGCCCAAAATCTTTGCGGTTAATCTTTTCATCTTTTCTTTCCCTTCCCCCGGTAAGATTTAATTTCTCGAAACGTATGCGGCAGCGGAATCACCGTAGCGCATCATGGCGTCAAGCAGATTGTCCAGGTTTGGAACGCCCTTCCCCTTCATGGCCGCCACGTAGGATTCGATGCTGTAACGGTAAGTGTTGCTGACCCTTTGATCTCCCTTCATCATTGTCGCATAGACCGTCTTTCTCATCTGCCCTGCATTCAAGCCTCCAAACGTAACGTAATAACGCCCCTTGTCATCGATCAGACTTGCGTTTACCTCAAGTTCTTCCATTACGTTCGCTCCGTTCTCGCCCTCCGTGATCACCATGCGGAGGCCTGAAAGATCATTGGCCGTATACTTAAACTGAACGTTAACCGCCGCCTCCAGATAAAGAGCCGACGCCTCCATGGTAGCCAGCCGGTCCGCCTCATCCACTGTGGCAAATTCCTTTTCCTTCACGGAATGATACGTCATGGGAATGTTTACGTCAGTTCCCATGCTCCTTTGCGCATCCGTGAGAAAAGCGCTGACAAGCTGGTCCGTCTTGTATTCTGCGTAGAGCTGCGCCGCATCACCGTAAAGCAGGATGTCCACGAGAAGCCTTCTAAAGGTTGCCCAGCTTTCGTCCTGATACTTAGGGTTGCTTAACATGTTTTTACAATACTCTGCCACGGAATAATCTACGGACGTACCTTTCACGTCCTCTCCGTATTTGTTAAACGCATGGGGCAATGCCGTGATCACGTCCCCCAGTTCCTGCGGCGCCACCCTGACGCGGAAGACGTAATACTTGCCGTCCGGACTGATCTCATGGTTAGACAGCTTGCTTGCCACGCCTTTTTGCGTTACCACAAGATACGGATTCGCATACTTTCCTTCGATTGCATCCTTCTCAATCTTAAAATCAATGGTTATGGTATCGTAGAGCGTTAAGGATTTCTTTGCGATCTCCAATTCCGCTGCAAACTGCTGGCTTTTAATGGCGTGGCCCCATTTAACCTTATCGCAAACAATGCAATTATAATCTCCGGAATAACCATCCTGACCGTCATGAGGAGCTACGTACTCACGCAGTCCATTCCATATTAGCGCCGCCTTTGTTGCCTCATCAAAATCATTGACCAACTTATAAGAATGCTCTTTTTCAACGTACTTTCCCTTTATCAATACCTCGTTACACTTTGGACAGATCACGTCCCCCGTGTAGCTTCCGCGATGTTCATAGTCCTCACAGGTAAAGGTTTCCGCCATATGGATCGCATATAATTTATATCCGTCCCTGTCCGTGGCAACCTCACCCTTTGCATTCATGGCATATACGTTTTCCGTCGCAGGAACGCCTTCTGCATGTCCGGTGGGCTCAAGATACCGTCCCTTTTCGATCAGATGCTCGCAGAACGCGCACACCTTGTCTCCGCTGTAACCGATCCCCGTGCAGGTTGCGCTGACTGCATTCTTCGTCTTTTTCTTGGAATGGGTGCAATTCTCATAAACAAATTCAACTTCTACGTAATTTGCCTGATAATCATACGTGTCATCTGAAATAGGCACGGTAAAGGCATAGGCATATCCATCCCTCAGTTCCTTCACCTCCAGGGACTGTGTGTATACGTCGTCATATCCTTTTATTTTAAGGTCTATGGATACGTTGACGCCCACAACCTTCTTCCCCTCCACTGGGCTTGCAAGGATCAAGACGGCGCTTCCCTCCGTCGCAATGTCATATTCTTCCTGCTTTTCTGCTTTTAACAGAAATGCGTTGATGCCACGACTCAGGAACAATTCGTCTTCCAGGAGCGCACTGTCCATCTCCTTCACGTGTCCGTTCCTGACGTTAATGGGATGCGTATGCCACCAATATCCCGTCTTGTTCCACGTCTCCTGCATTTCGCATACGGAACAGGTGCGATAGATTGCTCCCGGTGCTTTCTGAGAACACATATTTACAACGGACCAGTTCGACCAGTCATGCTTTTCCTTCAACGTAAAATGGCAACCCGCCACGCTGCAGGTGATGGAATGATAGGTTGGCGTAAACTCTCCGCGAACGCAATGCCCGTCAGGCTCATACTCGTAAATATATATGTTATTTACCGTATCTTCCTTAACTCTTGTCACTTCATCATTGTAAATTGCTTCGAGCAAGGCCGACATGTCATATTGATGCTCATGAGCTTCAAAGATATCCCTGTAGCCGCAAACCGCGCACTCGCGGTATGCGTAATCCTGCGTCCCGTCTGCCTTTAGTACCCATTTGTATTCCCCATATTCATGAGGCAAAAGCCTGCTTACGCTGGGGCATCCGTCTCCAACACAGCTCAAAACGTGACCCTTTTCATTTTTCAGATTCTCCTCAAACCAAAGGAGATAGTCATGCTTAGCCAATAGTTTCGCGCCGTCGCTGGTCACGGTATTTCCTTCGTCATCCGTGATCACGCAATAGTATACGTAAGGATTTCCGTCATCCGTAAGGTAACAGGCGTCTGTTTCCACGTTGATGGTCAGGACGGGGGACTGTGCCCCGCGGCAAAAGCCACCCGAGTACAATCCCGATCCCTCCCGTACCGGGATCGGATTTATTCCGGCATGCTTGCAATACCATTGATAGTGCAGATCCTTCTTTGCATTTTTCCCATATGCCGTAACAGCAAAGCTCACCGTATTCTCTTCAGGGGGCACGGTCTCTAAGGAACTAGTGCTGCACCATCCTATGTAATGCACCTTGGCACGGCGGTCCTTAGGCTGAGACGTGATCACGATGGCGGCATCCGCGCTGTAACCACAAACAGTGCAAACCCCATACTCATTGTAAGAATGCTTCGCCTTATCCGTAACGTGATTACTGTCTTCACAAATGCGGCAGTCATGCCAATGGTACGTATCATCCAGAGACCATGCGCTGCTTGCCGTTGCCGAATGACCCTCAAACGTAACGCCGTGTACCGACGACATGTGTTCATAAAAATATTCGTCATTCACGCAGATCGGGGAAGAACAATTACATCCATCGAGCTTTGCAAGCGCCTCACAGCACTCTTCACAGCGAAGCTCGCCTGCAAGCATGCAACCGTCGCACTGTTCCACTTCTCCAAAACACCTTCCACAGTCCGCACAAAAGTGTTCCTCATATGCCGGATCCATTTCGCAGATTCCACAAAGTCTGCACTGATTCTCCTCGCAGCAATCCTCGCAAAGATCACAGTACGGGCAGGCATCCTGTCCCGCTTCGATCAGGCATTTTCCGCATTCCGGGCACGTCTCACAGCATTCAACGCAATGGTCTCCACCATCCACGCAGCGGGGCACGTCCTCATAACAATTTCCACATTCCGGGCAATGCAGACCAATCCCCCCCGCGCATTCCTCACAAAAACCGCATACGGGACACAACGTCACGCAATTCTCGCAGTAGCCGCATTCACTGCAGTAAGCACGCCCATCGGCTTTACACTCCCCGCAGTCAGGACAAGGTGCTTTCTCGTCCGCCGGGTCACCCATGACTAGCTCGCCGCATTCCTTGCAGACCTCATTACAGATATTGCATATCTCCGCACACTCTGCGCACCTTCCACATTCATGGCAATAATACACGCCCTCCTTACATCTGCCGCAGTCAGGACAGGGGGCATTTTCTTCTATTCCGGGATTTTCCGCGTGACAATTAATGCACCATTCATCGCAACGGTCGCAGATCGTGACGCAATCCTCACAGCCATTGCACCACAAACAATGATCCGTCCCGTCTTCCTTCCATTGGTCACAAATGCTGCACTTAAATCTGTCCGCCTTTACCGTCTCTTTCATCAAACAGACTGCCAGGATCAAAATGACCAGAAAGCCCATCGTCCTAACGAAAACCTTATCACTACTCCCTCTCACGCCGTTACCTCCTATATGATTTCTATTCTCCCCACCGTACCCATTATAAAAAAATTGCGGGTGACTTTCATCACCCGCAAGAACCATTTTTTATCTTTTCCAATTTGTTTTTTTGCCAATGCCGTAAAGGACGACGCCGCGCTCAGATCTTGATGATCAAGGTAAAGGAAGGCAAAGTTGCCACTTCCATGCTGCCGTTCGCGTTCTCGACAAGCGTCCGGAGTGAGGACAGGCCGCCGGATTCCGACACTGGCTTTTCTGCCGGTTCTCCGTTCCCCGAGAGACGGAAGGTCCATCGTCCCTCCGTTTCTTCCGCATTCACCACAAGGAGGTCACCGTCGGCGTGCTTCTTTGTGTTCGTCGCACATTCGCTGACGGCCGCCGCAAGAATACTCCTGGGTGCTCCGTCCTCCGGGATCATCCCCGTCAGTCTGACCGTCACGTCAATCTCTCCGGCCATTTCGATCGCTTCGGAAAGTGCGTCGCGCTCCGTGTCATCCTCTTCGTACTCCTTTAGCAGATGCGCGTTTGTGAGCTTCAAGGTTTGAAGCAGCGCTTCCTCGTCGATGGCACTGGGATGATCCATGTAATGCCTGCTGGCCAGAAGGACGTGCCCCGTCTCATTGTGCACCTGCATTCGCGCGTTCAGGAGCTCCTGGGAGATAATGATCTGCTCCGCCGTACGGTTATAAATTTCCAAACGCCTTCGCAGTTTCCGCAGCTTTTTGTTTTTTCCCTGCAATTCCTCATTGATCCGGGCTTGCGCCGTGACGTCCGTAGCCGTCAGCTGAAGATACGACTGTCCGCTCTCCATGATCTTACCAGGCATGAGTTGCCAAACCTTCGAGCCGTCCGGCAAGGCGACCTGCAACGTTTCCGCACTCGTCCGCGGCTTCCCGCCGCTCTCCTGCAGTTCTTTGGCCTTCGCCCGCCGCTTTCCGTCGCTCTCCTGCAGTTCTTTGGCCTTCGCCCGCCGCTTCCCGTCGCTCTCCTGCAACTCTTCTTTCCCAAGAGAGCATGTTCTTGCACTCTCCATCACCGGTTCCAGATTCGTAAGAATCTTTCCCGTCAGGGAATTCGCGATTTCCTTCATCGTCAGGTTCGAAAACACCACGTTCCCATCCTCCTGAGCAAACGCAACCCCCGCAGGAAGGAGGTCCAGCGTCTCCTTGACGGACCACGGCGTCAGGTGTGATTTCCGGAAACGCCGGGAGACGTAAAATTCCCAAAGAAGGTACCCAAAGGACAAAAGCTCAAAGCAAGCCACTGCTGCCACGGGCAGGGAACAGAGCATTGTCGTCACTGCCGGCCAGGTCCGCGGATACGCAGGTTCTTCAAAGTGGAACATGCCATCCAGCAGGAGATAAAACAGCGCCAGAAGGATGGCAAAATGAAGAAAAGACAAGATCATAAGCCTGCCCTTATTATGATTCCTCAAATGCGCAAGACAAAGATACCCTTGCAAAAGTGCCAAAAGCATGGCTCCGGCGACCAGCGGCTCCCGAAGGGGCGTTCGCATGACGTCCCAGACATTGGAACTGACCAGTGCCGCATTCAAGTTTCTACTGATCCACGTCGCATTCACGGTTCCCAAAGCATTCACTTCAATCACCGCCTTTCTTTGCCAAAATGGTCAGATAGACAATACCTTCTTGTGAGACGCACCGCAGGGGAAGCACCGTTGTAACTGCGTCTCCGCTCCCTGTCTTCACGTCCGCTGCAAGCTTCATCCCCTCTTCGTCAAAGGATACCATGAGAAGGGACGCACGGCCGGTCAGCCATTCCGCCAGCACCTCAAAGCTGTCGTACAGGGCAATGATCATATCATCCGAAAAGCTCTTTCCCTCCTCTTGGAATCCGCTCTCGTCCACGGAGGTTTTCAGTCCCGCGTAGGACAGGTAACGGCCAGACTCGGAAACGGCAAGCAAAAGTTCCTTCAGGGGAATGCCTTCCTTCTCAGACGCCATCAATAGCAAATTTGTTTTGCGCTTTACGTAAGCGTTGAGCACGGAAACCTCCGCAATCCGCTCCTTGAAATCCTCTTCCCCCGGTTTTATCAGATTCAGTAATTCCTCAATGTGCTTTTGATAGGGATACATTTTCTCCGCGATCTCATGGTAAATGTGATGACGGGAATGAAAATATGCGTTCTGCTCCTTCTGGCGATTCTCATACTCGATCAGGGTATTCTCACTCTCAAGAAATTCATTCGCCTCTAGGAGTCTCTCATTCGCTTTCCGGACTTCGCTCTCATCCTCCATCCAAAAGGCATGTCCGCCGCGGATATTCCTTCCTGAGAGCCTTTGATCCGGGAAGGGGTACGTCGGACCAGTCAATGCCTCCTCCAAGCACGTCCGGTCCACCGCGATCTCATTTGCCGACCGGAATACGGGGCGAAACTCCGCATCCGTGATCATCACGGGCATGGGAAGACTTGAAAAGAACCCGGCATAGTTTTCATTGTGAGGAATCAGACCTTCCCGAATGCAAAACTCAAAGATTGCCAACATGGAGAAAATGTGAATCTCCGGCGATTCATAAGGAGGTATAAACACGATATATGCCTTAATCTTATGCAGTTCGATCAGGAAATACCAGATTGCGGCAATGCCAGCTACGTAAAGGAGCTTTTTCTTATTTTTCCTCATGCCACAGGCCCTGATCAAAAAACCGATTCCGACAAGAATCGTCAGAATCATCCATGCGTACGTCAAATAGAAAGTAATTCCGTAAGTATAGGTTCCCGCCTGACCGTAAAACACTCCGATCCCTTCCTTAGGGCGGAAGACCACGTGATGCAAGTCATTTGTCAGGATAAGACCGGAAAGAAAACCTGCCGGCAGAAGGAGCAAACGCTCATCCCACTTGGTAGGCTTTTCCTCCCTTCCGATCCGGATACAGACCATCAAAAACATGGTCGGTATCAGCGTCATTGGGAGATAATAGGAATACCAGCACAGCCTGAGTGACGACGCATCACTGGCGATGCGGTACTTGAAGGCGCGCTCGGCGAGATACAGGATCATCAGGATCGCAATCACAATCATGTAGGATCTGGCCTTCGAGGGCAAGAGCCTGTTGTGAACGGACTGAATCCATGAGATCAACAAAACCGTATAGATCATGAATACCATACAAAAAAGCATGGTAACAACGGAATAGTCAGGGGAGGGCACGTTATGGAAGAAATCCTCCAAAACGTGAAGCACGCCTGCCAGTACCAGAAAAAAAACAAACCATATTGCATTCTTTGACTTTCCGCGCACAGCCGCTCCCCTCCTTCCGTTTGTATTTTATGCTAATGCTTCACTATTTTACTGCTTGACATAGGTCTCAACTACCTACTTTTTGTTTGCGAAATCTGACGCGGAATCCCCGTAGCGCATCATGGCGTCAAGCAGCGTTTCCAGCTTTCCGTCGCCGCCGTCCTTCTTGGATGCCGCATAGGACTCAATGCTGTAGCGATAGGTATTGCTGACCTTTTTGTCTCCCTTCATTACCGTCGCGTAGATCGTCTTTCTCATCTGTCCCGCGTTCAGGCAGTCAGCGTTGACGTAGTACAGTCCTCCGTCCATCTGCTGCGCGCTTGCGGGATACTCGCCAATCACGTTCGTGCATTCCGCGTTGTCCGTGATCACCACGCGAAGGTCCGCGGGAGCGCTCGCGCTAAACTTAAACTGGACGTTCACCGCCGCCTCAAGATACAGTGCCGCCTTTTCAATCACCGCCTGAGAGTCAGACGGATTCACCGTCCTGTAATTCTGATCTTTTACGCTGTTGTACGCCACGTTCGCGCTCACGTCCGTTCCCATTGCGTTTTGCGCGCTTGTCAGCTTGCGGCTTGCCAGTTCGGTCGTTTTGTATCCCACGTACTGCTGTGCCGCGTCGCCATAGCGAAGGATGTCGACAAGAAGTCTTCTAAACGTCGCGTACTGGGCGCCCGCGTAATCCTCCTTGGCAAGCATGTTGTAACAGTACTCCGCCACGGAATACGTAAACGTCTCGCCCATAAGCTTCTTTCCGTTCGCATTCAACGCATAAGGTACTGCCGTCACCACGTCGCCCATTTGATGAGGGGCAACTCGATAGGTGAATACCAGGTAATCGCCCTCTTCCTTGTAATCCGCGATCGTTTCCGTCGCATTGTTCTGCGTCACCTTAACGTAAGGGTCGTGATATTTCCCGGAAATTGCTGACTTTGGCACCTTGAAGTTGATGGCGATGGTGTCCTGAAGCTGCAAGGCCTTCTTGGCGATCTGCAGGTTCGGATCCAGCTCGGGAACCGTAACGTAGACCGCTCCGCCAGGCTTAACCTTTTCCGTCTCCGCCACCCTTATGAAATAGGTTCCGGGCGCAAGATTCGTGATCTCCGTTCCCGTACATGCCGTCGTCTCGGAAAAGTCATAACTTGCAGAATACTCCATTTTTGCAGTAACGTTATGAATGATTCCGTTCTTTAATCCCGTTGTGCAGGGCGTCACCGTTAACCCCGCCGGAGGCACTGGTCCGTCCGCCTTTACGAACACGTCCGTCTCCGCACTTACAATGCTTCCGGTATAGGCTCCGGTCTTGTCCGTCACGACGCACCGCAACCTGTGTCCTACGTCAGCCGCTCCAATGAGATGGTAGTAATTGGTTTCACCGCTTAAGTCAACGCCGTCCCTTTGCCACTGATAAGCAATGTCACTCTCTTTGCAATTATATCCTGAAGGGATGGCCTTAAGCGCAAAACTGTAGGCGGCTTTTCCGGACAGCGTCACGGTTCCCGTCAGTACGTTAAGCGCAGGAAGCTCGCCAAATCCCATGGCCGCTTCGATCAGCGCCGCGTCTTCCGCATTATTGCCATCCAGCATTTTGCCAAACTTCAAATAATACAGATAGCAAAAGAATTCCCTGTAGAACACGTTATAACCGTGTGGCAGGTCTGTTCCGTCTGCTGCTTTTGCAGGTGCCTTGTACATTAAGAACTTATTTTTATTGCTTTCATTTGAATTAATGGTACTGTAATACCTGTTTGCCGCACCATAAGGGGCGACATTGCTAAACTGATCCGCCTCACCTTTTCCGTAACCTATCATCAAGTGGGCGTCCTCCACATCGGTAAATACAAGCTTTGCGGAATCCGTGGTCCAATGATAATTCGGATCGCCGCCCAACGACGGAGGCATGTAAAACAGCTGTGAGGGGCTAAATGCGCCAACGTTCTTAAAAATAGCCGGATGCGTGATACCTGCATACAGTGCTGCCGATGCACCCATGGAAGCTCCGACGATGGTGTCTATATTCGACACGTCAATCTTGTTCTTCCAAGCTTCTTCCGCTGTTTTCGCAGGCGCTTTGAGATATTCTACAAGAGCTTTACAGCGGCCTAGTGACACGAATTCTTCAAAATCAAAGACTCCATAGGTTGTATCTCTGGAATCCAGATATTTTATCTCTGGCAAGACCACTACGGCAGGATCCGCGTAACCAGCGCTCACCCATTTTTCCATCTTCTTGTAAATACTGCTGGCAACGCCTGACGGTCCACCGGAACCATGCATGAAAATAATGACCGGATACTGTCCGTCTGCCTTTGGCACTAGAACCTTACCAAAATTAACGTTCTCTTCTATCTGGTAACTTTCCAGCGTGCTGTCATAAACCTGCGTTAATACTTCACGACCTCCATCACCATAACGACCTTGGGAGCGACGGAATTTTTGTTTTCAAATTCCACCTGAAGTTCCTCCACGTAATCATTCACAACAATGATATGCGTACGGCTCTCCTCAAACGTAAGCTCAATTTTTTCGCCAATCTGCTTACCATTGTCCCTCAAAGTCATCGTTACGGGATAATTGACACCATAGATGGGATTTTCGGCAATTGTTACTTCCACGTATTTGACAAATCCATACGGCTTTGTCGTATACGCCAAGCCATTGCTGACCATTTTGTTACTGAGAGTAACGTCATCCCATACGTCATCGCCTTCTGCCAGCTTCACCGGTTGTCTGCACTCATGCAAACCGATCAGCGTTTTCGCATAATCTTGATCACACAGATAAAAGTCATATTTGTCATCCACAGTCACGTGACAATTGTTAACCATGAGAGCATTGCTGGGAAAGCTTGAATTCTTCACAAGATAATCCAAATCCATACCTCCGCAGTTGACAAATTTAAGCTTTGGCTCGGTGCGCATTGTTCCGGTGACATCCTTCCCCGCAACCGCGATCTGGCTGCAGTCATAACAATTGTCAAACAAAACGTTTAATGCCCCATTCATTACAATATATTGCGTGGAAGGATTCGACGTCGTCCCAAGGCTGCATGAGCGGAACGTTGCATTCACGGCGTCCTTCTGCGCACAATTCGATTTGATCAGAGTACTGTTGCCTCTGATCTCATACCTGCATCCCGTACAAAGTACCTGCGGAGCGTTTCCGTTTGGCCCGCCCGAGTAGGAATTTGATCTCTCTCCCGGAATCTCAAGGTCAAAGTTAACTATGCATCCCCTGCCAAAAGGGATAATGGATCCGCCTACAAGACTTACGGCAACACACTTTGCGAAATAAAACACTTCCCCGTAAAAGGCTTCGATGTCCGTCTCGTCAAATCTCCAGTTTACGGATTGAGCACAATTTAGTACAAACAATCTGCAGTCCTTGCTGGGATCATCCTTCAATCCGCAACCATAAATTCTGCGGTACGCGAAGGTGACCTCGGAAAGATTCAGGGTGGAATCGATTGTATTGATGATGGTTTTCCAGCGATTGAATTTGCAGGAAATAAACTGTAGTCTCTGTACGCCAAAGCCTCCGGCGTCCCGTATGTTCATAAATACGTTCGAATTATTTCCTTCAAACTGGATGTCGCGAAACGTCGTAAATCCAAAGACGTTCTGATCATCAAACGTCACGTCACCGCCGCAGATGATCTTTGTGCATTCCCTGCCGGCACCGCTTACCTCAAACATGGCAGGAATGGTTCCCAGATCATGGTCAACGATCGTGCCGCTGACGTAATACGTACCGCTCGGATATAGATTGCCTTACAATGCACCCACGTATCACCCGGATCCTTTATGTTCTCCTTCCCCTGCTCAAATGCCGCCTTGAAAAGCTTCCGGAATGCTTTTGTGTCATCCGTCATTCCGTCTCCCACCGCGCCAAACTGCTGAGGAGTTAAATAATCCCCTTCCGCATCCAGTGGCGGGGCGCCAAACATAACGGCTGCATTGTTCAAAGTCTGCGCCGTTTCACCGTATGCCACAATCTTCTCATCGTCCGATTATCTGACGCTCTCCCTTGAAGCCGGCAATAAGCATAACATTGCCGCAGCCATAAACGAAATAATCAACTTGCCAATAGAATACATACTCGCTTCTCCTTTTACCGATTCATACGTCGATCTGGTAATGCGACCCAGATCAGAATGATTTCCAGATAACCTCTTTTCAGCTCCGATCCGCCCTCTCGTTCCCCACCTCCCCTTAGGCGTATTTTCGCAACAAAAAATATATGGTTATGCCCATGCTAACATGAAATACGGGCTACTGCACAAAACCAAAAAAATCCAGCAGGCATAAAAGAATGTCTGCTGGGTTTTTGCTCCCTAAAATGTTTTACCCCTTTTCAAGGCATACCATTTTTACAGGGTAACGTCTATGAAATTTTTCTAACAACCTTGTTACGTATTTTGTGTCACGGGGACGTGTCTACTGTCACGTTTTTCATTCATCATCCGGCAAAATAATGGGGGTTGCAGTGTATTCCGAAAGTTCCGTTGTCACAGGTTCTTCCGTTGCGACAGGCGTCTCCGTTGCCTTTGGTGCCTCCGTTTCCTTTGGCGCCTCCGTTCCCTTCGGTGCATCCGTAGTCTTTGGCTCCTTGGTTACCGAAGGCTCATCCGTTACTGCAGGTGCGTCTGTTACCGCAGGTGCATCCGTTACCGCAGGTGCGTCCGTCACCGCAGGTGCATCCGTTGCTGCAGGTGCATCCGTTACTTCAGGCGCGTCCGTTGCCGCAGGTGCATCCGTTGCTGCAGGTGCATCCGTCTGGGAAACGGAAGATTCCGTCGCCGTAACCTCCTGTGAATCCTCCCCTCCATCCGTTTTTCCGC
Source organism: Acetatifactor sp. (assembly GCA_024693365.1). Taxonomy (GTDB): domain Bacteria; phylum Bacillota; class Clostridia; order Lachnospirales; family Lachnospiraceae; genus Acetatifactor. Next base: position 57,139 of record JAILLF010000037.1, on the reverse strand, counting down.
AACCGGAACAGGAAGCAAGCATGCATGACATAACAACCGTCATCAATAAGCCAGTCAGTATCTTTTTTCTTCTCTTCATTTCTTTTTCTCCCAAAACAAAAATAATTACGGAGCGCGTGAACCTTTGAGTTCATATCACGCTCCGTAGACATTATACTGACATTTGTGCTGTTTTGCAATACCCTTGTGTTGCCTTCCGATTTCTTAGTTTCCGCTGACGTAATCTATGGCAGAATCTCCATAACGCATCATGGAGTCAAGCAAGTTATCTAGCTTTTCATCAACCTTGCCCTTTTGGGAAGCTGCATAGGATTCGATGCTGTAGCGGTAAGTGTTGCTAACCTTTTGATCACCCAGCATCACCGTCGCATAAACGGTCTTCTTCATCTGATTTGCATTCAGACGCTTAAAGTCTACAATATATCTTCCCTTTGAATCCTTGGCGTTTCCGGCGAAAGCCATGTCATCAAGTACGTTGGTACCGTCCGTGATCACCAGTCGGAGATTTTCCGCGTCAGTTGCTTCCACTTTGAAGCGAATGTTTACTGCGGACTCAAGATACAGCGCCACCGACGATATGGTGGCCAGCTTGTTCTGGGCATCTACCTTTGCATACTCAGCCTTCTTCACGCTCTTATACGTCATCACTTGCGTGACGTCCGTTCCCATGGCACGCTGCGCGCTCGTCAGTTTGCGGCTTGCAAGCTCATTCGTTTTGAAATTCTTATACGACTGTGCAGAATCACCGTAGATCAAAATATCCACCAATAGTTTTCTGAAACTCGCGTATTGATCAGTCTGGTACGTCGACTTATTCAGCATGTTGTAGCAATAAGTTGCCACGGAGTACCGAAACGCGCTGCCCGTAACGTCTGCCCCGTCATTTCCGGTTGCATGCGGCACAATCGTCACTTCCTCATCGATCATGTGCGGTGCCACCCGGTACGTAAAGACGAGGTAATCTCCTGTAGCGTCGTACTCATTGATTCTATCCATAGTTCCATTTTGCATCACCAACAGATATGGATCATGATAAATTCCTTCGATTGCAGACTTTTGAACCTTAAAGTCGATTGCCAGGGTATCCTGCAATCTGAGAGATTTCTTGGAGATTTTCAGTTCTGCTCCCGCGTCATTTCCCGCGCCGGAAGCCTGGATGCAAGACGGGATAACAACAATCGCCGCATCTCCTGCCTTTGCGCCGGTCGTTGCCGCCACTCTCACGTAATAAGTACCGGCTGCCAATCCCTTCACCGTTGTTCCGGAGCATCTCACCGGATTGCCAAAGCTAGCATTGTTTGCATATTCCATCGTTGCGTCAACGCCCCAAATTTGTCCGTCAGAAGCGTTGGGGGCACTCGGCTCAACGGCGATGAGTCCATCAGGCGCCACTGGTCCGTCCCCAATTAAAATCACGGGAGTATACTGGCTAAAAATATACTCATTTCCTGACTGCCCTGTTCTGATGGCGTAACAATAAATCCTACCATTAACGTCACTGTCCTGCACCACGTAGGTTTGCCCGTTTCCAATCACGTATGCGTAACCTTCTCTGGCCCAGCAGATCGTCAAAGCGTCTATCGGATAATTGCAATTCACCAGGTTCGCCGTCAATGTTTTTCCACATTTAAATTCTCCGCTGATCTCGACCTTACCTTTCAGTTCTTCGTCCCCGCCCACCGTGATTGGTATGGAAAGCAAAAGCGAATGATCACAGGAATTACGAACGCTCAGCGTAGCAGTACCGTTTCCCTTTGCTTCGATCCTGCCCATGGCACCCGCGATCTTCACTGCCCCGTTAGTAAACGTTGCAACGTCTCCGTTTGAGATTTCCGTTTCAATTGCAGCGTCACTATACGCATAACCACAATGCCACCAATACTTCAAGCTATCCCCGACCTGCAAGTTCAACGCTGACTTAGTCCCATAAGAGTTACTGCCGGGCTCAGCGAAAAATGCCTTCACCTCTCCGGGCATCGTCGCCGTGGTCGTCAGTCCGCAATCCAGGCAATGAATGGTTGCCGTATTTCCACTTCTGTTCAGCACCTCAAAACGATGTTCGATGGGATCCGTCGGATATCTCGTAATGATATAGGTCAGACTATTTTCCTGCGTTTTGTTGGGATTTTCCAAGGCAGCCTTCGAAATCGCTCTCCCCCAGTGAATGGCGCGATTATAATTTCCTTCCGCCACGATCACTTGATCATCCTGTTTCTGAAGCACGATCACATAGTGCGTATCGTTACTCAGTCTTAAAATATCTCCTGGGCGGATCGCATCAAAACTGACGTCCGCCAATTTCCTTGCCTGCATTGTCCCAAAAGCCGCATCACTCAACATAAACGCAAACGCCGCGCACCCGGTGCCATTGGTATAAATGCCGCCTTCCCAAGCATAGCTGTCTGCGTCGCTCCAACTTCTCCCTTCATAATACTCCGCCTGCTTTGACGTCATGTTCTGATAAATCCCTTCCGGCGAAAGATCTGCTGCTTTTACGACCTGCGGGACCATCCATATGAATATTATTGTCATCATGGTAATGACAACTTGAATTCTCGTTTTATGCTTCCATCTATTTTCCATACCAGTATCTCCTTTCTCATTTCACCATTTAATTGTCTGAATACTTAGTATGCTATTCACTAATTATCTGTTAATTGATTCTAGCATATATTTATTGTAGTTTCAATTACTTTATTAAAATTTAATTATTTAAATCGTTTTTATTAAATGTAATTCGTTTTAATAAATCGTTTCTGCAATTTTGCATAAAAAAAGAGCTCCGTTTTATGACAGAGCTCCTGTTTGCATCCTATCATTTGCCATCATAAAGATTTGATGACCTTTTGTGCGTCATCCTTTTGTATGTCATCTGCTTGTACCATTTTACAGGGAAGTGCCATAGAGCAACTCCCGCAATCGGGCTCTGTCCTCCTCAGGAACCATTACGGCGTTCATTGCTTGTTCCAACGAAAAATGCATTGTCTTCATCAAATTTCGTACTACCGAAACGAACGTCTGCTCACTGCCTTCCCTTATGCCTTCTGCTCTTCCTTCCGCCCTTCCTTCCGCTCTTCCCTCTGCCCTTCCTTCCGCTCTTCCTTCAGCTCTTCCTTCAGCTCTTCCTTCCGCTCTTCCCTCCGCCATTCCTACTTTCCTAAACTCTTCTCTCAGTTCATCCATCGCCTGGCACATATTGTATCCCTCCCTTTCCTGATTTTTATACTGTTCCTCGTTTTCCAAAAACTCCGGCAGGTTTGCCATGACCGCGATGATCCTCGCCGTCTCGCGGCTTAAATTCTCGTACGCCCTGTCCTGCAACAGTCGGTTTAACTTCTCGCGGTCCCTTCTCGCCCCCATCACTTCCAAAAACTGCTTAAGCTCCGTCCTGCAGTTCTTAGCGACCTTCGCATCCTCTGCGTTAATCACCGTGATCGGATAGTCGCTAAACCTCTTCTCCCACCTTTCGGCGTTTTCCCCGAAATCCATCACTTCCTTCAGCGATTTTGGCCCGTTCCACTCTCCCTCACCGTGGTAAAAGCACACGGTATAGACGGGGTGAAGCCTGTCTCCCGCGCCCATCTTCTCTGTCCAGTGACTCCTTTTTAAGCCAATCTCTTCTCGCCTTTGCCGCTTCTTCCCGTGAAGCTCGTCAAGCTGCTTTTTGTACTCCGCCGCATCATAACACATGAATCTGACCGGAATCTCCCAGTCAATACTTGCCTGATTCTCCACGGCCAGCAGCACAAAGCTTGTCCCGTCACGCAGCCTCATGCGAAGGTCCCGGTACGTGCTCCGCCGTTCCTTTCCGTCCGCCGCCTCCTGCGTTCTGCCCGTGAGCTCCTCAAGATCGTCAGCCGAGACAACCTCCTCCCCTCCGAAGCATCCCGCATTGATCAGATCGGCAAAGTACTCCTTCACCGACAGGTAACCGTACGTTTCTTCGTCAAATTTCCCCATTCCCTTCTCCTTTCTTGTTTTTTGCAACCAAAAGATCAGAGAAGGCAAGCTTTAAAATCCATTCAATTCCCCTCAAAAAATCCTTCAGTTGTATGAAATGTTGGAAAGCATGGATTTTCTGAAAAATAGAATTGAACCAGAATAAATAGAATAATACAAGAAAATCTGCTTTGAGGATACTATATCATATCCCCAAAGCAGATGCAACGTATTTATTTAGTTGCCGGATACAAGGCAGCCGCGGAATCGCCGTAGCGCATCATCGCGTCGAGCAGCTCATCCAGATTCGGAACTCCCTTGCCCTTCATCGACTGTACGTAGGACTCGATGCTGTAACGGTACGTGTTGCTGACCTTTGCATTTCCCTTCATGACCGTCGCATAGATGGTCTTTCTCATCTGGCCTGCATTCAGGGCGTCGACGTTCACGTAGTAAAGTCCGTTATTGTCAATCTTTTCCGCGCTCACCGCATGCTCCCTGATTACGTTCGTGCATGCCTCGTCGTCCGTGATCACCACGCGAAGGCCCGAAAGGTCATTCGTCGAGAACTTAAACTGCACGTTGACTGCAGCCTCAAGGTAAAGCGCAGCCTTCTCTATGCTTGCCAGCGCGTTTGCCGCATCTACGGTCAGATAGTTCTTCTCCTTCACGTTGCCGTACGTCATTGCCGTGCTCACGTCCGTTCCCATCGCACGCTGCGCCGCGGTGAGGTTCGCGCTCGCCAGGTTATCCGTCTTATAGTTTGCGTAAATCTGTGCCGCGTCGCCGTAGCGCAGAATGTCCACAAGAAGTCTTCGGAACGTTGCCCACTCTGCGGTCTGGTAGGCCTCCTTGCCGAGCATGTTGTAGCAATATTCCGTCACGGAATACTCCATGGGAACGCCCGTCACGTCCTCGCCGTTTGCATTCAGCGCATGCGGCACTGCCGTCACGACGTCGCCCATCGTCTGCGGTGCCACGCGGTAGGTAAAGATCAGATGCCCATTCTCCGTGCGGTATTTGGAAACCCTCTCCGTCACGCCGTTTTGCGTCACCAAAAGGTACGGATCGTGATATTTGCCGTCAATCACGGCCTCTTTTATCTTAAACTCGATCGAGATGGTATCATAGAGCGTCAGGGATTTCTGGTCAATTACCAGTTCATCATCATCCGGCAGCAGTAATCCATTGCCTGTCCAAACTGCCTTTACGGTCACGTCACCATTTAAGAGAATCCTCTCCCCTTCCTCATAGGTCTCACCGTTTACTTCCCATCCGGCAAATCTTCTGCCCTCCGGGGCCTCAAAGGAACACGCCGGCAGCGTAAACAAAGATCCGTTCTGTCCCCTTTCCTGCTGCATGTTGCCAGTACCGCCGTTTGCGTCATAGCGGATCGCACTGCCTGCAACTACGACGGAAATCTGAGCCTGTTCCATTCGCCCCTGCCCGTCCTTTACCTGACAGTAATATGCATGCTGCAGTCCATCTGAGTTTGCCGTGATTGTAAGCGTATCCGTTGTCTCGTCCGTGAAAAACCATTCATAGATAAACGCACCATTTTCATCGGTCACGTATTCCTGCCAGAGATACCCGGCATCACTTCCGAATCCCGTTGCATTTGCCTTTAAGGTGATCACCTCTTTGTCTGATGCAAACAATCTGCCATCCGCCGTGATTTCCCGGTCGGAACTGATGGAAAGCTCCTGTCTTTGCCCCACGTAGACCTTAAATCTCACGTACGGCGAACTCCCGTAACCATCCATTGCAATACATGAATAGATGGCATTCATCTCCAAATTATCTAACGTAAGGACATTGCTTCTCTCATTTTCCCAGATGCCTCCTCCCCATCTAAGCCATCCGAAACCGTCTTCAAAATATGTCTCCGGATACCACTCATAGCTTATCCGGGACTCGTCATCAGCAGAAGCATTCACCTTCAAAACCGCATCATCACCCTTTGGAACGACAATCACGTCCTGATCCGTGCTTAACGAAAAATGGTTCTGCACGGCAACCTGAATCCAGGAAGGCACTGACCTTCCATAGGCATCTATGGCGTAGCAGACATATTCACCCGGCTCGGAAACGTCCAGATAATCCTCCGCCCCGTCCTTTATGAGACTTTCGCCCCAATACCATACAAAGCGTACAGCCGTCTGCTGACCGGTTCTTACGTTTACCTTCAGGCGCAGGTTTTTATCAGCCTCCTTGTAAACAAGCCTTGATTTCTCGGTGGATACGTAAAAAACATTTTCAGGATAAACCGGAAAATTGATCGAATATGTTGATTTGTAACAATCCGTAACGGTGCAGGAATACGTCCACGCCTCCGTTACCGGCTCAGTGATCAGCGTATCCGAATTGTCTTCAAGGGGTTCAACCTCGCGTGTCTCTCCGTATTCGTCATACTTTTTCCGATATCTACTCCACTGATACGTTAATCCCTCTTTATGCTTCGCATCGACTTCAACCTGCAACACGGCTTTTTCACCTAACTGATACGTGGTCTTTGTCGTTGCGGGCCTTACCTGCAGACAATTCCTAACTCCAACGGAGACATAGGTTCTCGCCTCATTTCCAAACCGATCCGTCGCAATACAATAAAACGCGTCCTGCGCCGTAATGTTCTCGGTCATATAGGTGGCGTTAGTCGCCCCGGGTATCAGTTCCATCCCGTAGTCTTGTTTTACCCGGTACCACTGATAGGTGACTCCGCTCAGATCATCCCCGTGCGCCACCACCTCCAGCAATACCCCCTCACCGGGTTCTGCGTAAAAGATGCCCTTTGTGGCAGTCAGCTGAAAGTGATTTTCCTGCCTCCCGTTATTTGAAACTCCGGCTGCAAAAACCTTCAAAGACTGTAGCTGCGTGATGCCCAACAAAACAAGCAGCATTACAATGCCTATTCCAACACCTTTCCAACGCCTTCCGTTCATTCCAACGGCCTCCCTTCTAACCCATTTCATTCTTAATTGGCGTATGCCGCGGCGGAATCACCGTAGCGCATCATCGCGTCAAGCAACCCATCCAGATTCGGAACTCCCTGCCCCTTCATCGACTGCACGTAGGACTCGATGCTGTAGCGGTAAGTGTTGCTGACTTTCTTGTTTCCCTTCATGACCGTCGCATAGATGGTCTTTCTCATCTGTCCTGCATTCAGGGCGTCGACGTTCACGTAATACAGTTTGTTTTCATCGATCTGATCTGCGGTTGGCGTAATTCTCTGAAGCACGTTGGCACCCTTTGCGTCATCCGTGATCACGACGCTGAGTCCCGAGAGACTTTGGGCTGAAAACTTAAACTGAATGTTGACGGCAGCCTCAAGAAAGAGTGCCGCCCTCTCTATGCTCGCCAATGCATCCGAGGCGCTCACGGTGGCAAATTCCTTATCCTTTACGCTGTTGTAGACCATGGGCACGTTCACGTCCGTTCCCATGGCACGCTGCGCTGACGTAAGCTGCGCGCTGACCAGTGCATTTGTCTTGTAATTTGCATAAAGCTGCGCCGCGTCGCCGTAGCGAAGAATGTCCACCAAGAGTCTTCTGAGCTTAGCATATTGCGTTCCCTGATAGGCTTCCTTCCCGAGCATGTTGTAACAATATTCCGCCACGGAGTAGGAAACCGACTCGCCTGCCACGTCCGTTCCCTTGGAATTGATCGCATGGGGAACAATCGTCGCCACGTCACCCATCTTATGCGGCGGCACGCGCAAGCTAAACACGTAATACGCTCCGTCGTCGCTGACTTTATATCCCGAAATCTTGCTCTGCTTCCCGTTCTGCGTCACTGTCAGATAAGGATCATGATATACTCCGTCAATCTGTGCTTTTTCAAGCTTGAATTCAATTGCGATGGTATCGTAGAGCGTTAAGGACTTCTTAGCGACCTTCGGCGCAAGAATCTTATAATACACATTAGTCCCGCTGTTGGAGAAAACTGCGTACGTCTTCGTGCCGCTGATGCGATCCGCGCTGCCCTCTCCCCTTCTCCAGCCATAGGAGCCATTGGGAAGACCCATGCTTTCGGTCACTTCCGTAAACCAGCTGCCCAGCGTCAGCGAGGTCAGCGCCGAACAACCGGAAAACACGTTCGCAACGCCGGTGAGATTACCGCTTGCAGCCTTTTGCCCATTGCTGTTATAAAACACGTACGGTGGCTTCTCTCCGTCATGATTGTGAAACACGTACGGAGAATTCCCGGCCCCAATGCAATTATGAAACACGTAAAGACTGCCTGATGCGCCACTCGTTCCGCTTCCGCGCAGATCGAGCGTTACCAACGCGCTGCACCCGCTGAACATGAATTCCATCGTGGTCACCTTGCCAAAATCAGCCTTTGATAAGTCTATTTTTGTGCACTTCGAATAATTCTGGAACAGTGCCTGACAATTCACCGGCATGACGGTTCCGTTGGATGCCACAACGGAGAGTACGCTTGATTTTTGATCAAAACTCTTGATCTCAGACGCATTCACCGTTCCCGAAAGCGTCATCACGCCAGTGCCTTTATCAAAGGAATAACTCGTGGCTGCTTTAACCACTTGGCCCGTAAAACAGAACATGCTCAGGACAATCGCTAACATAAAAAAGCTTGTAAACAAGTTTTTTCTTATCTTCATTCCTTTCCCCTCTTTTAATTTCCTAAGCATAATTAATACTTCACAACGGTCATGTTAATGCAAAGCTCCGGATTCGTTGAATTCGAATGGGATACCTTGAACGTAAGATTGTCAACAAAATCATTGATTACGATCATATGGGTCTGCGTAGTAGTATAGGAAAGCTCTACCGGCTCGCCAATCTGCTTGTCGCCGTCATAGAACGTCAGCGTTACGGGCGAGAAATTCTTGTAGGTATCATTCTTCAGAACCGACAGCTCCACGTATTTCACTAAACCATACGGTTTTACCGGCGTCACCGTCACAACTCCGGTTGCGGAATCTTTTTTGCTGGGAAACGATCTCCCATTTGTCATGGTTAACGTTGAAAACTCCGTAAGCTTTACATTCTGTCTGCATTCGTGCAAACCAATGAACGTTTTATCACAGGTCGCACCGCTGCCGGAAACGCCCTTTACGTAAAAATCATAGGTGTCGTCCACGATCACGTGACAATAATTCTGGGAATTCACCGCATTCTTTATCTGCGTAGATCTTTCAAGGAATCTCTCAGGGCTAAAGCTGGGACAGTTAATAAACCGAAGGCAGGGATTAATCAGGCCGGTGCTGCTAAAATCACCGGTAAGGCTAAAGCCGCTGCAATCATAACAATTTTCGAAAATAACGTTGGCCCCGCCATTGATATCAAAGAATCTCCAGGACTGATTGTCATCGGAAGCCGAACTAAAGGTACAGGTATCGAACACTACGTTGGGCTTGTCACGGTATTTTGTTTTGGTTCTAATCAACGTACTGTGTTCATCCTTCGGCGCTTTTTTGTATGCCTTAATTTCAAAACGAGTTCCCACACAGTGCAAGTGAGGCGAGTTTGCTTGTCCTGCCGAATTATCTTCCTCATATAAATCAAAGTCAAACGCAATGCCGTTTTCAATGATTACGGAGCCTCCGATCAGGCAGAGACCAATTCCCGTATGGTAACGGAAAGCCGTTCCGACAATTCCCTCTATGTCCGTACAAACAAATCTCCAGTTCACGGACTCGGGGTCATTTAGATAAAACAATTCACATTTATTACCTGCCGTTCCGCAGTTTTCGATCCGGCAGAACCCGAACGTAAACTCCGACAGCATGTGATAAGAACGGATCGTATGAATGATCGTGTGCCAGTGCAGGAAAGAGCAGGAAATAAACTGCATTCTCTGCACGCCGTTTGAATTTTTAATGCCAGAAATAGGCGTGCCGTTACTGTCTGTACGGTTATCCTTGATATTCATAAACGTACTTAAGTTGTCACTGTCAAAGCAAATGTCACGGAACGTAGTAAATGCAAAATGGACGTGACCTCCCTCATCTGCCGCCACTTTCTCCGCCCAGTCATCAAACATCACCTTCCCGTTTCCGTAAAAATGAATGACGGTACTCTCGCGGCCTGCACCGGAAACTTCAAACGCACACCACTCTATTGGAGAATCGTGAGGAATGATCGTATCCGTGATCACGTATTCTCCGCTTGGAATAAAAATTGCCTTGCATTTTTTGTATTCATATTTCATGGTGAAAGAATTATGCGTTTCTTCGCCTTCCAACACGTCAGCTGCGGCCTTAAACATTCTTTGGAAGGATTCCGTATCATCCTTGTCGCCGGGTTTTCTAAATTGCTGCGGCGTCAAATACCCTGCTGCAATTGCTTCTTCGCTCGTCATTTGAGTGGGTTCCGGGCGTAAGCCTTCGTAAGAGGCGGCAGAAAAATCCCCTGCCATCGCCATGTTATAAATCGTGTCAATCCTTGCTCCATCAAGGCTTTGCTGATTCATAACGCCAGTTGTCTCCACATAGGAAGACGTCTCTTCCTCGCAGGCATATGTTTCACTGGTCTGTTTCTCTGAACGGGCATGAAATGCGTCTGTTGAAAGATTCGCCAGCGTCATCAGCCCGGCCGTTACAAACGCCGTAAACTTAGTGAGTAACATTTTGTAGTACATACAACTACCTCCTTTGATATATGTTAAAATTGTTATACCAAATTAAGCATCCGGTCATCAGACCGTGAGTTACTATAAAATCGTTTTACTTTTTCATGTTAACATGCATTTTGTGGGCAGTCAATTAACAATGTTGTTACGTTTCACTTAAAAAAGGGTCAGGGGGACACGTCCCTCTGACCCAGTTCACCTTCAAATCTTAATTAATTTCCTGAATAAATTTTTGCAGAATCTCCGTAACGCATCATCGCGTCAAGCAGGTTGTCAAGATTAGGTATGTCCTTGTCCTTCATCGATGCCGCATAGGATTCGATGCTGTAGCAATAAGTGTTGCTGACTTTCTTGTCCCCCTGCATGACAGTGGCATAGAAGGTCTTTCTCATTTGGGCTGCATTCAGGTTTCCAAACGTCACGTAATACAAACCATTATCATCAATCTTACTTGCGTCCGCCGCATATTCTGCAAGCACCACCGTCCCTGCCTTGTCTTCCGTGACAGCCACGCGAAGGTTTGAAAGATTGTTTGCCGTATACTTAAACTGAATGTTTACCGTTGCCTCGAGATAAAGTGCTGCCTTCTCAATGCTTGCAAGTTTGTCTTCGTCATTCACCGTCGCTGCCTCACTGTCCTTTACGGAAACGTAGGTCATCGGCTCATTAATGTTTGTTCCCATGGCGAGCTGCGCGCTTGTTAGATTCCTGCTCGCCAATGCATCCACGTTATGACCTGCATAAATCTGTGCCGCGTCGCCATAGCGTAAAATATCCACAAGCAGTCTTCTGAATACTGCGTAATCCTCACTCTGGTAATCCGGCTTGCCAAGCATGTTATAACAATATTCTGCAACGGAATAAGTAAATTCCACGCCCTTCACGTCCTCATTGTTTGCATTAAATGCATGTGGCATTGCCGTCACTACGTCATCCATGTTATGCGGTGCCACTCGATACGTAAAGACATAGTAATCTCCGCTAACGTCATAGTTTGTAAGATTCTCCGTCTTTCCATTTTGCGTCACTTCGAGGTACGGATCATGGTATTCGCTCAGCGCCTGCGCGGGAATCTTAAAGGTAATGGCGATGGTGTCATAGAGCGTTAAGGTTTTCTTCGCGATCACCAGATTGTCATCCTTCGGATCACGCGGCTGGATCAATTCCGTATACGCGCTAAAAATCGACTCTTCAAGCCCCTGATTTATCAAAACTACTGCGCAGCTTATCCTGGTTCCAATATCATTATCAGTCACCGTATACGTCTTTTTACGTCCAAGAGTTCTTAACTTATTGTTCATCCACTTTAATGAGATCATTTCTTCCGGATAATTACAATCTTTCACTACTGCCGTCAGTTTCTGCCCACTCTTTGCCTCTCCACTGATTTCCACGGTACATTGAAGGGACGGCACGGGGCCGACGTAAATAGGCATGGAAGCGAGAACCTTGTTATTATCATAAACGGAACGCACGGTCAGATACGCTACTCCCTCTCCCACCGCCTCAATCCTTCCCTCGGCTCCAAATGCTTCCGTTAAGCCATTAGAGAACTTTGCAACGTTTTCATTCGAAATCACTGCTTCAATCGCCCTGTCGCTGAATGCTTTTCTGGCATACCACAAAAACGTCACGCCCTCTCCATCCTGCAAATACAGCGGTGACTCTATAGTATAGCCCGGATCACCGTCCCTCTGAAAGAATGTCAAGATTTTTTCGGAAAGCGTTACGTTCATAGTTTGTCCACAATCCGTGCATACCAGCGACACTTCGTCTCCGTTCCGGGACTGTTCCACGTAGTGATGCTCGATCGGATCCGTCGGGTATCTCGTCATGATATAGGTCAGACTGCCATTCTGCGTTCTGTCAGGGTTCTCCAGCTCCGTCTTTGTAAAAGTGCGCCCCCAGTGAACGGTGGAATTAAAATTTCCTTCGGCAACCACCACGTGATCACCAAACTTCTGCAATACGATCACGGAATGGCCATCATTATTTATCCTCAGAATGTCTCCAGGCCGGATCGCATCATAGGATGTTTCAATCAAAATTCTCGCAGGTAACGTTCCAAAAGCAGCGTCGCTCATCGCGAAGGCGAAACCTGCGCATCCGCCGCCACCGGTGTAGATTCCTCCGTTCCAATTATAAGTATTACTATCCGTCCAGGGCATTCATTCATAATACTCATCCTGCATTGCCAGGATCGCTTGGTAAACCCCTTCCTCGCTTAGATCCAAAGCTGCCTGGACCGTCTGCGGGATCATCAGGATCATTGCAAATAAAATCATCGCAATCATGATCCTTATTCTGTTTTCCATTTTTTGACTTAATTTCATGCCTGCCATATCCTCTCCTGTTCTCATCGCGTGAATCTTCTTTTGTCCCAATCTTCATAATCCGTTACGTTATTCGCAAATTGGCGTTGTCTAATAATTCATTTTATCATTTTGCATTCGATAAAGCAATTCCATAGTAACGTAATTGCAGTTTTCTCCCATGTTTTTTGAAAAAAAAAGAGGACGTGTCACTAAACACGTCCCCTTGTCACGTTTTATTGGTTAACGTAATCCGCCGCGGAATCTCCGTAGCGCATCATTGCATCGAGAAGGTTGTCAAGATTAGGAATCCCTTTGCCCTTCATGGATGCCGCGTAGGACTCAATGCTGTAGCGATACGTGTTGCTGACCGGATGATTTCCTCGCATAACCGTCGCATAGACCGTCTTCCTCATCTCGCTTGCGTTCAATTTGTTGAACATTACGTAGTACAATCCGTTTGCATCAGTCAGATTTGCATCTGCACTATATGCGTCTCGCACTCCCTCATAATCCTTCACTATAATGCGAAGATTTCTTAAGTTGTCTGCCGAATACTTGAATTGAATGTTAACGGCCGCTTCCAGGAAAAGAGACGCCTTTTCAATGTTTGCCAGTGCGCTCTCAGCGCTTACCGTTGCATAATTTTTGTCCTTTACCGAATGATAGATCATGGGCACGTTCACGTCCGTTCCCCAGTAGAGCTGGTCATCCAGGAGGTAAGAGCTGACAAGATCATCCGTCTTATAATTCATGTAAATCTGTGCGGCATCGCCATAGCGAAGGATATCCACCAAAAGCCTCCTAAAGCTCTCGTTATCTTCGCCCAGATACTCATTCTTACTGAGCATGTTCCGACAGTAAGTCGCAACGGAGTATCTCATGGCTACGCCCTGCATATCCAAACCATGAGTAACCGTTCCTGTTCCGTGGGGCACAACCTTCACCTCATCACCCAACTGATGGGGCGCAACCCTGACGGTAAACACGTAATATTTGCCATCATCGCTAAGCCTGTATTGCGTAAGCTTTTTCTCCACGCCATTTTGGGTTACCATCACGTAGGGATCCTTATACAATGCATCAAACGATGCCTTGTCAATCTTGAATTCCATTGCTATCGTGTCATAAAGCGTAAGGGATTTCTTGGCAATCTTAAGGTTCTTGTCATAGTTTCCTTCCGGTTCCGCAACGTACAGCCGGGAATAAGTAATTCTTCCTCGGTAATCAGGTGAAAACGAATAGTGATATGCTGACGTTCCGTACTCTAATCTCTTTTCCCGGTCATCTCTAATGGCATTCGAATACGCCTCATCGAGAAGCATGGCCAGCTCTCCGTTCACCGATATCGTACCGCCAAAAGCACCGTTATTATTTGCAAATTCGTATGGCAAATCCGTGAAAATGGTTGCCGTATATAAATAGATTTTCCCTTCTTCAAAAACATGACCCGGCATAAGCGACTTTACGACGTTAAAATCCTCGTCATACTCTGCCCAAAGCTCCGTTGCAATCCAGTAATTCGCATTCTCGGGAACGCTTCCGGCGGTGAGCTTCGCTCCCTCCTTGGGAACCGTGATGCCACTGATTGCAACGTCCGTGATCTTTTTTGTATCCTGGACGGTATACTCGCATTGATATACCGCGTGCGTGGAAGAATAAGCCACTCCGGGAACCCGCTGTGCGTAAAGGAGTCCTTCAGGCAGCCAAACGTGACAATAAACCTCGTTATTAAATTCAAATCCCTCATCCAGATCTACTTCAAACTGAATGGTCAGCTTCTCTCCGGCCACCATCTCCTTATAGCTTACGACGGAGCCGTTGGAAAGCCACTTCACGTTGGAAGCAGTGGCATAATCCTTTTCCCTCATGTTGATGGTACGGAAGTCCACAACGTTTGCACCGGCCACTGCCTTCTGATAATCTACCGGCGTTGCCTCGAGGTACATGATCTTCTTCTCCACCGTGAGCAGGGCCTTTCTGGTGCGAACGGTCCTCCCGCCTCCGGAAACGTCACAATAAATTCTCATCCCATCCATGTCGGGATGCAAATAGTAAAACTGAAGCTCCGCACCCCATTGGAAAACGTGCGGCTCCACGAAAGCAAGGTCATTCTGATTGATGTAATCGAGGGAAACCTCGTTACCATTCTTATCTTCCACGTGCCATACGTAGGACTGTGCATTCTCCGTGGTAACCTGGAACGCATGACTGTCAAAGACGCAGGCGACTATGTCCACCGGCTCTTCTATAATTCTGGCGGGGCCGGACGCTATCGTGACCGAAGTGGTCTGCAGAACGAATTTCCCAATGGTAATATACGCATAGACTTCTTTGCCTGCCATGTCAGTAGTAATCGGGATTCTTGTCGTATCGATCCGTGGAGTCTCAATGCGTGATCCACTCATAAACCATTGAGTCACGTAGCCAGACTCAAAATAATACTCCATCAGTTCTTCATCTTTTTCGATTACGCTTTCTAAGTAATTCAGGTCTATCTCAACGTACTCGCCACTGCCGTCAACCCCTCGGATCAGCGGAATCTTCTCCTGCTCGGTATTGTTCCCGCTGATGGTGTTGTTGCCGCTGGTGGTGGTGTTGTTTCCGCTGGCCGTGTTGTTTCCGCTGGTCGTTCCACCGGGCCACGCATATGTCTTCATCCAAAAATCGACATTGAATAGAGCCACCGCAAACGCAAGCAAAATGATTCCAAAACCAAGACCACTAAAAATCTTTTTCGTTTTCATTTTTTCCCCTCTCTTTCCCGTTTTTCTATCATTGTAGCATTTCTCACGTTGTCTGACAACTTTATGTTTTCCGCGTCCATGATTCCCAAAATCATAAGCATCATGGGCGTAGAAATAACCTGTTGAAAAGAAAAAAACTGATTTCCAAGATAACTGGTCAAAATCAGAATGCCCAAAACGGTCTTGGGCTGCCGCCTTTTATCTGACGCAAGCCTCGCCGCCACGCAGGCATAGATTCCGAAATACGTAACCACGCCAAGAATGCCCTCATTGATCAGCATTGTAAGGTATTCGTTATGCGCATTGGCATAAACGGCGCTTTCCCACTGTCCTTCCGCTGCGAGCCTTGTCCCCATGCTCTCCATAAGAATTGCATAGCAATCCGGTCCGGCACCAAATAGCTTTCGCGAAATACCCATTTTCCCAAAGCACCGTATGGATTCTTTCCAAACGCCTCCCCGCAGGCTCCCCCAGGAATCACTGAATCTTAAAACTTCTTTATTTCCCAAAGCCGTCCAAACACCGTCTGAGATCTGACATAATACAAATATGACCGCTCCCGCCAGCACCGCCACTACAATCCCAATGCGGATCGGTTTTTTCAGTCTGCAGGATTCCCCGTCGCGTTTCGCAAGCTTTCCGGCGCCGTACCGGATGGTGATGCATATCGCCAACGGCATCAGCCATAACAGGGAATAATGTTTTCCCATGATATCCACGTCCGCAGGCGTGACCAGATGAATCTGAAAGACGGAGTACACGCTCCAAAAAAGAGGAATCAGCGTTATGATCTCAATCGTCCTAAGCAGCCTGTCCCAGCGGTCTGCAGAGATCCATAACAGCACTGCCATGATCACGACAAGGTCAAGAATACCTGCATCGCTTCCCTGCAGTAAAATTCCCGCAATGGCGATCCACGCGCCAACGTATCCCCAGATTCTAAGCTTGCCTTCCAAGATCCATGCCGCCCACAAAAGCAGTGGCACGCCGATTGCCATAAAACAACAAGCCCAGTTGATGTTTCCAATGGTTGCGATCAGGTTTCTGCGGTTCCATTCGAACCAATCCATGCCGGAATATGCATTTAGGGGATCAGCACCGTGCCTGTTTGCCACGGATAATCCACATATCGCCAGAGAACTGATTCCCAGAAAGATAAAGCTCCACCGGTCATCCTCCGTCCAGTTTTTCATGACAAAGAAACCCAAAATGGTCATTAGTTGCGTGATTCCGCCCATGTGCCAATCCGAATACCCCCATAGGGCAATGTGAGTCTCCATGCCGAAGAAAACACTCACCAGCGTTACGATGCCAAAGAAAAGCGCCATGATTTCCGCATAAGATCTCTCTTTTTTCAGATCAGCCTTCCCGCTTACGATACCGGAAAGGAGCATCAAAAGGCTCATGCCGGTCATGAGAACCGTCCCATTAAAATACAGCTCATACTTGGCATCGCCGATCATGACAAATCCGTTTTTCATATAGAGCGGAAGGATCAAGAAAATAAAAAGCGAATACGCCATGGCCAATATTTTTCGTTTATCCCAGACTTCTCCGCATACTTTCTTCACGTCATTTCCCTGCTCCTCATTTCGTCCATAGTTTGCTTATTCTCCACACAATTATATTATACTCATTTTCGGACCTACTTCAATAAACAAAACTTCTCACTTTGTCTATTTTCCGATATTTGCGCAAAGAAAACCCCGGGAGAAAACAATCTTTTCTTCCCGGGAAATGATTAAATCTTTTTTTGCCTTGCCAAAAGGACTGCGCCAGTGCAGCCAACGATCATAAAAATCACGCAAGACGGCCAGCTGACAAAGAACGTTCCGCCGAGTCCGGCGTATTCGACCAAAAGTAATACCATGTTCATTCCAACATGCATCAGAACGGGTACCAAAAAGCTTCCAAAGTACTCATAGGCATACGCCATAAAGTACCCCATGACGGTGAGGAACAGGGCTTGCTCCATGTTGCCGCAATAGGCGCCAAACAGAATTGCGGAGCCAATAATCGCCGTCCGTACGTCAAAAAATTTTCTGGCATAACCAAAGGCAATGCCGCGGAATAGCATCTCTTCCGCAATGGGTATGATCAAACCATAGGTGAATAGCGAAGTCCACAGGGACGCTTGTCCCAGGTTAGAAGCAATCTTTTGGAAGCTTCCTGCATCGTCCCCAAACCCGCTCAGATTCATCAGCATCGTCACGCCAAAGGAAAGGGCGATGGTTGCAATGCCCAGAATCCAATAGTTTTTCCTGGATTCCGGCTTTAAGTGAGTTAGGTGCATGTCATCCTTCATTCTCAAAACGATGCCCTTCGCGACCTTGAAAATGGCAAATCCGGCTGCCACGTAAGCCGCGCCAAGGATCACCATGCCCAAGTCATCCGAAACGGTCTTTACGCCAAGACTGGCCAATGCCAACAAACCCAGGTTTTTTACCAGCTCTCGGGCTGCAAGAAAGAGCACAAACTGCGAGATTAAAAGCCATGTCTTTTGACCGGTCGTGAGAATCTTTTCCACGTCCTCAAAACCGCGTAGCAGAAATCGCTTTAGTTCTTCGACGGAGCGCACGATATAGTCGGCATGCGCTTCCATCAATTCCTGCATGCTGCCGTAGCCAAAGGTCACGCCCACGGACTCTATGCCCACGCGCTTTGCGCCGTCCATGTCATAGCTGCGGTCACCCACCATGAGTACCCGGTGCTTTTGTACGGTGCCCTTTTGGGAAAACCACCGGATTGCTTCCAGTATAACTTCGGCCTTATCCGTCCTCCTCCCGTCAAGCTCACTGCCCACGATGACTTCAAAATAATCTTTGATATGAAAATGCTCGAGAATCTGCTCCACGTAAACCGCCGGCTTGCTGGAGGCTACGCCAAGGTGAATGCCGCGCATTTTTAAGCGCTTTAGCATCTCTGGGATCCCTGCGTAGAGCTCATTCTCAAACATCCCCTTTTCCTTAAAGCGCTCACGGTATTTTTCCACTGCCTCCTGCGCCTTTTTGTCGTCAAAGCCATAGTATTTCTTGAAACTGTCCTGCAGGGGAGGTCCAATAAACGTTTCTAGCTTATCGAGGTCAGGCTCGTCGATTCCAAAAGACTTCAACGCATATTGCACGCAGGTCGTAATCCCGATTTTCGGATCCGTCAGCGTGCCGTCGAGATCAAACAAAACATAATCCTTCTTCACCCAGATCTCATCAGAATCCTTGCTTCTCCGTGCATTTACGGGCATGCCTGCGGACTTTTCCGCGGGCGCAGCGCCTGCGTTTTCCTTTTTTTCCGTACCGGCCGTTTCCGTGCCAGTCGTTTCCGAGCCTGCCCCTTCTGCGGCTTTCTCTTCCGTTCCGGCTTCTTCAGAGCCTGTCGTTTCCGTGCCTGTTCCTTCCGAGTCTGCCCCTTCTGCGGCTTTCTTGACGCCTTGGTTCTCCGCGTCCTCTTCGCCCGGAAGCGGATCACCTGCCTGCCGCATTGCAAGATATCTCATTTTATGCTCAGCCATGTTGCGTTTCCCTCATTTCTTCTTTGTGCTGATCCTTACGTAGCGTCATTTCGCGCGTGATCAACGTTTTCTAGAAGCTGCGGATCTTATCCGTGCCGTCGTCCACGGTATTCTCGATCTTTACGATCTTTACGTCATACTCAATGGCGGGATTGACCTCAACGTGAACGATCTCCCCCTCCTTCTTTCCAAGGAGTGCCTTGCCAAGGGGCGATTCATTGCTGATAAGACCCTCGAGAGAATTCCCGCGGACCGTCGTCACGATTTTGTAGGTCTCAACGCTTCCGTCATCCACAAACTCCACCGTCACGGTATTGTTGATTCCAACCTCATCCTCCGCGGAATCCTCGGAAATCACCTTTGCCGTCTTGATCATCCTCTCAAGGTAACGGATTCTGCTCTCGTTCTGATTTTTTACCTTCTTGGCTGCATGATATTCAAAATTTTCTGAGAGATCCCCGTGCGCCCTGGCTTCCTTCACGTCAGCCAAAGCCTGCTGCCGCACCACAACCTTGCGGTACTCGATCTCTTCCTGCATCTTCTTTACATCACTCGGCGTCAATTCATCATACATTTCTTCCACACTCCATTTCTATAATCCCATCTGACATGCAACCGCATAAATCGCTATAACGCTCACCACAATCTGAATGATCGCAAATCGGTATACGCACTGCGTGTTAGACCAGTTCCAGATCTTGCGCACGTGGTCATGCAGGGGCGTACGCACGTTTTTCATAATATGGATCTTTGCAAACCGGATCAGTGAAACCTTGATCAGGCCAAGGCCGCCGTCCAAAATCAATACCAGCGCCACGAGGACGTACAGGATCGGTGCACCCGTCTTTAAGATGGCAATACTGATAAAAAGTCCCATGGCACGCGATCCCGCGTCTCCCATCATCAGCTTACTGGGCGTTGCATTGAACCATAGATATCCAAGGATTGCCACGCAGAATACAAGGTTCATTAACGCAAAATCCTCTTCCCTGTCGCGCAGCAGATCCAGCACGTAGATGGTCAGGATGCTGATGATCGCAAGCGTTCCGGAGAGTCCGTCCACGCCGTCCGCGCAGTTGGTCACGTTGACGGAGACCCACACAAGTACGATGGTCAGAATCACAAAGAGCCATACCGGCAGGTCAAAGCTGATGCCAAACATCGCCAGCTCCACCTCACAGCCGTTGTATTTTACGTAGGTGAAGGCCACCATGGCAGCCACGCAAAGGTCCAGGAAGCCTTTTTTGTATTCGCCCCAGGGCGTCTTCGCCGCATCATCCAGATAACCCGTCATCATGCAGATCACGATCAGGATCAGGTATATGACTCGCTCTGCCTGCAGGGGTAAAAACAACAGCGTTGCGGCCACAAAGGCCAGTACAAAAATGATGCCGGCTCCCCTTGGCTTTCCCGCGGAAAGCTTTCCGTCATGCGCATATTCCCTGCCGCCGTCCTTTGGCAAGTGATCACCTAATTTTGCGGTTGCGATCACCGTTGCCGCAAAGGCAAACAGAATGCCCAGTAAGGCCATCAGGGACTCAGAAACGTCCGGTAATAAGTAACGTAACATAACAAATTATTCCTCGTCTTTCCGGAATCTGAAGGACTCCAAATTAAATTGACAGCCGGGCAGGAACACCAGATCCAGTCTGCCCCTTCCGCTGATCTTTTGGAACGTAAACGTCTGCGTCGCATACGTATTTTTCTGCGTGCCCGCAAATTCCGCCATGCGGGCCGCAACCTCGTCCTCGCCCTCCGGCTTAAAGCGAAGGTGGATGGTATTCACCTTGAGCGGCGTCCATCCGGTGATCTCAATCTGGCTGGTTCCCGTCTCGCCAAAGTCCATGTTCTCAAATTCCATGGTTACGTTGTTTCCGATCCCTTCCACGCGGTTTCCGCGGATCTGGAAGTCATCCCCGTATACCCTGGTTGCCTCGTTCGCATACAATAGGCCAAATGCCTTTTCCAGCTTGCGGAAGGAGAAGCCCTTGACATGGATCTTGAAATTCTTCATCCGCAGGCCAATGCTCGTCACTCCCTTGATCCTTCTCGGAAGCTTCCAGGTCTCCTCCTGATATTCGTTCCAAATGGATGGCTTTTGGTACTTCAGCACGTCGATCAGCTCGCTTCCTGCCTCACCTGGCATGCCCTCCCAGATTTCCACGGAATATTCATTTCCGTCCAGCGCAAAGATGGGAATCGTAATCTCATCGGAACCGTATTCGCCAAAATCAATGTTTTCGAATAGCACGGCGCTCTCCCCTTCCCTTGCGGAGGAAAAGCCTTTCTCGTTTCCGTTTCCAATGTCGCCAAGGCTCTTGGAATACAGACCGCCCGAAATGAATCCATAAGGATTTAAGAAGGCCGTTCCAATTCCCTTTGCCGAGAAATCCAGCTCCGATATGACCGTGATCTTTCCGTCCGGCTCCTGCGCCATGCAGCGCACAATAAAATCTCCGTCTCCAAGGGCCGTCACGATCGCCATGCGCATATTAGAACCATTCTCGCCCGTCATGCCTGCCTGCTCCGCAGAACCTTCCTGACCTCCTACATTTGGCCGATCTGCGAGACCCGACTGACCTCCCGCGTTCGTCTGCTCCGTGATACCGGCCTTTTGGATCATGATTTCCTCGATCTTTGCCGTCGGAAGCTCAATGCCGCTTGCATCAACTACCTTCCAGATCAGGTTTGGCGTTGCCGTCTCGGGGAAGATCTTCACCTGCAGGAACATGGCCTTCTTTCTCTTCGAAAGCTTTCTCTTGACTTCTTCTGCCGTAAGCTCCAGCTTTCTCGTCGGTACGTAATGCGACTCGCCGTTGCAAGCACTTCCTCCCTCTTTCCCGTCTGCGCCCTTCTTGGCGTTTTCCTTCTTGCCTGCTCCCTTCAACTTCATGCAGTCTTCCAGCCAAACGGCACCCGTTGCATTGGCTCCCGCGGGTTTAGCATCTGCTGCCTTTGTCTGTGCAGCCCCGACTGCCTCTAAGAGCACCTGCCCGGCTCTCAGGCCTTCTCCTGACGCCGTGACGCGGATGATCCCATTTTCGCCCGTCGCTCCGATCACGGCAAGAAGCTTGCCGGAAAAAAGCTTGCGCGAGAAGGCCTTGTAATCGTCCGTATCCGTGCTGTCGCCGTTGTCCATGCCGAGAAGCCTTGCAGGACCTTCAACCTTCAACGTTACGCGGTCCACAGCGTTTTCCACGAGGTGTCCTTTGGAATCCAGCGTTTCAATGGTTAGGAAGATCAGGTCTTTTTCGTCGGCGCGCATCTCATATTTATCGGGCGTCAGGCAAATCTGTCTGCTGTCCTCAAACGAACGTCTCTCATCCCTGGCCACCTCCTTGCCGTTCTCATCATACGCAATGGCCGTAATGGTGCCAGGCTCATAGGGCACGCGCCAATTTCCAAGAAGCGTCAAGCCTTTTTCATGATCAATGAATTGTCGGCCCTGGCGCCTTCCGTTCACGAAAAGCTCCACTGCAGGAGCATTGGTGCAAGCCCTTACGTCAACGATCTGACCGGGATTGAAATCCCAGTAAGGGAAGACGTGTACCATGGGCTTTTCCTTAAAGTCCGTCCACTCTGCCTTGAAGACATAGTAGGGATCCTTGGGAAATCCTGCCGTGTCAATCTGCCCAAAGTAAGAATTCTTTGTATGATATGGCGTGGGCTCGCCAATGTAGTCAAATCCCGTCCAGATAAACTGGCCGAAGCAAAACTTCGCGTCACGGTCGTCAATGATCACTTTTTCCGTGCTCTCAGCCCCCCAACTGGTCGAGGAATTGCCAAGTGCCGAACACTGCAGATCCTCGTCCGACAGAATGGACTGGGACAGCGGAAAGTGGTAAATGCCGCGACTTTGCACGACGGAGGCTGTCTCGCTGCCGTAAATGATCCAATCGGGATGCTCCTTATGGTGCTCATTGTACAATCTCTCGCCGTAATTATATCCGGCCATCTTTACCACGTCGGCACACTTCTGCGCGCCCTTCCAAGGCATGTAGTTGGAGCCGATGGTAACGCGCGCGTTTTCCTCCGGATCGTTTTCCAGCACGTATCCCTGGAGTCTTCTGGTGATCTCCAGCCCGTGATCGTCCGCATGTGTGTCATAAATTTCATTTCCAATGGACCACAGAAATACACTGGGGTGGTTTCTGTCGCGGCGCACCCAGCTAGTCACGTCCTTCTTGGCCCAGTCGACAAAGAACCTGGCATAATCATACTGCGTCTTCGGGCGCTCCCACATGTCAAAGCACTCGGAGTCCACAAGGAAGCCCATGCGGTCAGCCAGCTCCATGAATTCTGGTGCCGGCGGGTTGTGGCTCGTGCGGATGCCGTTCACGCCCATCTCACGAAGGATCATAAATTGCCGCTGCAATGCCTTTTCGTTAAAGGCCGCGCCAAGGCATCCCAAGTCATGATGCTCGCAGACGCCATGTACCTTGACGGTGCGCCCGTTCAGGAAAAGGCCCTGATCCGGCCGGAATCCGATGCTGCGGAATCCCACCACATAGGTCTGATAATCCAACAATTCCTTCCCGTCGTACAGTCTGACCAGCAGGCGATAACAGTTTGGCGCCTTCACGTCCCAGATGGCAGGATCCTCAATTGTCGTAAGAAGGGATGCTTCCAGGCACGCCTTACCGTCCACTGGCTTATGGGACGCTTTTTCGGCGACGCGCGCATTCCATTTTCCGCCTTTCCACTCTCCGTTAAATTTATGCTCAAAAAGGAGCTCGCTCTCCGTCTTCTTCTCAGCAAATTCGAAGGGCTTTTCCAATGACAATTCATACTCAGCGTGAAGCCCGTTAGCACCCGATTCTCCATCCTTTACCGTAACCGATGCTTTCCCTGCGGCTGTTGCTTTCCCTGCGGCTGTTGCTTTTCCTGCAATCGTTGCTTTCTCTGCGCCTCTTGATATCTCGGCGCATTCTGTCGATACGCAGATCTCCGTCTTGATCTTCACGTCAAATGCGTGATTCTCCTGGGTTTCTACGCCGCGGGGACGAATCACTGCATACGTGCCGTCCAGGGGAAGCCAAGCCTTTTTGCAGACCTTCATCCATACGTTGCGATAGATGCCTGCACCGGAATACCATCTGGAATTGGGCGCCTGGTGCCTAACCAGGACAACGATCTCGTTCTTGCCCTTTTTCAAGTAATCCGTCACGTCGGCCGTGAAAGTCGTATAACCGTACTTCCAATCCATGACGGCCTTTCCGTTCACGTAGGTCGTGGAATCCATGTAAACGCCGTCAAAGCGAAGCAGCAGCCTTTCCCCTTCGGAAAGCGGATTCTCAAAGCTCTTGCGATACCATCCAAAGCCATCCTCATATAAATTTTTCGCGTCATAAATCAGCCAGTCGTGCGGTAATTCCACTGGTACGAAATCCTTTTTACGCTTTTGCATCTCCTCCCACGTCGCATTGAGGGAAGTCTTCAAAAACGACCATCCGTCCGTCCAAAGCTGCAAATTACTTTCGCTCGTTCTCATCCGTCCTTTTTGTTCCTTTCCGTATCTTGATTTATGTGTCACGGGGACGTGTCTACTGACACGTTTTTCCCCGCATCACGGGGACATGTCTACTGACATGTTTTTTCTTCAGACAACACGCCAACACGTGTCAGTAGACACGTCCCCGTGACACATATCAGTAAAGTCTCAGTTCCTTGCGCATCCAGTTCTTTACCACGTCCGTGGTAAATGCCGCATCCACGGCGTTTTGAAGGAGCATGCTCTCCCCGTCCGCATCCAGGCCGAACCTTTGCTCCATATATCGGTATTCCTCTTCCAAGGTCGTCCCTTCGATTCCGGGATCATCCGTGTTCAGCGTAACCTTTAAGCCCTGTCGCAGGTAATCCATGAAGGGATATTGCTCCATGTCCTCCACGGCATGCGTCTGGCGATTGCTTGTCGGACACATTTCCAAAGGAATCTGCTTCTCTTTTAAGAACTGCAAAACCTTCGGATCCTCATAGCTTCTAACACCGTGTCCTATGCGGCTTGCACCATATTCCAACGCCAGTTTCACGCTCTCCGCGCCGTCCGCCTCACCGGCATGAATCGTAAACGGAATGCCCAATTCTTTCGCCCTGGAAAACAATCCCCGATACTTACCGGTTGGGAACAGTGCTTCCGCGCCTGCAAGATCCATCGCCACGACGCCGCCATCCTTCACAAGATATTTTCCGGCAAGCCGTAGCGTCTCTTCGTTTGCCGCTTCATTTCCGTCGCCCCGCATCGCGCACAGAATCAAATTCACCTTCGGGATTGAACTCTGCAGATCGCCTTGCGCTGCTTCTTCGTCTACCTGCTTCATGCCACCTTGCGTTTCCGTCAAATCCCCCTGCTTCAGGCTGCTCTGCGTTCCCGTCAAATCCCCCTGTTTCAGGCCTTCTAACGCTGCGAGGACGGCATCCTCCTGCGTCATGCCCTGCTCCGTATGTAACTGCGGCGCAAAGCGAATTTCCGCATAGATCACGCCCTGCGACCTCAGGTCATTCTCCACAAGCCTTATGGCCTCAGAAAGTCCTTCTCGCGTCTGCATCAGCGACAGCGGCAATGCAAAACATTTCAGAAAGTCCGTGAGGCTTTCGCAGTCCTCAGGAACCGTCAGAAGCCTTTTCAATTCCTGATCACTTTCCGGAAGCGTGATCCCTTGCAACTTGGCAAGCTTTCTTGCAATTGCAACCGTCACCGCTCCGTCCAAATGCAAGTGAAGGTCAACGTATTTCATGGTTTCTCTCCTTCGCGCCAATCCCTTAGGACGTTAATAAATCGTTCTGCCCTTCTCGTCAGGGATGCCGCTCTTGCGGTAGAAGTAAGTGTTCACCTGATCACGCCACTCTCTCGCATTCGCAAGTTGGCGGCCAAAGCGCTCTTTTACGTTTGCAAAAACCTGTGCGTCCACCTTTCCTTCCAATCCGTCCCATGCCTTTGCAAAGCCTTCCGCCTCGTCATAGCCCTCAAAATGGCTGTCATAAATGTGCTGGATCAGGGTTTTTCCGGTCTTCAGCACGTAGGTATAGGGCACGTGGTGGAAGAACAGGAGAAGCTCCTCGGGACAACTCTCCATGGAATTATATGCAGAGGCATTGGGCTCATAGTACTGCTGCGCATAACCCGTTCCTTTGTCTGATCTGTCAACGCCCATGCCGAGATGATCCGCCCTGTGATAGGTGCCCCAGCGATCATATTCGTAACCGTCCACGCTGCAACCGTAATGGTCATGCGGCGTTACCATCCAGCCAATGCCAAGGGGGCTCGTGTATTTCTCATAGGTCTCACGCGATCTAAGCAAAATGTCCTTCACAACCTTGATTACTTCCGCATCGGAGGAGATGCTCATCGGGATCCACTCATCCAAAATCTCTTCTGCGGAGAGAGAAGTCTGGAAAGCCAAACGGCCAAATCCGTAAAGATTTGCAGCCGCCAAATAGTTTCCGGTCCAATTCTCGTCATTCCCCGTATTTATGACTGCCGCAATGCCGGTATTCTTATTTCCCAAGGTGCGTCCGCTGATCACGTCCGCAACGGTGTCAGCGCCGGGCTTACAATAGGTGTGGAAATCCAAGATTTCCTTGAACATCGGGATTAGATAGCATACGTCGATCTGATGTCCGGTATATTCCTGCGCCACCTGCACCTCCAGCATCTGATTCGTCTTCTGAAGACCGCCAAGCAACGGAGAAATCGGCTCTCGGATCTGGAAATCCATGGGACCGTTCTTGATCTGCAGGATCACGTTCTCAGCGTAATCGCCGTCCATCTTGATAAAGTTATCATATCCTGCGCGGGCTCTGTCGGTCTTATAATCACGCCAGTCCTGTCTGCAGTTGTATACAAAGCATCTCCAGATGATGATGCCACCGTAAGGTTTTACTGCCTCAGCCAGCATGTTTGCGCCGTCCGCCTGCGTTCTTCCGTAGGTAAAAGGACCCGGGCGCCCTTCGGAGTCTGCCTTCACAAGGAATCCTCCGAGATTCGGGATCTTTGCAAAGCACTCCTTCATCTTTTCCTTCCACCACGCAATCACGCGCTCATCCAAGGGGTCCGCACTGTCGATGCCGCCAAGCTCAATCGTAGCTGCATAATTCAAACTCAGGAAAAACTTGATGCCGTAATCAGCAAAAATTTTCGAGAGCTTCGCCACCTTTTCAAAATAGCGGTCCGTGATCAGCCAGGTTGCCGCCTGCTTCACGTTTACGTTATTGATCACAACGCCATTGATGCCAACACTCGACATCAGACGCGCGTAATCCTTTGTTCTTTCATTTATGACAATATCGTCATTTTCAAAGAAGAAGGATTTTCCGGAATAGCCTCTCTCAATGCTTCCGTCCATGTTGTCCCAGTGATTGTAGGTACGCAGGGGATTGTCCGGCGTGCACGTAACGGAAATCCCTGCCAAACTCTTCTCCATGGAGATCTGACGAAGCACGTGGAAGACGCCGTACAAAAGCCCCTTCTCATCTCCCGCAAGGATCTGCAGCTTCCCGCCATTATCCTGAACGGAATAACTCTCCGGCGAAAGCTCCCCGCTTTTCTCCAAGAAAAGCCGGGATGCCAGCCCTGCTTCCGCCATGCATTTATCATCGTTTTGCGCTGCTTCCGCCATGCATTTATCATCGTTGGGCGCAACTTCCGCTTGCTTCACCTGCACCGTAATTCCAAGCATTCCCTCCACACCAAGCTTCAGCTCCTGCAGGGCACTGTTGACCACGCGGTCTTCCGCGTCAAATCCTTTCAGCAATACCTTCTCAAAATATTTCCCGTTTCCAAGGTCCTTTTTCTTTTCATACGCAAGCCACAGCTGCTTCCAAGCCTTCTTTCCGTCCATGTCATTCTCCTTTTTCCTTCAAGTATTTTGCACCACTTTGAAAACTCCGCAAAATATCACTTTATCATACCATTTCTGTGTCAAAATTTCAACTAACGTACGCCTTATTTTCAAGCTATTTTCGTCGCCTCATCATCAAACGCCGTTCCTCCTTTTCACCACACGACGCGCTGCCATTTCACCGCTTGCCTTCTCACCACCTTGCTGCTTGTTCCTCGTTGCTTGCCTTCTGTCTTCCTGCCCCTTATACTATCATCTTCGCGTTGCTTTCCCTCTGTCTTCCTGCCCCTTATACTATCATCTTCGCGTTGCTTGCCTTATATCCTCCTGCCCCTTATACTATCATCTTCACGTTGCTTGCCTTATGCGCATGTTGGGTATATATTTCATCATTCCGTTATTATGCCCACACTATCTTCTTTTGCTGGGTATATTGGGCTACTATTTACTCATTCTTTTAATCAATCTCGGGTATATTTCATTCATTGTTGTATTTCTCCCCATGCTTCTTCTAGTTTTGTGGGTTTTTTGAAGCTTTCTTCTTCCCTTACCCACGTTCCCAATTGCGCGTGGGTATTTCCAAAGCTTTCTTCTTCCCTTACCAGGTTAACCACTAGCAGAAGCACCAACGGCATAGAAACGATTTAAAATTTTCCACCACGTAAAAAACTCCCTGGCTTACGTTCACGTAAGCCAGGGATTACACTGAGAAATCATTCCGATGCCTTGAAATTATAAACAGGCTTCATGACGTCAATGACTTCAACGGATTCCCGAATGACGTCAATGATGTCCGCCAGGGATTTGTATGCCATGGGTGCCTCGTCGAGCGTGCTCTCGTTCACGGAAGTTGTATAGACGCCCTTCATAGTTTCTTGGTATTCCTCGAGAGAAAGAGATTTCTTTGCCATGGTGCGAGAAAGGACGCGTCCTGCCCCGTGAGGCGCCGAATAATTCCACTCAGGATTCCCCTTGCCAATGGCAAGAACGCTTCCGTCACGCATGTTGATGGGAATCAATACCTTCTCGCCCTTGTGCGCCGCTATGGCGCCCTTGCGAAGGATCATCTCCTCAGTATCGATATAGTTATGAATGGTGTGGAACGCATTGCTGCCGGTCATGCCGGATCGCTCAAGCAGCACCTCCGCCATCTTCTCGCGGTTTCTGCGCGCAAAGCGCTGACAGATTTCCACGTCGTGCAGATAATCATCAAGATACTTACCGCTAAGATAACAAAGATCTGCGGGCATGTCGGGTTCGCCATGGGATTTCTCCCACTTGAGCTGATCCAATGCCTTCTGGATTTCGTCCCTGCGTCCCTGCTCCTTCATCGTGCGGATGAGCTTCTCTCGTGCCTCAAGATACTCGCCGATTCCCTTATGCAGGTCAATCGCCAGCTGCTGATAGATTTCCGCCACCTGCTTTCCGAGATTTCTGCTTCCGCTGTGGATCACAAGATATTTCGTGCCGTCCGTCGCCTCATCGATCTCGATGAAATGATTTCCGCCGCCAAGCGTGCCAAGGCTCCGCTCAAGCCACTTCGTGTTTTTCAGCTCACGGTAGCAGCGAAGGGATTCAAGGTCAAAGCGTTCCGCGCGCCCTTCCCAGATATTCATGCCAGACGGAACGTAGTGCGCCGCCTCGTCAAATTTTTCAAAGTCAACGGCAGCCTTGCCCAGCTCCACGGTATACATGCCGCAGCCAATGTCCACGCCCACCACGTTGGGCACGGCCTTCCCCTCAACGGTCATGGTCGTTCCGATCGTACAGCCCTTCCCGGCGTGCACGTCAGGCATGATGCGGATCCTCGATCCTTCCGTAAAATCATAATCGCACATGCGCCGGATCTGCTCGATTGCTTCCTCTTCGACCACCGTCGCGTAACAGATCGCCGTATTTATTTTTCCTTTTATTTCAAACATTCCTCTCACCTGCTCTCCATGCGACGACTCGCCAGCAACGTAACAACCTGCCTTCAACGTTGTCATCTGACGTTAACTTGGCCGCCTGCCTTCAATGTTGTCATCTGACGTTAACATGGCCGCCTGCTCATCGCAATTTATGCCTGCCGGACTTACAAAAAACCGCTTACCTCGTTTTGACACGGGATAAGCGGCATTCTTTTCCCGCTTTGTCACATTATAACATGCGCTCACCGGGATGTCTATTCTACCATAGGTTGCAAGATTCTTTCTGCCAACTACCGCAATTTCCATTGCACCAACTACCGCAAAGTCCATTCCGCCGGCTGGCACGGGATCTATTTTTTCAGGATTGCAACAACCTCGCCAATATACTCGTCGTGAGGCTCGGCATTCTTGTAAAATGCCTTTGCGCCTTCGTCAAGGATATTCCCGGGATCCATCCTCTGCATATACAGTTTTCTGCACACAAGCGTAATTTCAGCCTCTTCGAACGTGACCGTCTCACCGCCGGCATTGCTTCCATCTGTTGCTGCGGTTTCACTGCCATCTTTTCCATCCAGGGAAATGACCTTTGCCGTCAAGCCGCTGTCATGCATCTTATCCATGTTACGACCGGACTTTGCGCCAAGGACGCCAAGCACCTTCCGGTATTCCTCCGGGAAGAAGCTGATTGTGAAATACGCATTCTTGTCCATGTATTCATGCGTGTATCTGGAGGTGCGGACATAGGTAGTCGCAACAGGCTTTCCCCAGATCGTTCCAAGCCCGCCCCAACTGATCGTCATCATGTTAAAATCCTCTGCATCCCCTGCGGTGAGCAGCGCCCATTTCTTGTCAAACTGCTGAAAAACATCCATTGTAAACTCCATGTCCATTCTCCTTTCCATTCGCCATTCTTATCAATGTGTCCTGTTTCTCTGTATTTCCTGTTCTTTGCGTTCCTTCTTTTATGTTTTCCGCTTCTCCGTGTTTCACGCTTCTCTTTGTTTCCTGCTTTTGCGCTTCCTGCTTTTATGTTTCCTGCTTCTCTATGTTTCCAGCTTTCCTTCGCCTTTCCCTTCGCTCTCCCCAAAGATATCCGATCAAGGTGAAAAGACCGCTGGCCGTAACGCAGACATAAAACGTAATTCCACGGCTGATCAGCTCCACGTTGAGAGCCATTTGCTTGCCCATCATGACGTCAAAACCGTCGATCATCAAGTAATCTGAGATTCCCATGCCGCCGGGAATCGGGATAAAATTGTAGCCGATGGTGATAAGACACTGCTTTGCAAAAACCATCACCATTTTCCCCGCCTGACCGCCAAGTGCGGCGAAAACGAGCATCGGCACGATCATCTGGCACGTTCTCTGGACGCAGTTCCAAAAAAAAGCACCAAGAAGAATTTTCCTGTCACCGGAAATTAGCGCGGAGCATCTCGCGTAATCGTCCCGCACCTTCGCCATCTTCTCCAGTTTATGCTCTTTTCCCTTCAATATGCCTTTGTCACAAAGGAACGTGACTAGCACGGACAAGGGTTTGAAGATCAAGTCTTCCTTCTTCAGCAAGATGAAAAATGCAACGGACAAAAGCGATAATCCCACAAAACCGATGCCAATCAATATTTTCGACGCCGCGCCAAATTCCAGAAAGGCATATGGCCTTACGATCACGGAGAAAACGCCAAGAAAAATGATGGCCGCCGTATACATCATCAGATTCAGCACCAACACGGCCGTCGCCATCCCGCCCGGTATTCCGTCCCGCATCATAAAGAAGGCACTGGCCGGCTGACCGCCCGTCGCCGAGGGCGTGATCCCGGAAAAGTAGATGTCTGCCGCACTGTATAAAAGACTTTGCTTCCTGCCTCTCGGATATTTTGCGTGCCGCAGGATCACACGAAGTGCCACTGCTTCAAACCAGACAAATAATGCGGATGACATGACGCCAAGAGTCAAAAGGGGCAGATTGGAGGATGCGATCACGTCCAAAAGATCACACAATGACATGTCTTTGTTATATTTCAAGATAATGCGGATCGTCAATACCGCAAGTATCGCCGAAACCAATGCCCAGATAAAATTTTTATTTATTTTCTTTTTGGATTTTGAATTCTTTTGTTTACGTTCCATGTTTCCAGACCTAATTCATACAGAAAACCTGCAGATTCCCCCCGCAGGTTTTCATTATAGCAATCATTTCCTTGCTCTTCAAGGCTTTTAAGTATTCCTTAA
The DNA here is from genome assembly GCA_024693365.1 of Acetatifactor sp. Taxonomy (GTDB): domain Bacteria; phylum Bacillota; class Clostridia; order Lachnospirales; family Lachnospiraceae; genus Acetatifactor. The sequence continues at coordinate 25,063 of JAILLF010000037.1, read as the reverse complement.
GAAAAGATTTAGTTTACGCTTTCGCCGCCATAAACTTTACGGTTACGTAAGGCTTTCTCAGCACGGGGATCCACTTCTCGGCCTTGCAGGTCATAAGATACCCCAGCATGCCGCCAAGGGTGTTGAGCATCAGGTCGTCAATCTCGAAAAGGCGATAGGAGCCTTTGAAGAGAAAGAAAAGTCCGCTAAACTGTCCAAACTCGATCAAGGTGGTCAGGGCCAGGCTATAGAGAAAAACTCGCTTTGCATCCATGCCAAAATAATAACGGAGAAACATGCCGAAGGGAACGGTCATCAATATGTTGAACAGAATCAGAAGCGTTCCTCTTACAGGCTTCTCTGCCACGTCCGAGAGGCAGTGCATTGGCATCAGTTCCACCTGACGCGTTAAATGCAATGCTTCCTCCACGCTCGGAAGAGGAAGAAAAACCAATGCAAACACGCAGCAAAGGTAAAACAGAAATACTCCCCAAAGCAGAAAATCCATCACTCTGAATTTTTGGGTGACGACCATTTTCACCAGTTCCAAGATCAAAAACACAGGCCCCACGTATTTCACAAAGAGTCCGGCTCCATCCATTATACTGTTGATCCAAATCATAGTAAGCACCTCCCGCATCACTTCATCATCTTCTTGATGATCTCAGTATACGGGAAAGCACCATTTCATTCCATTGCTTCTCCTAACAGATCCTTCCCCAAATCTAACAAGAACGTCACGTTTTGTGTCACGGTGACGTGTCTAGTGACACGTTTTAGTCATCGAAGCGGTAGTTCTGCCAGTTTGTGACATAGACAAGGCCGTTGTCCAGCTCCGTCAGGAGCCCTTCGTCCACGAGCTGCCCGGTCAGTCTTACGGTCTCTTCCAGACCGTAAGCCACGGACCACTGGAAACCGCCCTTGGCAAATACCACGCGGCTCTTGCTCTTTCGCTGCCATGTCACGAATTCATTATAAATCTTTAACTTGCGATAGTAGATAAAGGTGGGATCCTGCGGCACGGGCAGGTCATAGGTCTTGCAGAATCGCTCCATAAGCTCGTACTGCGCCCTCGCCTCAGGAATTCCCCAAACGCCGACAATCACGTTGTATTCCGGGATGGGTTTTGCGATATCTGATAGCCAAAGCTGAAGCTGGAGCTTTGAGGCACCTCCCTCAGCTTCCACGTATAGCTCGCTTAGGCGATTGCGGAACTTTGCAAACTCATAAATCTGCTGCACGTGGGGCTTTATTAACTCCAAAAGCTCCGTTACGCTCATGGGCAGCGGAATCTCGTTTGCCTGCAAGCCCGCGCGGATCATTTCATCCAAATATCCCAAACACTCTTTTGAGCGCTGCATGATATCTGCCGCATTATAATCATCACTTAACAGCAGGTAATCCTCGCACTCACACTTAAAGGTTTCCCAAGCAGAACCCGTCCTTGCATCCTCAATAAGGTAAAGCACCTCACAGAGCTTACCTGCGTGCTCCCGACCCACAAGCTTGGCCGAAGCCTCATAAAGCAATTCTTCCGGATCAAGATTCGGATCTATCAGCAGATTTGCCGCACAATAATGGGAAAAGACGTTCAATACGTGATAGGAATCCATCTCACTCCAGTAAGTCGGCTTTGCTACGGGATCCTGCTCTGCCGTGCGCAGGTAAACGTCCTTGATCAGTCTGGCATTGACGTTCATCATCGCAAGCTGATCGATCTCCTGCTCCGTAAGATTCCAAGACCAGATGCCAAAGTCAATCTTGTCGTCGCGGCAAAGTCCTCGCTCGTAAGACCAGGTCGCGTCCTTCTTCGTGCGCGCGCCGAGATATACCGTCACGTCGCCGCCCATGAGATTACTGATCTCACGCACGTCGATTTCATGCGTGTAGCAGCTCACGCCAAAATTCACGCTAGGATTGACCGCACGGAATTTCTCCCGCAAAATCTTTGCAAAATAAGCAATCTCTTCCGTCGTATTCAAGTTCCCAGGGTCATTATAATGTGCGATCACGCGGTCACAGCAATCGGCCAGCTCCGCATAGATCGAATAATATTTCTCAAAGGTGCGAAGCGCGGCCGGATTCTCAAACGCCTTCGCATAGGTATAATTGGCATAATAATCCACGGTATCGTCCGTCCAGCGATAACCGTCAAACTCCGCGCCCCAGACCCAAATCGTAAAATCCATGCCAAGAGAATGCGCCGCGTCCGCCATAAAACGGATCCTGTCATGCACGAACTCATAATTGCCATAATATGCCCAGGCAGAGCACATGTCCGTCACCTGGATCCCCGTGTAACCAATGCTCTTCATCATCTTTACGTAGGTGTAGAGCTGATCGTCCGAGTAGGATAAAAGCTCGCACTTTAAGGAAGTTGCAGGATTTTGCGTCACCCCGCGCGGCGCATCCGTCTTCCACAGACAAATAATCGGTTCGCGCTTTTCATTCCAAGCGCTTTCGCGGTCTTGCGTTGCGCCCCCTTCGTCATAAATCATCCTCATGTCACGCACCTGCGCCGGAACGTGAATTCCGCTGCCGTCCTGCTTTAGAACGTGCTCCCTGTCCTCACCCGCAAAAGCGATTCCAAGATACGCATTTGCAAAGATCCGGACCTGCTTTTCAATCTCCTCACCATTACAACCGGAGATCGTAACGTCCCCACCGATGATGCTGATTCCGGACTGACCGGGAGTCATCGAGGTATCCTTAACCACTTTAATGGATTTCTCTGCAGAGCCAAAGGCCTGGATCTTTAACCTCTCGCCGCTCACCATTTCCACGTAATCATTCAAATGCTCCGCGGGTGCACTGGCCACGCCGCGTGCAAGGATCACGTAATCGCCAATGGGCACGCCGCCAATAAAAATCGTCTTCTCCTCCTGAGCGGCACCTGCATTAGGTTCCTTCTGCCTCGTCATTTTTCTTGCGTCCATGCCCGTAACCAGTGCAAATAAAAGCAATACAAACGCAATGCCCGCATATGCAATATATCCTAATTTTCGTTTACTCATTTTCTGGAATGCTCCCGTGGTTTTGCAAACTTATTCCGAATCATTATAGCACGTGTGGCAAGTACCGTCCATGAAAAAACCTCATGATTCCGTTGTGCATTGCCTCACAATTTGTTTTCATCAGCCACGCGGACGATGTAATCGCACCACTGTCTGGGAGAATACTCTTCGCCATAGTTCACAATCGTTCTGCCCTCCGCAATGGCCTTTTCCACGTCCTCAAGAACAAATCCGTTGCTGAGGGTACATTCGTCTCCGCGCTCGTTCGCAATATAGGTCTGCGGGCCATAGGAATGACATTGCAAGTAATATGTGCGATCCGTCACTTTATTGTATAAAGCCAAATAATACGTTACGTCATAAAGCTTATACGCATCGTCCTCATAATAGGTCTTCCCCGTCATGGTGCGTCCGTTACGATCCTTCCTTTCCGGTGATTCCGTCTTGGGAAGCTCTTCCAGCTTTTCATCCAATTCCTTCGCCACGCTAACCACGACTGCGCCAGCCGCCACAACGCCAAGCGCCAACAACAATTTCTTGTTTATCGCTTTCATACGTCCGTTCCCTCCATTCACCTAATCCGTTACGTCATCATCCGCAGCCTCGTCAGATGCTTCGCTTGCCGTTTCCTCAGTCGCGTCCTCATTCACTTCCTCGTTTACTTCCTCAGTCGCTTCCCCGGTCGCGTCCCCAGTCTCGTCCTCAGTCGCTTCCCCAGTCTCGTCCTCAGTCGCTTCCTCTTCTGTCTCAAGGCTTATCATTCTCTGAATCCATTCTCGCAGTTCTTCCTCGCTTTCGCTTCCGTCGAACCGCGCACCTTCCATCCAGTTTCCTGAACCTGCCAGGGTTTCCAGATTCTTTCCGCTCTCGCCAATGCCGCTTTCGCCGGAGGTACAAAACGGAATCAGCGTGATGCCGTCGAAATTATATTTTTCCACAAAGGTATCCATAATACGCGGCTCCTGCCCCCACCATATGGGATAACCGATAAAAATGGCCTCATAGCCATCCAGGCTCACCTCTTCACCCTTAATTTCCGGACGGACGCCTGGATCATTTTGTTCCTTTGTCGTCCTGGAATTCTCATCCTCCCAATTCAGGTCTTCCTCAGTATAACTTTCCGCGGGTTCAATCTCATAAAGATCTGCGTCGGTAATTGCCGCAATCTTCTCTGCAACGCTCTTCGTCGTCCCCGTGCACGAAAAATAAGCCACCAACGCGGCAGACTTTTCGTTTTCGTACAGGCGATATGCCTTGCCAACGGCTTTCTCCAATTTATCATACAGTGAAGTTTTCACTTTATTGTAAGCGTCACCGACTTCCTTATAGCGCTCCTTTAGCGGTGTCTCGTGATCCTTCGCCCTGCGGAAACGGAACACCCAATGATCCTGCGTCGCCGTCAGCCCAAACACCATGCCGGGTGACGTCGCCCTGGCCAAAAGCTCGTCCGTCTTACTCAAAAGCACCGTCTCGTCACTGGTATCGCTTAACAACAAATACATCCGGACGCCAGTCTCTTCATACTTACTTCTCAGAAGCTGTTCAAGCTTTTCTTTTTCCTCGTTTTGAAGAATATTGATCTCACTGACCACAAAGTCGCCGTGCAGATTTGTCACTTCGGCCTTATTCTCAATGATTGCGTCATCCACGCGTTTGTCCCAATGAAGTTCTTCCTCGTCCACTCCAGCCTGCAGCGCCAAATTATAAAAGAATTCCTCTATTTCACTGCTGTTCCCGGAAGAATAATGTTTTCCGTTAATTGTCAGTATTCGGGGATAAGTCTTATTCCCGCCTGATTCACCCCTGACATATTTTTCACCCACGTCTTCCAGGATTTCTCCTTCCAAGACCAGCTCCAGCAGCTTTTGCCAAATGTCACTGGAAAAAGAGCAGTCGGCCAATGTCTCCGTTCCCCTGCCTAGCGCGTAGCGATAACAGTAAAATTTATATACGCCGTCATAATTATCCAAGACATACTCGTACATAGATCTCATCTTCTTCCCGCTCGGATCGTAATTGTAAGAGAACGTGATCCAACCGCCTTTTTCCAGCTCTCTCCATAATTCCGGGCGCTTTTTATCGCCATAAGTTTCGGTCTCTTCAAGCTCCTTTTGCTCGTTTTGATTTTTCTGTATTTCAGTGGCTGACGGCAATCTCATCACGACGTGAATAAAAAGTAAAGCCGCAACAAATAATAAAATACCTAGCCCGATATTTGATTTTTTGTTGTCACGTTCATCCATAATAATACCTCCCTCGTTCCAGACTCCCCTTCCCTATTGAATTATTGTAACATATGACAAATCCTTAGGCAATGTTTTCAACGTGACTTTAAATTGATACAGGCGGTGACCTGACTACGCATCAAATCGCCGCCCGCTATTTATAAAACGTCTCCCTGCAGGAAATTCCTTGCATTAGTCGACGTTGTTTTTATTGTCAAACATCTCCTCCTTTAACTTCAGGCCTGCCAGCACGATGAGGGCTGCCAGCGGCGGGAACACGGACGTGATCGTTACGGCCACGAAGCCGATTGCTGCGATCATAATCCAAAGAACTTTTTTTCCAACTCTCTTGTCGTAACTCATCATATTGCTGCCTCCTTTCTCAGGCGAACAAATTATTGTTAACGAGTCATTTGACTGATTGCCGGGTAACTATGTTGTTCTTTTGTTATAATGATTGTAGCATGAGTATGGCTGAAGATATAGTCTCAAAAGGCGCACAATACATGGCAGTATCGTGCGCCGCAAACATGCCTGAGAAATACTATTCAAGCCATTCCCTCGAGTAAATTGCGAATGTAGTTTATCAATAATGTGTCAGTAGACACGTCCCCGTGACACGAATGGCCTTACGTTAATTCTGGCGGGGCCAGATTTCAATGGGACTTACTTCGTAGTATAGGATCATGGCGTCGTACATGTCGGTCGGCGCGTGGTGAACCTGATGGGTTGACTTAAGGAGCTTGGAGAGAATGTTGTACGCTTCGCCAAGACTGCCGGTGCTGATGCGGGAATGAATCTTCTTGCCAAGGGCGCTGCCGGCATCCACCTTGGAAAAGTCAAGGTAGCACTTATCCATGGAAAGGTCCTTTACCTGATAAGCAAGCGGATCGTCTGAGCAGAAATTCTCAACGATTCTTGCGGTGTAATTGGAATTCGGCAGGTTAACGGACGTATTGTAGAAGTCCGTGCCAATGGCAAAATAAGCTTTTCCGTACTCATCATAGAGGAACTTGCCAAGGAAGGTGTGCATCGTGGACTGGTTCTTCGTCATGTGACCGTTATGACAGGCAATCATGACGGCGCCGCCGCGCTCCCTCTCCTCCTGATCCAGGATCCAGTCAACGTTCTCCTTCATGTAAGAATCCCTGGCCTTGTTGGTCTTGTTTTCCTTTACGCGATAGCTGATGAAGTATTTGATATTCTCAGCAACGTGAGCACAGTATTGCACCTCCCGGGCGCTAGTCTTTTCGGCATAAGCGGATGCGTTTGCTTCCAAATCCTTTTCGATCTCGTCCATCAGGGCAACGATCTCGTCATATTTGCCTGCATCATAGTCCGTATCCGATTCGCCGAGGAACTCAAGCATTTTGACTTTGTAAGCTGCGGCCTTTGTCTCATCCGTCTTGGCATAAAAGCCATTGATGACGATCATCATGTCCTCGTCGTACTGCATGTCCATGCCATAAAGGCGAACCTTATCCTTCTCCTCCGCCGTCTGATTATAGTCATGCATCCACTGCACAAGGTCACGCATTTGGTCCGTGCGGTAAATTCCATAGCCAAGATGACGCGTCACCTCCTCAGCCGTGCCCTCGCCGCCCTGAATATAAAGATTTGCCATCTCACATCCACCAACGTCGCCTTCGAGAATGAGTGCGCGCACGTTGGTCGTTGCAACAAGTTGCTTGAATACCTCGCGCTTTAGCTCCTGGAATTCTTTGTTGCCGTGGGTGGCTTCGCCGAGCGCCACGATGCGCACGCCGTCAGGTATCTTCATGCTTTCGACGGCGCATACGGTCTCCGCGAAGCCTTCGATCTTGGCAGGTTTAATGAATTTTGATGCCAGGTGAGATCCCAGCAAAGACACCGCGAGCGCCACAAGGACAACCAACGCGATCTTATTTGATTTTTTCATTTTCTTAGGTTTTTGATCAGTATTTGAAAGATTTTTCATGACGTACCTCCGTTTTTTTGATCTGATCATACGATAGCATCAAAAACCCGGAGGTACCATTGGACTAGCTTACGCGAACCTTACAAAATCGTAAGGTTGGCTCATGAGATTTTCTTTACCGTTCCCGCACTTCCGTCAACAATGACCACGTCACCGTCACGTAAAAGCGTGGTCGCGTTGCCGCAGCCCACGACGGCGGGAATTCCGCATTCCCTGGCCACAATGGCCGCGTGCGAGAGCGGCGCGCCAACGTCAGTCACGATTGCCGCCACCTTAGAAAACACGGGCGTCCAGCCCACGTTTGTCGCACTTGTCACAAGAACGTCCCCTTCCCGCACGTCGCCAATGCGCTCTACGTCAATGATGACGTGCACTTTTCCCGTGATCACGCCTGCAGCCCCTGCAAAACCCTTTACGTCCGCATTCTCATCCGACTTCAGCCGGACGCCGCTCACGTAGGCGTCGCTTCTCCTCTGCGGATCCGCCATCCATTCCTCGGGATCAAACCGGCCCACCACAATGTTGGGAAAGGGTGCGTACTTTAGATATCTTTCATAGGTTTCGTGCCGCGCCTTGACGCTTTGCGCCGCGGCACGGTCCCCTTTTAGCAATGCAAAGAGTTCGTCAAAGGTAAGCATAAATACGTCGTCGCCGAGCCCTGAAAGTCTCCCCGCCTGCAGCAGATACTCCCTGAAGGTACAAAAGAGCCAAACGCCCTTGCTGCGCAGATCCTCGCGGAAGGCATTTGTCTGGACAAACCTGGCAATCTTCTTGTCGATCCACCGTTTTTTCTTTGGATACTTTGCCTTGAACTCCGCAAGTGCTTCCTCATAGGCTTTTCTCTGCATTTCCTGCATGTGCCACACGTCCAGGTTATCGTCGCGATGCTCCTCGATCAGCCTGTCCACGTAGGACTCGTCCTCATAGGGATGCGTTGCCATAAGCTCCATCTCATTGGGGCATCTGTGCCCGCAAGCCCTGACGTAGTCTTCCTTTGTGATCTTGCCCTGGATGACTTCTGAGATCAAAAAGAGCGGTTTCATGCTCTCCAACATGCCAAGACATCCGCCGCACAGCCTGTCCGCCATCTCCTCGCCGGCAATCTTGCTGATCTGCGATCTTGTGTTGAACAGCGGCAGCATGGAAGTCCCGGACTGACCGATGACGGACGCCATGCCGTCCCTGAGTTTGGGAACCATTACCTCTTCCCAATAACGGTACAGTGCCTGCTCACTAGGTATCTGACGGATCTCTTTGATCATGTCCCTCGCAACGTCGGCCAGCTTTTCCACCATTTCCTTCTTCTGCTTTTTCGTGAGCTTCGATTTTTCCTTCGGGAAGAAAAGGCGCAGGATCTTTTTCAAAAAGGCCTTTCTGTCAAATGGGGAGACCGGCACCTCCACGCCCTCGGGAGCCTTTCCCACGAGCCCTTTCATGCTCTCATAGGCCTTCTGTCTTTTCACTCCAAACGCCAAGGCCACGGAGCACATGACGGAGACGTTCATGTAGGGTTGTCCGCAGATATTGTCAAGCCACTGCGGAAGACCCAGCACGTCATTGATCTTTTCCAACACGCTAAAAGTCATGGGAGAGATCGGTTTCATGAAAATCTCTCCGACATTGGTTCTGGTTAGAAGTTTATAACCCGAACGCGTTCCATTGACATCGTACGTATCCACGTTCAGGCGTTGCAACGTTGTGATCGGGCGTGCCTGAAGGATATAAACCTTGCCGCCAGAGACCGCCCACTCGATATCCATTGGCATGCCATACAGATTCCGTATGGTCTTGCAATACTTGCCGAGAGTCCCGGCATATGGCGCAAACTCCTCCGTGCCTTCATAAGCAGGCGTTTTACCGTCATGCTTCATCGCGTTGATCTTGAATTCCTTCGCATTCTCCGCGCCGGACACAAGCTTTTCCCCGGCGCCGCACACGTAATTGCCGACCATCTTCTCATCCCTGCCGGTGATGGCGTCTGCCGTGAAAAGAACGCCTGCAAACTTAGCGCGCACAAAGCGCTGTATGACTATGGCAATCTCGCACTCCCCGCGCCTTTCGTCGCCGCCCCGTGCGGCCAAACTGTTCACTCCCTCAGCCTGCTGCTCTGCGTAGGCGCGGACGTTTGCATTCCCTGCGGATGCCGCAACCTTCTCCACCGCATTGGGAACGTCCTCTAATCTTACGTCCGTCAGGGTCTCATATTGCCCTGCAAAGGAGGCGTTCTCTCCGTCCTCATTGATTGCAGACGACCTGACTGCATACGTGACCTTTGCATCCAAGCCTTTCAGGAGCTCGGCAAGCTCCGTCCTTGCCTCGTCTTTCAGTTTCGTTCCTTCCAGGGCGGTGCACAGAATCACGTGCCCCTCTGGGATGCGAAGCTTCGCGTTTTGCATCATAAAACTAAGGGATCTCGCCTTACCGCCGGCCAAGGATTCCTTGTCCTTGGGCAGCCGGCGCAGTGAAAAAATATAAGTCATGACAGCTTCCTCCCCGAACCTATTCCTCTTCCGCCAACAACAGGTCAATGCGCATGTCCAGATAGTGCTTCAGCTCATCCCTGTCCGTCAGGTCGATCCCAAAATCCCGCAGGACGTCCTCCCGCCGGAAGATGATGAGCTGCATCATCGTGGACAATTCATAGGCGATCAGCTTACACTCGGCCTCCGTCTTTTTTCCTGCATAATGCTTGTAAACGTACGGATAGCTAAAGGATTCCCTGCCAAGATCACGCTTAAACAGAACAAATCCCGTGATTGCTTTGGTAAACTTATGATTTTCAACAAGGCACTGCGCCACGACGTAATGAAGCTTCTTCAGGATTTCCTTGGGCGTATCGCCGGATTCAATGATTCTCCTGACCTCGCTTTCCTTCAGAAAATCCAGATACTGCTTCTGGAACGCCTGATAGATCAGGTTTTCCCTCGAGCCAAAGCAATAATTGATCATTCCGGGCTTTACGCCCGCTGCCGCCGCGATCTCCCTGGACGTAACGCTCAACGGATCTTCCATGGCCTCCATGAGCCGGAACGTTGCATCCACTAACTTCTCTTTTGTAAGCCTCAATTTTTCCTCTTTATTCATGACAACCTCACATTATTGAACGTGTTCAATAATAATCTAACGTAAAGGCAAAGCATTGTCAACGCAAAAAACGCCCGAAGTTTTCCTTCGGACGTTTTTCTGATTTCTCCTTAGACGCTTGCACGGAAAATATCCAGCATTGCCTCTTCGTTTAACACCTTTGCGGATCCCATTTCGCCGCCAACGCCAACCGCGCACTTATGCGCCATCAGGGCCAGCTCCTCCTCGGTGGGATTCACGCCAAGCTCACGCAGGTTCGTGGGCATGTGAATGCTCCTGTAAAAGTCCTCCATTGCCTCAATGCCGCGAAGTGCAATCTCTTCATCCGTTCCCTTGTTCTCAACTTCGCAAACGTTCAGTGCAAACCGTTTGAACCTAGGCAGGCAATCCTTGTAGACGTATCTTGCCCAGCTTCCCCAAATGGCTGCAAGACCGGCACCGTGCGCCACGTCATATAAACCTCCCAGCTCATGCTCCAGCTTGTGAGTCATCCAGTCGCCGCCGTCATTGCCGCAGCCCGTCAGGCCATTGTGTGCAAGACTTCCTGCCCACATAACCTCGGCGCGCGCGTCATAATTCTTCGGATTGTCGCGGAGGATCACTGCATTCTTTTTCACCGTACGAAGCAGTCCTTCCGCAAGCGCGTCCGTAATCTCCATGTTCCCGCCATTGGTGAAATACCGTTCCATCGTGTGCATCATAATGTCGGTGCAGCCGCATGCCGTCTGGTAATCCGGAAGCGTCATCGTGAGCTCCGGGTTCATGATGGCAAATTTCGGCCGTCCAAAATCGCTGCTGTAGCCACGCTTTACCAGCCCCTCTTCCTTCGTGATAACGGAGGAATCACTCATCTCGCTTCCCGTCGCCGCGATCGTCAGGATCACGCCTAACGGCAGACACCCCTTGGCCTCGCGCCTGTAATCATAGAAATCCCACACGTCGCCTTCATTTGCAACGCCATAGCCGATCGCCTTGGCGGAATCGATTGCGCTTCCTCCGCCAACGGCCAGCAGGAAGTCAACGTTCTCCTTCTTGCAAAGCTCAATTCCTTCATACACAAGCCCTAAGTGCGGATTTGGAACGGCGCCGCCAAGCACCACGTAACTGATCCCCGCTGCATCCAGATTGTCCGTCACGCGCTTCAAAAGTCCTGACCTCACAACACTTCCGCCGCCATAATGGATCAGCACCTTCGTGCCTCCAAACTCCTTGATCAGGTCAGCCGCCTGACTCTCCGTATTCTTTCCAAAAACCACCTTTGTAGGGGTAAAATAATGAAATCCAAACATGTTACCAACTCCTTTCTTTTTCTTCTCAGAACGCCATCTTTTTTTATTATAACAAAACGAGCGGCCAAGAGCCACTCGCTTTCCTACTTGAGGTATGCATTTTTTTATTCCAGATGACTTTTATACAAGAATATCATTGCCTTGTCTACCACGCCTCATTTTGTTGCAGCACCAGCCGGAAATTCAAAATCCGCTCTCCGTACTGCAGGCGATACTCTCCCTCCGGGAACTCGTCCATGGAATGACTGATCAACATTCCAAACAAATAATATCTTTTATGCCCCTCTTCCAAATCCAATTCGTTCTTTTCCTGTTCCAACAGGGCATCCCACTTTATGCAAAGTAAAAACTAGGAAGACATGTTCGTCTGCCTAGTTTCTAGTATATCAAAACGTAAAATCATGGTCAACTTTCCGCTTTGAATCTATAGTTGCCCTGCCTAATCGATTTCCAGGACTACATGTCCCCGTAGCTAAGTTCCCTTTGTTTGCCGTCCCACGTAACATATTCGATGACGTTCTTATCCACGTCCATGCCTACAAACTGCACGCCTCCGTGAATGGCCCGGAAACTATCATCCGTGGCCGTAAACCTCCCTAAGTCATAATCCTGCTTCCAAATCCATAGCATGTCTGCCTGAAAATTCTCTTTATCCAACAACCCCTGGCAGAAACGGTCGTCTTCCGTCATCATAAAATATTCCAGGCTCAAACGTTCTTCAGGATAGTCCCCATGAAGAGCCCAGGTGGCATCCACGTGATAACCCTTGCCGCCGATCACGACGTAGGTCCACTCATGTTCACAGGAGGTTCCGATCGGCATTGCCTCCACGTCACATTGTAACAGCAAATAGGTCAACGCCGACGCGATCTCCGCGCAGATTCCGTCCCTGCGCATAAGACATGCGTAGTTACCAAACTCTTCGATACTGGCTCCGTCTAATTCGCCGTAATCATAAACCCAATACTTACACATATAGTCATAGATGCCCATCAGCTTTTCAAAATCAGAGGCATCTGAGCGCGTTGCCTCGTTCAGCATCTTGCAGATCTCTTCTTCGAAAGCCTGTTCTCTCGCAAGGAACTGCTCCTTGTCCATCTTGTATTTGAGTTTACCGACGCCATCCTTGTAACCGCCGCCAACCACTATAGTACAAGCTGCCGGCAGGTAGGATCCGATCGTCACTTCATCCGTGCACCATTCATATGCTTCCTCGCTCGCGCATTCAAAGGTATCTTCTCCCGCCCGGATCGCATCGCACATGTTGTGGAAAGACGCCCACGTTTCTTCTGAGACAACCTCCGACAGCAAGTCACTGTGAACGTGCGGGTTGAATGCAAACGGTTCGGGCACCGCGGCTTCCGTGTTTTCTTTTGCCTTGGCGCTCTCCTGCGCGTCAAGGTTTTCCTGCGCTTCTTCTACGGCGCACGTCTCTGCTTCCGCGTTCATTCCGGTTTCCGCATTCGTTCCGGCTTCCGCACTTATTCCAGCTTCCGCGTTTGTCTGCGTCTCAACGGTTTCCCTTGGCTCGTCCGTCTCCAACTGCACTGCGCCGCATCCGCCCGCAAGCATTGCTAAAACCAAAATAACACTGATCCATCTTCTTTTTTGCATCATTTTACCTCCGTAACGTATCTCTACCCATATAAGCGTACAATCACGCCAATGCGTTACAGAGGTATCAGCCTGCACCATCAACCAGTCAAAAAAAAATTCGGTCTGAACGTTCCGATGCCCCCATGCTGAACAGCTTCTCAAATATGCGTCGTACATATATAACGTCAACTGCGAAATCACGGTGAGCCTATCCTTTCATCCAGATCTATAATTGGGTTTCTGACTAGCTCAGATATCCTTCTCTGGCTCTCACGCCAAAATGCTTTTCGAGCTGATGCATCTGCTCGTCGGTAATCGTATTTTCCCATGGCAGACCAGCGATCTTCACGTAAATCTCCGCCGCCTTCTCCGCCGTCTCGATGAGACCGAAGGTTTCGTCCAGATCCTTACCGGCGCCGTAAATCCCATGCTGTGCCCATACGACAAGCCTCGCAGTTTTCATCTTTTCAGCGGTAGCTTCTCCAATCTCGTTGGTACCACAGAGCATCCAGGGCAGGACATTCACGCCGTCCGGAAAGACCACGATACACTCGGTGCACATCTGCCAGAGAGTGCGGGTAAACTCTCGCTCATCTAGGCTGTGAATATAAGTCATCGCCAGGAGATTCGTCGGATGACAATGCATGACCACACGATTGCCCGGATCGATCTTAAGCCTTGCCGCATGGCTCATTATATGGGCTGGAAATTCACTCGTGAACCTGCCGCCATCCGTAAAACCCCAGAGCAGTTCGGCAGTTTTGCCGCCATCAGTCAGACGGACAATGCCGAGGTTCGCGTCGGGGGCATACTGCACGTTCTTGAAATACTTGCCCGTACCGGTAACAAGAAAATACTTTCCTTCCAGCTCCGGCGCGGAGAAGCCTGTGGATAGCGAACGAAGCACCTTTTCGGTATTTAGGTATTCCTTCACCTCTGCCTCCTCCAACAACAGACTGACGTTGCCGCCGTTGCGCTCATCCCAGCCATGATTATACATATTCGTCACGGTGCGGATTATCTCAACCACAAAGGGAGCTGTCAATATGTCTCTCATGCTCTCACCTCCAGGATCTTTTTTTCATAGATTTGGACCTGCGGAAACCATTCGCCATCCAATGGCTTGTTGCAGCGGCGACAGTATTCGTCCCAGACCTCACCAAAGGGTGCTGTCTTCAACTCCTCCTGAGCTACCATGAGCTGCGTGAAATTGCCGGAATCCTGCATTATTTTCAGCCTGTCGTTGGGCTGTAGCAGGGCAAAGAGTAGCGCCTTCTGCACGTTGCGGTAACCTGTGATCCAGGCGGAAATGCGGTTAATAGAGGCATCGAAGTAGTCCAGCGCAATGTCCACGCGCCCATCCAGTCCACCGCAGCGAACGATTTCCCGGGCAATCTCCTTCGTCTCATCGTCAAAAAGCACCACGTGATCGGAATCCCAACGGATCGGGCGGGTGACATGCAGGGCAATCTCCGGGAAAAAGGCAAGCAGTGCGGGAATCTTGTCGGAAACGACCTCCGTCGGATGATAGTGGCCGTTATCCATCAGCGGTATGCATTTTCCTTGGTTCATCGCGGCATAGCTTAATGCAAATTCCGCGCTGCCAACCGTGTATGCTTCCACCCCGATCCCGAACACCTTGGACTCAATGCATGGCTTCACCTTCTCAAAATCATACGGTTCGGAAAGGATTTCATCGATGCTTTCCTTGTAGCGCAGCCTAGGCCCCATGCGATCAGCCGGAATATCCTTAAAGCCGTCGCCGGTCCAAATATTCATCACGCAAGGCTGCCCCAATTCTTCTGCCAGATAGCGGGAAATGCGGATACTGGCCTTGCCGTGTTCGATCCAGAATCGTCTTGTTTCTTCCTTCTCAGAAGAAAGAGTCAGCGGATCACATTTTGGATGCGAGAAAAATGTCGGATTAAAATCACAACCCAGACCGCGTTCCTTACAAAAATCTACCCATTTTTGAAAATGCTTCGGCTCCAGTCTGTCGCGATCCACCCACTCTCCTTCTTCAAAGATCGCATAAGAAGCGTGAAGATTCATCTTCGGCCTGCCGGGGATCAGAGCAAGCACCTCGTCAAGGTCTGCCATCAGTTCCTTAGGCGTACGGGCACGTCCCGGGTAGTTGCCGGTTGTCTGAATGCCACCGGTCAAAGGCTTGGCCGGATCGGTATCAAAGCCCCGTACGTCGTCACCCTGCCAGCAATGAAGGGAAACGGGAACCGTCTTTAGTTTCCCGATCGCCGCTTCGGTGTCTACGCCGTAAACTGCGTATTTTTCTTTTGCCTCACTATAACTCATTGGTCTACCTCCATTTGTACTTTCAGATTTCCGATTGCCGTGGCCTCTATGGGCAGGGCAATCATCTTTTTCCCCGTGACTTTCTCCGTCAGGCGGTTAAGAAAATCATTCTTGGCACCTCCGCCTACAACGCAAATGCAATCGTAAATCTCCCCGGTATTATGCTGCATCTCCCGGATGGCATCCCCATAGCTCAGTGCAAGGCTATGGTAGGCACAGCGGAAATAGTCGCCCAGAGTCTGTGGTTTTATCAAGAGCGCCGCGTCAAAAGCAGTTTTCATACTCTCTGGGGAGAGAAATGCCTTGGCGTTGACGTCCACGGTCTCCTCGAAGTGACTTGCCTCGGCTTCCGCAACAATCTCGTCAAAAGATTTATCCGGGCATAGCTCGTCCCGCAGGCGGTTGACCAGCCACATACCCATTATGTTTTTCTGATAGCGGTTGTAGCCCACGCCACCCTCATTTGACCAGTTAGCCAGTTCGGAAGCCGCGTTGGTAATGGGCTTTTCCACCTTCACGCCCAACAGGCTCCAAGTGCCTGAGGAAATATATGGCAAATTTTCCGTCATGGGGATGCCCTCCACCGCAGAACCGGTGTCATGGGTGGCACAGAGCATAATCTTGATTCCCTCGTATTCGCCAATGACCTCACCGGGGTGCTGCAATTTGTGGAATAGCTGCGCAGGCAAACCCAAGGCGTCTATGATCGCGGTATCATATTCTCCGGTCTCGACGCTCACCATGCCGCCAGTGGTGGCATTGGTATACTCATGGGATTTCACGCCGCAGAGCTTGTACGCAAGGTACTCGGGAATCATCAAAAAATCCGTAACGCCTTCCAGTCGCCCCGCTAACTTATCCGCATAGAGCTGATAGATCGTATTGAAGGGCTGAAACTGTATCCCCGTGCGTTGGTAGAGGCGGGAAAAGGACATTTTGGAATGCACCTCCGAAATCACTGCCTCCGTGCGGTTATCCCGATATGCATGGCAGGGCAGCATCTCCTTGTCACCGCGCATAAGTACGTAATCCACGCCCCAAGTGTCGATGGCCAAACTTTCAATATGTGGGTATTTTAACCTCGCGCACTCTATTCCGGCTTTCACGTGCGCCGTCAGGGCTCCGACGTCCCATACAAGGTGCCCGTTCAGCTCCGTAATTCTATTCGGAAAACGGTAAATCTCATCGGTTTTCAGTTCGCCTCCATCCAGCCAGCCGACAATGTGACGTCCGGACGACGCGCCGACGTCGATGGCAAGATAATGTTTCATGGCTTTGTTCCTCCCCATAACATTCATATTTCCCATTCTTGCTAAGCTTGATTCTTCTTTTGCTCCCCTGCCTACCCTTCTGGTCGACATTATCCCGTTAAATTACTTATATATCACGTCGTTCGTTATACGCAATACAAAAAAGGCGAAATGCTTCAATTAATCCATTGCAAACCTATATTTTCTGTCATTGCATCACAAAAAATCTGTAGTGTGACAACAGGCACCGTGATCGCCATGATCGTATGCAAACGTCAGCGAAGAAAGAAACGGCTCCTTTTCTTAAAACAAAAACGAATAGCAGAAACTGATCTTACTCAGAATCTGCTACTCGTCATTCGTAACGTAGCCCATATGCTTCTTGTTTTCCTGTTTTTCAAGGTAAATTATTGTCGCATTCTGACGCCTTGTGTCCTCCTTACTCCATGCTTAACGTGATAGTAACGTCACCGCTACCAAGCAGATTCGTCAGTTCTTTTTCAGTCAGGTTTATTTTCCCCAGTCTCGTATATGCCCATGAATTCGATCCGTAAAATACTACAAGCTGATTTCCCGAATACAGGACAATATCTCCTGCCGACGTAGTCGTCTGTTTATCATCTCGCGTAATACTCTTTCCGATCGGTCCTACCTGTTCAAATCCTCCGTACGTGGACATGGATATCGTAAGCCCATCCGCTGCAAGTTCCTTCAGCTCTGCCACAGAGGCATTGTTTTCCCATGTAGCATCTACTTTAATATCATTGATCGTCATCACCATGATCATCTCATTCTCCCGCCTTGTGAGGTTTTCGATTCCTGCCATCGTTTCTGGCTTCTCTGTCGTCTGATCAACTGTCTTTTCCCCTGACGTATCCTCTGCATTTGCAGGGACCGCGTTCACAACCGTTGCCTGATCCACTTCCTTTACGGTCGCTTTGCAGCCTGATAGTACCATGCAAAAAAGTAATACTAAGATCATCAAAGGAATCATTCTTTTCATTTCAAATACTCCATGTAAAACTCAACCAGTTTATCAAACGGGATCGCATCCTTTCCGCCTCCGTCATACAGATCGGTATGCACTGCATCCGGAATGATCATCAGTTCCTTATTTTCCGTATACTTGCTGTCCTTTATCATCGCAGCATAGGCATCCTTTGAAAAATAACAGGAATGTGCTTTCTCACCATGAATGAGAAGAACTGCACTTCTGATCTCATTGCTGTACTTTAGGATTGGCTGATTAACAAATGATTCGCATCCAATCACATTCCAGCCGCCATTGGAGTTAAGTGATCTGGCATGATACCCACGGTCTGTCTTGTAGTATTCGTGATAATCCACGACAAAAAACGGAGCATCCTCCGGAAGCGGATCCACCACACCGCCGCCAAGCTTGTACTCGCCATTTCTAAGGTCTTCCAAACGCTGTGCACACTGTGCCCTCTTCGCCTCATAACGAGCTTCCTCAGAATCCGCGGAGTCAAAATATCCGTTTGCATTCACTCTAGTCATATCGTACATGGTGGAAGCCACCGTTGCTTTTACCCTGGTATCAAGTGCAGCCGCATTGATTGCCATGCCGCCCCATCCGCAAATGCCAAGGATTCCGATTCGGTCAGGATCTACCTTTTCATTCAGAGAAAGAAAATCTACAGCCGCCATAAAATCTTCCGTATTGATGTCTGGTGACGCCATATATCTGACATTTCCGCCACTCTCACCCGTAAAAGAAGGATCAAATGCTATTGTCAAAAATCCTCTCTCTGCCATGGTCTGCGCATATAATCCGCTGCACTGCTCCTTTACCGCACCGAAGGGGCCGCTTACTGCGATAGCCGGAAGCTTTCCTTCCGCATTCTTCGGTACGTACATGTCAGCTGCAAGAGTGATTCCATATCTGTTTACAAACATCACCTTACTGTGATCTACCTTATCACTTTTTCCGAAAGTCTTGTCCCATTCCTGCACCAGTTTCAGTTCTTCTTTGATCATTGCTTCGTCCTCCATAATTCTTTACTTTGCCGCATGCCTCTCTGCCCGCCGGATCAGGAAATCCATACGGTCCACTTTTCTCTGGCTTTCATGCATCTCCTCCATAAGGCTACATCTGCATTTCTTGAGGAATCGGATCAGCTCATCTTCTTGTCCGTTTTTGTACAGTTCTCCTGCAATCTTGGCATCACGTGTTGTGCATCCTGCATCTGCCAGATTTTCAAGGATTTCTTTCAGTTCCATTTCCATAAGTCCATTTTCCTCACAAAACGCTTCGTTTGTCTTTGTGATTTAAGAATAATGCATTGACAGAATCTTCGCTAATGAATAAAATGAATATCGTGATATTCCATAATGGCATATCGCAGAAAGAGGCCACTACGATGGAAATAAAGAACCTTCGCTACTTTCTTGCAGTTGCAAGAGAAGAAAACATGTCCCACGCTGCACAGATCCTGCACGTTACACAACCGACCTTATCAAAGGTCTTAAAATCACTTGAAGATGAACTTGGAAAAAAACTGTTTACCCGTCACAGTTTCTCCATCAAACTTACTGATGAGGGTATGCTTCTGCGTGACCGCGCAGAAGATCTTGTAGCAATGGCAGATAAAATTGAACAGGAGTTCATCTCCCTCGATGACATCGCAGGAGGAGACATCTATTTCGGTCTGGCAGAATCCTATCAGATCAATCTGCTTGCACGTGAGATAAAAAAACTAAAAGACAGGTATCCAAACTTTACATACCACGTCACCAGCGGTGACACTGAACAGGTTACGGAAAAACTTGACAAAGGACTTCTGGATTTTGGAGTAATATGTGAGACACCAAACACGGACAAATACGAATATCTTGTTTTCCCTAATTCCGAACTCTGGGGCGTCGTCATGTTAAAAACTCATCCACTGGCAAAGAAAAAGAGCATTAAAGCAACTGACCTTATCGGACAACCTCTTTACTGCTCT
This sequence comes from Acetatifactor sp., assembly GCA_024693365.1. Classification (GTDB taxonomy): domain Bacteria; phylum Bacillota; class Clostridia; order Lachnospirales; family Lachnospiraceae; genus Acetatifactor. Next base: position 5,393 of record JAILLF010000037.1, on the reverse strand, counting down.
GAACAAAGCTGGAATATTGAAATACCTGAATGGGCAGGAGAACACTATCCCAAGCTCCATCTGGAAGGCTCTTTCCGGCTTTCTTATAATGCATCCATGTTTGCAAAAGAAGGTCTTGGCATTCTCCTTACTTTCGAACATCTCATCAACTGTTCCGGAGAAAGTGACTTGGTATTCAAACCGCTGTCTCCAAAGCAGGAAACAAAGCTGTATCTTATCTGGAACAAATACCAGACCTTTACGCCTATAGCAGAGAAATTTTTAAAACAAGTGAAGCAGTCATTTAAACTATAAGACTCCGCACCCCTATTGAGATCCGTCCAAACGCTATTACGCTACGGATATTGAGAGCCCGCTCTCCAAGGTCTTTCCTTACCCAGCCAGCCGCAACTTTCCCAATATGCTTTGTCTGCCTCTCCGGATCCAAAATCAGCTTTCTGCATCATACGCATTAGTGAAAACATGACTTTAGTCCTTATGCCTGCAGTTACGTGCTTTTTACGCAAGAGCCTTTGTGCGATCCATTCCGTATCTTTTTCAATCTTGCGCTTTTTCTTCTCTCTTACCCCATTCCAATTCATAGCCTGTACGCAAATACCATATTCATAGATCCGTGGAATCCCCCAGTAAAACAGGGCATTACTCACGTCCTTTACGGCCTTCTTTGCGCCACTCCCCGCTGCGGTGGATATAACAAGTGCCTGTTTGGTGAACATACACTTTCGTGGTCTGTGTGACATCCAGTAATTAAACGTCAGATCTAAGAAGCTCTTCATCGGAGCGGAAGCTCTCAGGCAATAAGTGGGTGTTGTAAATATCAGAACGTCAGCAGCTTCAACCTCAGTCATTATCCTGTTTTTTTCTTCATAAAATGGACATTTCGAATCATCGTCTATGCACGCATAACATCCAAGGCAGAAATGATTCAGGTCTCCCGGAAGAAAAAATTCAACAATATCTTCATCGCTTCCGATCTTCTCCGCAAGCATTCTTCCGATATGATACGTGCTGCCTTTATGATTCTGACCATTTATCAATACTATCTTCATTTGTCGTCTCCCTTATATATCCTGCTAAACTGTCTGACATGCTTTTCAAGTTTCCGTAAGCATTCCTTTTCTCTTTTGGGCTGTCTGTCGCAGACGGTCATGAGCAGATAAATAGGTGCAAAGAACTGCAGCGCCATGATATCGGCATCATCCTCCTTCATCTTGCCCTGCATGATCAGAAAATGCAACAATCCACTTTGATACTTTAGCGGTTCATCAAAATACTGATCCGAGAAAAGCTTGGACAATTCCCTATCTGAGAACTGTTCTATCGTAAGCATCTTTCTAAACTTGCATTCATATTCATCATGCAGAAAAAAAGAAAACAGTCCTATCCCCATCTTCACGAGTTCATCTTCAGAAACATTCTTATACAATTCGGAATCCGCCAGATAATCCGATCCGTTCATATTCAGATCGGCGGCTTTTTGGTTATAGCGCTCACGCATCTCATCCAGGATTGCATTAAAAATGTCCTGTTTGCTCTTGTAATGCTTATATAGAGAAGGTGCCTTAATACCCACGCCTTCCGCTATCTGTCCAACATAGACGTTCCCGTATCCCTTTTCCGAAAACAAAGTCAATGCTACGTCCAGTATTTTCTTTTTCGTATCCATATACGCTCCTTTAGCTAATTTGAATTAGCTTTATTATAGGCTAATTTGAATTAGCTGTCAATACAAAAAATAAGAGCTTGTCCAGACAGACAAGCCCCAATCGTATTACGCGACGCCAGTAATGCGGCACCGCCGCACGAAGACCATCCTCACTCTTCCTGATCCAGTTTCATTACCCTTTGCGAATATTGCACGAAACGCTTTTTTCCTCTCTGGAATTATTTGAACAAAAGAACGTCACAGTCAGCAAAAATAATACTTGTGGAAAGCAAACCGTTTCCATCCGGCTCGGTAAAGTCACGAATCTCTATATTTGCCAAACAATCATCAGTCACCTTGTAATAGCAGTAGATCGAGTCCTCATCCCCCACCAAGTCCCCAGTTTCGTACGGGTCTCCCATAGACCTTTTCATTTCATCATTGAAATCAGCGTTTAGCTCTTTGATCTCATCCCTAAACTCGGGCGTATCCTCGATGAGCTCGGCCGTATAGCTTGAATTCGTGCAAGTTATCGCAATCCTTCTGACCCGTCCGTCTTCCTTATCCGTCCAGATTTCCATTCCGTTAAATCTAACGGAATCCTTGCTTAAAATCTGGATATAAGAATGGATCGTAGTAACAATGTCCTTTCTTTCGCTGGTCACCATGGAACCCGTCCGATCCTTTAATTCGACGTCAAAAAAACCACCGATCATCTCTTCAGCCGTTGCCAGGTCTTTACCTATAGCGTCATTTGTCAGCTGAAAGAGCATACCCAGCGTGCTGTCAGAAAACATTCCACCAACCTTCGATCCAACCTCTTCCGATGCATCCGAGCTTTCCTCTACGTACGTGCTGGGCGCATCTGATTCATCCTCAAAGGCAGTACTGGGCGCGTCCGATCTTTCCTCATAGCCGGTGCCAGACGCGTCCCCGCTCGTTATTGGCGCACTCTTGTCCGTGCACGAGCAAACCGTAATCATCATCAGACCAGCAACCAACCATGCCATACGTCTAGCGTTTTTCTTCATAGATATCCCCTCCATATTTTCCTTTGGTCAAGTCAGTGAATACGACATATTTTCACATTATGTGTTAATTATATCCCTTTCTTCAAGGAAAATACAGTTCGGATTCCGGCACGATATCCATGCTTATCATGCACGCATGCCATCCGTTGTCGCGCCTTACGCTTTACTTTCCTCCGCCCTGGAAATCCAAGCCTCCCGCTTTGTAAAACAGACCAGCGCTGCAATCCCTCACTTTGTAAGTGATACCGTGGCAATCTCTCTTGTTGGCCAAAAAGCACATAGATGCAGTTTTGTTATCTTACACGTAAAGGGATGAAAATCCTCAAGCAAAACCGATAACGCTTTTTGTACTGTCGTAGCATCATCTATCATAATTGTGCAGTGTGGCGTCCAGGGAAACGTCTCACTGGTCTCTGTTTTTATTGCGTGTCTTACCTGCAAAAGATCTGAAGGATTCATATCGGGCGCAGCAAATAAAACTCTCCCTCCTGCAAACAAACCTACGTGGCTAATATGCACCGGGACCTCAGGAAAACGAGTCGCCAATTCTTTCATTTCCCGAACCGCTTCTTGCTCCTTATCCGGCGAAAAACAAGCAAGGCTTATATGAAATGGCAGACCAGGTGTCTGAACCCCGCTAAAACCATTCGCCTGCAACTTGTCATACCACCCGTTCATAATTTGTTGTGCTTCATCATCCAAATCTGCCATTAACGTCAAAAACTCCTCAGCCATATTTCCTCTCTTTCACAACGTACGCTTTAGTAAGCATGCTTCTCATAATCCACGATCTTAGTGTTTTCTGTTTTGATCGTCTGTCCAAAAATAAAACCTGCCTGTCTTGGCATATTTCTCTGCATCTTCCCGATACTCTTCCATACTCTTTCTATCCACTTGTACTTCCTCGTGGAAGCGATCAAGAAAAGACGTCAATTCATCAACGTCCTTTTCCGTACATACGTCAATATGTCCGGATACCCTTGCGGATGGAAGAATTGCTTCGGGGCAATCGTATACAAAAAAATTCACCTTTCTCCATTTCATCAAGCCGTTCAATGCTGCAAAGCTGAATTAACTCCGACCACTTTAGTATAGCAAAATTGGAAACTACGGTCAAATGACTTGTCAAAAAAGGGCATCCGTCATTCGAACAGATGCCCCTGCTTCTTAAAGAACTCATAATAGATCCTTGGATTTTCAAGCTCCCACCAGTTCTTTACGTCAACCGGCGTCTCATCCAGGTCATAGATCCTCGCCCCGGACATTGACAGCAAAAACGGCGAATGCGTTGCAATGATGAACTGACATCCGCAGTACCTCACCATCTTCTCCAGCATTTCCACCAATTTCAGCTGCAATTTCGGCGACAAACTGTTCTCAGGCTCGTCCAAACAATACAGCGTGTCATTCTTGATCTTCGAATCAAAAAATTCCAACGCCGTTTCCCCATTGCTTTGAAGCCTTGCCTCCATTCCGGCCGTCCTTCTTACGTACTGCCGTCTCGACACGGACTTCGACCGCGCCATCACCTGCGCCCTGACAGCCTCATAGTCCTCCATCCCCTGAAACTTGATCGTCTTCCCATACTTCAGTCTTCCCCAGTCCTCCCTGGCGTCCTCAATGCTCTCCGCGATTTCATTGTTATTTGTCCTGACCGCGAGCATATAATCAAACACGTCGTCGCTCGTGATGATCCTGCTCCCCTTCGGGATCCGCTGTCTTTCCCCTTCCTCATTCGTTCCCAGCTCATACTCGCAACGGAAAACATACTCACTAAACAGCTCCGCGGAATTATATGGCGTCACCCTGTCCAGTTCCAGCTTACTTGCAATAATATTCAGCAAGGTGCTCTTCCCAGACCCGTTTCCGCCATACAGGATCGTCGTCGCATCAAAATTAATCTCATGCAGCTTGATCTCAGAGAAAATCCCGCATGGATAAATATTGTCAATATACCCATAAATCCCGCCATTATGCGCCATCCGCTTCTCTATCATCCGCTCTTCCTGATCAATGGGTAACACAAATCTATCCAAATACATCTCTCCGCAGCTCCTTATCCATTCTTTGCTCACCAAAGCTCCCTATAAGCATATCATAACTTTAACTCATTTAATGTACAATAATCTTCACACAAAAAAGGCGGGCAATCAAAAAATTGCCGCGCCATCCTTAAAGGCATTACCGACCTTCTCACCCACGCCAAAATAGGCATTCCCATACGGTTCGAAACTGATGGGCTTTAGCTTCTTAACGTCTGCCAGGCCGTTCTTTCCGGCCCGAGAGTTCCGTACATGGTATTCTCAAAGGAATAGCTCATCTTTGCGGTCTTGATGAGGCGTTCATTTTCGTCAGGTACCTCACTTCCATTTTTCCATAAATGCCGGCTGATTCCTGTCATCTTCAAACTCTTCTGAAGACTTACGGATCAGCCTGGTCCCAACAGGATTGTCAATATGATTTATAACAGCAGGATCTATTCCGGCAATCGAATATACCTTGCACAACTCGACATGCTCTACATTATTGATATATTCATCATCTTCATCTCCTGCCAAAAACTGCCATCCGCTGTCTTCATCATCCTGAAGTTCTTCTCTCAACATAAAACCGACTTTCCAGCCATCTCTTGTTACCTTTTTCGATACAACGCAGAGTTTACCCATGATCTCCTTACGTCGTATGGACGGTTCATAATACTTCCTGTTGTCAAGAAA
>JAILLF010000014.1 GCA_024693365.1 Acetatifactor sp. | reverse complement strand
AAAACCATACCATGCGAGAGCATTGTCGACGTTGAAGTGTTTGAGAAGCGTCGGAAAAAAGTCCTTCGATTTGCGACAGAAAAGAAATGCTTCAATGTGCCGGTGTACAAGTGGTGAGCAAATCTTAGCGGAGGGAAGCATGATCACGATTGGTATTTGCGATGATGAAGTTGCGTATCGAGAAAACTTGAAAACAATCTGCTGGTATTATCTTAGAACGCTTGATCAAGAATATGAATTCGCCATGTTTGCGACCGGCGAAGAGGTGCTTGCGTATCAGGGCGACATGATCCATTTGCTTTTTTTGGATATTGAAATGCCTGGAATGGATGGGATGCAGGTCATGGAAAGGCTCCGGGGGGATGACCGGATATGGCGTGTTGTGTTTGTGACCTGTCATAAGGAGTTTCAGTGGAACACGATCGACCTTAAGACACTCGCTTTTATGGAAAAGCCGATCGATCCCGTGGGCGTTGAAAAATGCCTTCGGACCGCCATTCGCGAAAGCAGGAGCAATGTCGTCATTTCCTACAAAACGAATGGAGGAGAGGGCTTCATCAAGCTCGATCAGATCATTTACGTACAGGCGAAAGGAAATTATACCATTATTTACGCGAAGGAAGCAGTGCTCAAGTGCTTTGACAGCATCAAGTCCATGGAGGAGAAGCTCTCCGGAACAACCATGCTGCGCACGCATAAATCCTATCTTGTAAACCTTCAGAACGTTGAGAAGATGAACGCAGAATTCTGCCAGATGACGGATGGCATGACCCTCCCCATCGGAAGGACCTATGTCCCCAAAGTCAAAGCCGCCTATTTTGAATTCATCAAGATGGTGACGATCGACAGGACAAAATAATTCACAAGTCTGATATTCGTATTTTTCCCAAATTCTTCTTTTGGATGAACGACGTTTTTTCTTGATGAACGACGTAAAATCGCTCAAAAACGTCGTTCATCAAAATTATTTACCGTTCATCAATACATTGTTGATTTTCTTTCACAAGACCAGTTACGGAATTTAGGCTAGATGAGCAAAACTATCGTAAAGTATCGTAAAATACCATAATTTGATGATTAAAAGTGGTAAGAAAAGTGGTAAGTACTTGAAATGTGACAAGTGGTAAGATATGGAACGGAACTTTCTTTGTTTTCAATGGTTTATAAGCAATTTGCTATTTTGACGAGTGCCATTTTTTGTAACGCAAATTAGTACACACATTATTTTAAAAGTGGTAAAAAGTTGTTTGAAGCAAAAAACACTCCAGGAAGTGGTATCCGAGGAGTGTTTTTTTGACCTAACAAGTATTGCCCGCCAATGAATTGCCTTGTTACCTATTAATTACCTATGGGATGCAGTCTTTCAAGGGAGAATCGCAGGAAAACCATCGGAACGCACTGGTACGACAATGGAAAGGATTTTTATTCCCAAGGGAGCCGAAAGAGTTGTTGCTGATATGACAGAAGAAGAACAGCTTAGGTATTGGCAAACGGATTGCGCATGGGAAAAATGGTTCGGGAGCCTATAAGGCGGGTTGGTTAATATTGAATTACAAAACTAGAATATTTGTGTGGGGTGAAGACATTATGAAAAAGCAAGTGGAAAAATCGTCTGCGTTAGATAACAATCTATATGTTCTGAGACAATTATTCGCTGCATCAAAACTAAGGCTGCCTTTTGAAATCCTGTTTCAGGTGTCTAAAGGAGTGACGCAGACATTGATCTATACAGTACTTTTTGGTTCCATCATAAACTCCATTGTTGATGGTCGCGATTTCTACAAGGTGATGGAATACATTGTTATTGTGGCAGCATTTACTGCTGCGAATATTTGGTTTCAATCATGGTTTCAGGAAAGCTTTCTTGCAAAGGACAATGCAAGAATTCAGAAATATATGCTTATGAACGTATATGCACATGCGGCATCCCTGGATATTCAGCAATATGAGAATCCGGAGTTTTACGATAAATATGTACGTTCTTTGGATGAAGCAAGCTCTAGGGCATCAAAATTGTCGAGTTCGATTGCGAATGCCGCAGGGTTGCTTGTTACCGTCCTGTATCTTTTGAGTATTATTGTCAGCAAGGAACCGTGGACTCTCGTTTTTGTATTGATTCCGTTAGTGCCTGGATGGTTGCTTGGGAAAAAGAAAAATAGCGTGAGTTATGATCTGTACATTAAAAATACGAGTCCAAACAGATGGACAAAGTATCTGAACAGAATCATGTATTTGAAGGAATATGCAAAAGAAATGAGACTCACGGGCATCTATGGCGTATTGACTCGTAAATACGATGATACCATGGATGAGATCATTAAAAATGAAAAGAAATATGACAGAAAAACAACGATTATGACGCTTTGGATGGATTTTATGAATGACAAAGTGATCTATGTTGGTATTTTGCTATATGTTTCTTATTTGATCGTGGTCAAGAAAAAATTGCTCATAGGAGATTACCTGATCATACAAAATGCCGTTGCATCCATGACATGGAGAGTAAGCGCATTGATCAATAGTGGGCTAGATCTACAGCAATCAGGAAGGTTTTCCGGTTTGCTGAGAGAATTCTTGGAAACGAAACCGCTTGTACATGTGAATGAGGAGGCAATTGCTCCGAATCCTGCCATGGAATCCATTGAATTTAAGAATGTTTCTTTCTCCTATGACGGGAAAAAGGAAGTATTAAAGAACATTAACCTTACTGTCAAGAAGGGGAGCCGTATCTTGATAGTTGGAAAGAATGGCGCGGGTAAATCGACGTTTGTTAAGCTTCTGATGAATCTATATCAACCAACGGAAGGGGAAATCCTATACAACGGTAAAAACATACAGGAGTATGAGGTTAATCCATATCGCCATATTTACTCTACGGTGTTTCAGGATTTTTATCTATATGCGTTCAGCATTGGACAGAATGTGGTGATGGATCATTACGAGGAGAATAAGGCCCCTTATGTCGAGAAGGCTTTGACGGAGGCTGATCTGATGAAAAAGATACAGAGCCTCGAGAAAGGTATTCTGTCTAACGTGACAAAGGAAATCGACGATGACGGTTTTGTACCTTCGGGTGGTGAAAAACAGAAAATGGTTATTGCTCGTGCCATTTATCAAGCCAGCGACGTGATTATTCTGGATGAGCCTTCCAGTGCGCTGGATCCCCTATCTGAGGCAAGGATCAATGAGATTACTTTAAGGTCTTCCAGCGAAAAAACGGTATTTATGATTTCACATAGACTTTCATCAGCTCAATATGTGGATGAAGTGCTTTTGATCGATGATGGCGTGATCAAGGAGCGCGGAACGCATGAATCCCTGATGAACGCGAATGGGCTATATGCAGAAATGTACAGAATGCAGCAGGAACAGTATGCATTGGAAGGGGAGGATAAAAATGGACAAGACTAATAAGAAAAACGGGAAGTCTGTAAAAATCCTGAAAAATAGCATTTATTTGATGAGATTAATATATCGTTTTTCCCCTATGCTTTTTGCGTTTACGATCATTGCTGCCATTGCGGAGTTTTGCTTTACTTTCTTTAATCTGTTGTTTACCAAACGGTTGGTTCAGGAGATTACTGACGGAAACGAATTTGCCGTAATCTGCGTTACCATTGCTGTTTGGTGCATAGCTTATCTGCTCCTAAGATTTTTGATCATTTCGATAGACAATTATTTTCGGCCAGTTTATACCAAAGTCTTGATCAAGGGCCTTGAGAAGTATCTTTATGACAAGGCTGCCAAGGTTGACCTTGAATGCTATGATAACTCTGAATACTATAATGAGTTTATATGGGCTACCAATAATAGCGGCGAAATGGTGACGGGAGCGTGCAATTCTCTTGGGGCTTTTCTGGGATATGTTTTGCAGATTTCCGGCGTTATCAGCATGGTAGTCTTGATCGATCCTAGCCTTTCTGCGCTGACATTTGTTTCTGTAGCGCTGAACATTGTCGTAGCGTCTTCGCTTGAAAAGAAAAAAGTAGAATATCGTAAAGAAATTGTTGGAAAAGAGAAAGTTGAACGCTATGTCGAGCGTGTATTTTATTTGCAAGACAGTGCGAAAGACTTAAGGCTGACGAACATTAAAGGCGTATTATTAGAGACATACGAAAAAGCATATCAAGGCGTGCAGACAATCCTGAAAAAATATGTCGGCAAAATTGCTTTTGTGTCATTCCTTTCAACGTTCGGATTTCGATATGCTTTGAATACTTTTGTGATATATGGTTATTTTGCATATAAGCTCATCGTAAAACAGTCCATTGACTTAAGCGATTTCGTGGTTGTGAATAAGGCAATGGTGGATTTGTATTTACTGTTGAATCGATGGTCAGGTCAGATCAATGCATTATATAGAAATGCCGTATATGTTGATACCATGAAGAAATTCATTAATTATGAGCCACACATAAAATCTGAGGCGGATGCAAAAAGGATTCCGGATGCGGAGGAGCTGATTCTCGAATTCAGAAACGTGACCTTTACATATCCCGGAAATGATCAACCGACGTTGCGTAACGTAAGTTTTAAAATTAATCCAAGAAATACATTAGCGGTTGTTGGATACAATGGTGCAGGAAAGACGACGCTTGTCAAGCTAATGATGAGATTGTATGACGTTGATCAGGGGGAGATCCTTCTAAACGGGAGGAATATTAAAGAATTTGATCTGGAAGATTACCGAGCAATGTTTTCTTCCGTTTTTCAAGATTTCAATCTTTATGCCTTGTCGTTGGCTGAAAACGTAAAAATGAATGATAACGATGTCTTAACAGACGATGAGATTGTCAGCGCACTTAAACATGCTGATTTCGGTGGGAAATTGTCCACGCTTAAGGACGGAATCAATTCGCAGATCACCAGAGAATTTGACGAGGAAGGATTGCTGTTATCGGGCGGAGAAAAACAGAAGGTAGCGATGGCGCGCGTCTTTGCAGGGACTGGAAAGATCATTGTGTTTGATGAACCGTCGGCGGCATTAGATCCATTTGCGGAGTACAATATTAACAAACGGATCATCGAATCCTCCCAAAAGAAATCTGTGGTATTGATTTCGCATAGATTGACGGCAACCAGAATGGCAGACCACATTATTATGCTGGAAAATGGAGAGGTTGTTGAGTCGGGCAGACATGAAGAACTTATGCAGTTGGACGGAAAGTATGCCTTTATGTATAAAGTTCAGGCAGAGCCTTATTTGAAAAAGGCATGAGATGAAGTGACAAATCTTCCAGGTGGTGGAGGAGAGATAAGGGCAAAAAATTCCGAAATACCCGGATGCCGACTGCTGGCCTGTGACGGTTTCGAAGTGTTTTTTATATCGTTATCTAAACGTCATTGAACTACTGAACTGTTTTCGCGACACCTTTGTAAGGAAAACGTGTCAGTAGACACGTCCCAATGACACACAAGGAAAACTTGTCAGTAGACTCCCGTGACACAAAAAATAAAAAAGGGGTGAGTAAAAAAACGAATGACTGCAATTAAGAGATAGATAAGAAAAAACACAAGCTGGGAATTAGGCGAGGAGAGGAGAAATAGCATGAAAAAAGCAAAGAGGAAAAAGATTCGGTATGGATTGCTTAGCGTGATGCTTATGCTTGCATTGGTATTGACAAACCTGGAAGGTTTGTATCCGGCCATGTTTGTTCGTGCCGCAACGACGTACAAAGTAGAGGGAACCGTTTATCCGGGAGGAGCAGGTCAGATTATAGGTTTCGGGTCTTATAATGCAGGTGACACCGTGACGATGGTTGCCATGAACAGTGCTTTATATATGTTTGAAGCCTGGATTGATCCCGATCTTGGAATGGAGTATCGGGAGAATCCATACGTATTCACGGCGGACAGGAACCGATATTTTAACGTTTTATACCGTAGAATTGGTTACTTCTTTATTTATCAACCTCAACCAAACGGAGGAAGCGTAGAAGTAGTTTCTCCGTCGCCGTCCTATCTTTCACAAGCTCCGGGAACGCAGGTGACGTTGAAAGCCACGGCCCAGGAGGATTATCGATTCGATACGTTCTTGATTAAGGATAGCAAGGATGGGGAATACCGTTCCCTGGAAGGCAATACCTTTACCGTGCCTGATCATGACGTGTGGGTTAGCGCAAAATTTGTTTCCACGGTTCCTCATACGGTTAACGTTTCCGGAAATTTAGAGCATGGAACGGTTATGTTCGAAGCCGGGAAAAACACTTTTTTGGAAGGCGACGTCGTTAACATGACCATTAAGGCCAACGAGGGATATAGGGTTAGCGGGTTAGCCGGCGTACCGTCGGGGGCCAGTTTTTCCGGCAACGTGTTGTCATTTGTGATGCCGGGTTTTGACTTGGACGTGACGGTGACGTTTGAAAAAAAACAGATGGAAAATATTCAATTTTCCGTACTTCCCCAAGGGGGAGGAACTATTACTAGTAATGTCGTAGCTCCCGGTAGATTGGAGGTGACGGCGGTACCTAGCGAAGGTTATTCTTTCCTTGGCTGGTATGATGATCCGGATTTAAAAACGCCGATAAGTACGGAGATTACTACAACGTTAGACACCAGCAATACCAAAAAGTTCTATGTCCTTTTTATGCGAGGAGGAAATTATTCGATAACTGGTGGAGTCTATCCTAAGGGCAGTGGAAGGATAAATTTAGTAAAAAACCCGTTAACTGGCGCATATACTTTGAGTGCAATTCCAAACTATGGATATCAATTTGAGTATTGGACTAATGCAAATGAACAGAAAATCATTTCTTGGGACAATCCATTTGATTTATATCCTACTTCTGACATGTTTGTTGGCGCTATTTTCTCTGAGTTGGAAAGCTACGCCGTGCACAACGATCTGAGCACCACGCATGGTACCCTTTCCATAGTTGATCAAAAAGAAAAATATATTGTGGGGGATGAGGTTGAATTGTGTGCCACGCCTGACGACGGTTATGCCGTAAACAAGTATTATTATGGCACGTCGGCCGATCTTCAGAGTCTTACGCCGATCGAAGGAAATAAGTTCCAGATGCCCGCATGCGAAGTTTGGGTTTATGCAGATTTTGTTCGCAATTTTAACGTAAAGGCTACGGAATCTAATGCAGCCTATGGAAGCGTAAGCGGTGGCGGAACCTATAAAGAAGGTGAGACCGTCGAGCTGTTGGCGGTACCGAAGGATGGCTGTCGTTTTGTGAACTGGACTGAGAACGGTAAAGTGGTTAGCATTTCTGAAACCTATCAGTTCCAGGCAACGGCTGATCGCGAGCTGGTTGCGAATTTTGCACCGGAAGGATATGATTTTGTTGCGTTCTATGAGGATTTTGAGTCTGGAAGCCTTGATGGGTGGACTCAGTACGATTTAGATGACGATGACAGGTGTTGGGAGATTGGTGAAGGAGTGAATGGAAAAGCGTTGCATCCGAATACCCGGCGGATCCTGTCTTTCGCCCATCAGGCTGATGATTTGATTGTTACGCCGGGAATCCTTGTTCCGGATAATGGAGAGCTGTCCTTCTGGTGCAAACGGGAAAAAGATTTTGAGGAAATGGAAGTTTGCATTTTAAGAAGACCGTCGGCGGAAAACAGTTATTTACAGAAGGTAGTCTACAATTTTGATTCAACGTATAAAAAGTATACGCTTAGTCTTAAGGAATATGCCGGGCAAACCATTTACGTAGGGTTTAGAAACATTACGAGAGGAAAAGCCTACGACATTGTCGTGGACGACGTAATGGTAGCGGCAAAGACGCCGGGGCCTTTGAAGGTCACGAAAAAATCCCTCACGTTATATGACACGATCACTATTGACTTTAAGGTAGACAAATCATTGGTTGACGGCAGGTATCACGATCCGTATCTCATGGTTACGCAAAATGGCGCGGAGGAAAAGATTACTGAATATACCATTGACGAAACCAACGGACTGTACGTTTTCAATTATCGCGTGGCGCCGCACATGCTGCGGGACGTCGTGACGGCCGTACCTCACGCACTGGATTTCAACAATGCAGACGTGGCAGGCGAGGAAATCACGTATTCCGTAGAGGAATACTGCCATAACATGTTAAGTAATGAACTATACCAGTTGGACTATTATGCTAATTTCAGAAGACTGTTGGTTGACATTCTGCTCTATGGCGATGCGGCACAGAAATACGTGGGATACAAAACGAATGAGCTTGCAAGCTACAGACTGACGGACGCGCAGCGAGCGATGGGAACGGATGTAAGCGTACTGTTGAATTACCGGTCGGTGAAGGAGCCTAATTTCGCGGTGGTGGGAGACGATGCCAAGCTGGCAGGCATTGAGAAGGCAGCACTGTACTTAGAGGCAGCGGTCAACGTGCAGTTTAAGTACTCGGCGAGCAGCCTGTCGGGACTTCGCGTGGTGATAACGGATAACGAGGCATGCACGAACGTGATCGCAGAGTATCCTGCAAACGCAAGTCTGGTAGACAAAAACGGCTTGTATTACGTAAACGTAAAAGCGCTGAATGCCGGAAAGATGAGAAAGACAATCTATGCGACCGTGATGAAGGGTAATCAGAAGGTCAGCAATACGTACCGCTACAGCATTGAGTCTTACGTAGCGTCCATGAAGGGCAAGGGCGGCGAGAAACTCGACAACCTGCTCGACGCGATGATGCGTTACGGAGATTCTGCGGCAGCTTACGTAAACAACAATTAAAAAAATGCCACGGGGACCTGTCAGTAGACATGTCCTCGTGGCACAATTCATTAGTTGAAGTATTGACGGAGGTGTTCCAAAGTGATCAGGTTTTTCTTGGTCCGGAGGAACTCGGGGTAGGCGAGAAGTGCGTCCTCGGCGCCCTTGAGGCAGAGGGCAGCGTTGTCATAGCTTTCCGCGCGCAGCTGCAGGTGCGCGTCGTTGACGTAATCGTTGAATAATGCCACGACGTCGGGAGCAACGTTTACGCCAAGCTTTTTATTGCCGGAGATGCATTCCATGCGGGCTTTGGTGGCCTTGTTGAGATTGCGGATCGCTTCCGCAAGGTTACCGGCCGCGTATTGGATCCGCGCCGTATATTCCATGGCTTCTGCGTATTTTGCACAGCGTTCCAAGTGGCGGCTGGTCAGGTAAGCCTGACGAGCCCGTTCAAGCCAGCACAGCGACAACTCCAGCGTCCTGTCAGCGCATAATTGTTCTGAAAGCTTTGTCAGAGTCCTGTAGCATCCGCTCAGATCACAGAGCGTCTCGTAGGAAGAGAATTCCTCGTCTGTTTTTAACATCATCTTGAGAATGTTATAATAATTTTCCCAGATATCCTCCAACGGAATATTGGACCACTCACGGTTGAGATCCGTAAGGCGCATGAGCGGCGTATACCAAAAGCGGTTCGCCTTGAGGGAATGCTCAAAGCGCATGAATTGTTTTGCGTACTCAAAGGAGCGGTTGTAGTAATCTTCAATCCTGTCGAGCTGGCTTGCCTTATCTTCCGCGGATGGAAGCTCGATCTGCGCAAACGTGCCGAGCTTGTCGGCAGCGATGATGGCATACTCAATAATGCGGGGATCCATGTCCCACCCCTCCACGCGATCGAGCAGCTCCTGCGCGGACTGATAACATTTTTTCATGCCCTCGTAGTCTTCCTTCATGCCGTGATATTCGCCCAAGAGATTGAGGTGGTGCAGATAACGGTCTAAGGCATCCAGGGATTGCTCTTTCTGGAAGCGGGCAGCAAAATGATTTGTCAGAACCTGTTGCCAGTCGGTGGCAGAGGCCAAATCGTAATGATCCACGCAGATCTTGACCATGGCGTCGCAGGCATCCATGTGGCCTGCCGTTGCTGCTTCGCGGATGAGATCGACGGCAATGTTTTCGTCCCGGTTTTTATAGATGCCGCGCTGATATGCGAGACCTAGGTGATAGTTCTGATTTGCCTTTTCCCACTTGGTGGTGCGCTCGCGCTTCCCCATGAGTTCCACCATGAGGTCGGGTAATTCGCCAATGGCATCGCCATACAGGAGAATGGGATCGCCCTCATCCAGCTCAGCCGGCAGATTGTGGGAGCCTTCAATTACGTCGAGCACGACAATGGTTTTTTCTTCCTCCACGGCGCGGGCGTATTCCCGCTCAAGCGCATAGCTGCCCTTTTGCAGCATGGCCTTTGTGAGAAGGAACAAAAAGACGTCGGATGCGTCCAGGGCCGTTTGGATCTCTTCGTCAAAATCCTCGCCGGCGGTCAGGTAGTCATCGTACCAAAGGCCGTAGCTTAAGCAGGACTTGGCCTCGTTTAATAGAGTGATCACCTGCGACGCAAGGACCTTGTCCACCTTGCGGTAGCTCAAAAAGATCCTGCCGTCCAAGGACTGCTCGATCTTTTTGCGGTCAGTATTTCCAAAGGCGTGCTCCGCAAGGAAGTCCTTGAGCTTCGTCAGGAACGTGCGCCCGGGATCCTTTTTGTTGGGGAAGATCACGTGATGGTTGCCCAAGTGGTTCTTCTCACAAAAATCATCCAAAAGAAAACCGACGTTGTCAGTCATGCCAAGAATCATGAGGGGAATCCCGTTTTTGATCGCGAGAGGGAAAATGCGCGTCATGACGTCGGAGGGCGACTTTAGCAGTTCCTCCGTCAGGATCACGACGATCACGTTCATGCGAAGAAGCTCTGCAGTTTCCGTATTTTTGGAATTCTGCTGGTCATCATAGTATACGGCAACGTTGGCAGCCATGAACAGGTTGCTGGTCACGCTGTTTAAATATCCGTAATCTTCCTTGCGCGCGGCAAAGTAGACATGAGGTTTTCCGATGGGATTTACCTTTCCAATGGTGTCGACTCTTAACATGTTTTCTCCTTTTGTAAAGCGACGAAGACGTGCTGCGCCGGTAAAATGATCTGATAACTCATATTTTAAAACGTGATGATAAGTTTCGCAATCATAATCATTACAAATTCAAAAAAATATGTTAGAATATACAGAAGGAGGGGCCCAATTCGTGCGAAGCGCGGTACCCTGAGCGAAGCGAGGGGAATTGGGAAGATGCCTTCTGTTTCAGCAAGGGATTTGACTAGGAAACATGATTAAATATACAGAAGGAGGGGCCCAATTCGTGCGAAGCGCGGTACCCTGAGCGAAGCGAGGGGAATTGGGAAGATGCCTTCCGTTACAACGGGAGGCTCGGTTGATTGGAGAGGGTGAAGCAGTGAAGATCATACATACGGCGGACGTGCATTTGGATTCAAAACTGAAGAGACATTTGGATGACAGGCGGGCGAAGCAGCGTCGTGACGAACTGCTCCTCTCTTTCCAGAAGATGGTGCAGTATGGCGATAAGCAAGGCGTGGAGGCAATTTTGATCGCAGGGGATCTGTTTGACGTTGCGAAGGTTTCCGCGACGGCGAGGAATGCCGTTTTGGCCGTGTTTGAGGATCACCCGTGGATCACGTTTTATTATCTTCGCGGAAATCATGATGCGGATTCTTTCCTGCAGGACGTGTTGGATAAGGTGGGAAAGCTTCCCAAAAATCTGAAGTTCTTTCAAGACGAGTGGACTTCCTACGTGCAACAGGGAACGGACGGAACGAGCGTCGTGATCACCGGCGCGGAGATGACGGCCGAGAATAGTAAAAAGCTTGTGGCCTCCCTTCTTTTGGATCAGGCGAAGCTTAACATTGTCATGCTGCACGGTCAGGAGACGGAGACCGCCGGGAAGAAGGATGCGGAGGTCATTCCCCTGCGGGAATATAAAAACCGCGGCATTGATTATCTGGCGCTGGGCCACGTGCATGCGCCGAAGTTGGAAAAGCTCGACGCAAGGGGCGTTTACGCATACTCGGGATGTCTTGAGGGCAGGGGCTTTGATGAGTGCGGACCGCGCGGATTCTACCTTTTGAACGTTACGGCCGGACGGATTGACGCGGAATTTGTTCCGTTTTGTAAGCGCATGATGCGCGAACTCACGGTGGATGCGTCAGATGCCGTGACGTCGGATGAAGCCATTGCGCTCACGCGCGCGGCTGGCGTGTATTCGGACGTGTCGCAGGAGGACATGGTCAAGGTGATCCTCACGGGAGAGCCAAGCCTGGATGCGGAGTTCGATGAGAAATACATTGAGAGGGTACTGGAAGAAGACTTTTATTTTGTAAAGGTGGTCAATAAGACACAGCCCAAGGTGGATTATGACGGATTTGCGCTGGACGTTTCCCTGAAGGGTGAGTTTGTAAGGCATGTCAAGGATGCCGTGCAGGCAGGGGAACTTTCGGAGGACGAGGCGGCAGAGATCATCCGGCTTGGCGTAAGATTACTGTCGGGAGAGGAGAAGCTGTCATGAGATTGCTGCATTTGCACGTAGAAAACTTTGGAACGCTCTCCAATTATGACGTGGATCTTCAGGCGGGACTGAACGAAGCGCTCCGGGAGAACGGCTGGGGAAAGACGACGCTTGCCGCTTTTATCCGGGTAATGTTTTACGGGTTGGACGGTGAGAGAAAACGGGATTATTCCGAAAATGACAGGATGAAGTTCAGACCTTGGAATCAAGGGTATTTCGGTGGCACAATGGAGTTCGAGGCAGGCGGAAAGCGCTATCTTGTCACCAGGAATTTTGGACAGAAGGAAAAGGACAGTGCGTTTTTGCTGCAGGATGCCGAGACGCTCCTGGAAAGCCATGATTACTCGGAGCGCCTGGGCGAAGAGCTTTTCGGGATCGACCGGGAATCCTTTGAGAGGACCAGCTTTATCGATCGGGACGTGATCCGCTACCGCGGCATCAACAGCGTTATCAGTTCAAAGGTTGGGTCTGCTTCCCAGACGGACGACCTAAGTAATTATGACGCGGCGCAGGAGCTGATGAAGAACTTCCTGAATGTATATTCGCCGAAGAAAAAAACGGGCGAACTGTATAAGCTGGAGGATGAGATCCGGCAGCTGGAGCGTGATGCCGGAAATGCAGGACTTATCCAGGCCAGGATCGATGGCATAAAGCAGCAGCGGGAACAGGAAAAGGCTGCGCTGGAAAAGATCAAGACGGAGCAGGAGAGACTGCAGGCGGAGGACAAAGGTCTTTCCGATCAAATGACGAAGGCCGTGAACCTTCGCAGAAGGCAAAAGCTAACGGAGGTTTATGAGAACCGCCGTGCTGCAGTGGAGAAAATGAAGCGGGAGTTTGGGTCGAGGATTCCCACCCGCGAGGAGCTGCAGCAATTGCAGACGCAGGCGGAGAAATCAAAGGAGCAGAAGATCCGTCTCTCGGGATTTGCCAATCAGCCGGAGAATGAAAGACTTCAAAGCCTTCGGAAATATTTTAAGCACGGCGTTCCGCAGGAATATGAAATGACGGCACAGATTGAAAAGTGCAACTCGATTCAGAACAGAACCCAGCAAATGCAGAATCTGGAGGGGTTGATCGAGAAGGAGAACCTAAAGCTGGAGGGATACCGGATGGAACTCCAGCGCCTTGAGGTTGCCTCAGGTCTGGAGGCCGCGAAGAAGCGTAAGAAGCAGGGGCTTTTGATGCTCCTCGGCATATTGCTTACGATTCTGGGTATTTTGGCAGGCGTGGGTACTTTCTTGCTTCATTGGAATCAGTTGGTTTACGTTCCGGCGGCAATTTCGCTGGTTGTGGGCATTGTGATCCTTATGATCCCGCTCCTTCGCCGTTCCGTGCGGGAAAGCGTTCCCTTTGGGGAGGAACAGATGCTTCGTCGTCAGATCCAGGAGGGCATGGATCATCTGACGGATCTTGAGAAGGATGCGCGGGAACAGGAAAAGCGGATTGGCGGCATGGAGGAAGAACTTCGGGAATTCTTCGAAAGCCGCGAGTTATCTTATGACAGGGCGAAGGCAGAAGGCGCGTTATACGAGATCAAGAACCGCGTGAGGGAATATGAAGGGCTTCTTCAGGACGAAAAGGAAAGGGAAGAGACGAAGAAAAAGCTTTCTGAGGAGTCAGATCAGATTGACGGTGAGCTCAAAAAGCTCATGGATCAAATGGAACTCCGGATGGATAAGGCAGATCACGCAGCCATAAACGGATGGATCAGTGAAACGCTTCAGCGGCTTACGGCATATGAGAAGGAATGCAGCGAGGAGATGACGGCAAAGGCTGACCTTGATGCCTTTGAAAAAGAGCATCCGGAACTTGAAGCGGAGCAGGAAAAACTGCTCTCTGAGGAGGAAATCAGGCAAAGGGAAGAGGAGATCCGCAAGGCGCGAAAGCAGTTGTCAGAAGATGAGACAAAGATTCACGAGAACGTGAGCGCCTATAACCGTAATCTCGAGGATGCCTATGCAGATGCGGAAAGCTTGCGGGAAAAGCAGGAACGCATCGACGTGCTGACGGAGCTCCGTGAGGAGGAGAAAAAGCGTTATCATCTCGTGGAAAAGACGCAGGAATACCTAAAGACGGCGAAGGAAAGATTTATCGCCAAATACGTGCAGCCGATCAAGACGGCCTTTGACGGATATTATCAGCTGCTCACGGGAGTGGAAGAAGATGACGGAAGTGAGTTTCGGATTGACGCGGACGTGAATATTTTCCGGAAGGAAGCAGGAGAGTATCACGGCGTTGAAACCCAAAGCGAAGGCTTTGGCGAGGTCATTGGTCTTTGCATCCGCATGGCCTTGCTCGACGTGATGTACGAAAAGGAACATCCCCTCGTGATCATGGATGATCCCTTCGCCGGCCTTGACGAAGCGCATCTAAAAGGCGCCAAGGCCTTTCTGGAAAAAGTATCCCAGAGGTATCAGATTCTATATCTAACCTGTCATAAATCCCGCATATGATCAATATGTTACAGGTGTGTCAGTAGACACGTCCCCGTGAAACGTAAAAAGGTGCCGCGGTTATCCGCGACACCTTTTGCTTTCTTAAGTTACATGATCTTCTTGAATTCGTGAATGTGGTATTCCTTGTCATACTTCATCTGGCAGGGAACGAGGTCGTAAAGCTTCATGCCCTTTCCGTTGAGCTCGGACGTACGGATCGTGGTGGTTTGATCATAGAAGCCCTCTCGCGTCTCGTTGTAAAAGATTAGGCGTACTTTGGATTTCTCGCCGTTTGTCTCGATGGAACCGATCAATCCGCGGGTTGCACACTTGATGCCTGCGCCGTCCATCGGCTGATAAGGCTCTGCCTTTACGGCTTCTTTATACTCCTCCGGAATGGAGGCGAGAAGTTCCTCCAAACTAGCGCTTTCCTTCTTCGCAAGTATGAAGATCACTACAACGAAAACACCTAGGATCACCAGAACAATGGCAATCGTTAATAAAAATTCCCCAACTGACATACCCCACATAGCTTTACCTCCTAAAAATCATAGAATGCATACCTTTGTAAATTTATCTTAGCACGTGGAAAAAACAGTTTCAACTCATAACAAGTTTTTTTCTTAAGATTTTCTAAGCAGACGGGAAAATAGTAGTAAAGTAAACGCTTACAAATGAGAAAAAAGATTGTTTAGGGCAGCAAAATATGATAAAATAATCCTAAATACGGGCTTCTTTTTGAAACCCACTGGGTGAAAAATAGTATTGAGGAGGAAAGATCTTTGAGTAGGTTAACTTTGATCAAGGAGAATCAGTCCCAGGTGACCGTGGAATCCCTTTCCAAGGATCTGGAGCGCAGGATCGTGGCTAATCCCACGGGTGCCTGTCCGGTGGACATGACGTCGTCTTTTATTAAGATGTGTCTTGCCCAGTCTTGCGGTAAGTGCGTACCGTGCCGCGTGGGCTTAAACCAGCTGGCGAGGTTGTTCGACGATGTTTTGAACAACAGGGCGGACGAGCGTAAGCTCGATCTGATCAAATCCACCGCGGAGTCTATTTATCTCTCCGCTGACTGCGCCGTTGGATATGGCGCAGCTGAAATCGCGCTGAAGTGCCTGGACGGGTGCCGCGATGATTTCCTGACCCACATTCGCGAGGGGCATTGTTCTTGTAATTCTAACGAGCCGGTGTCCTGCGTAAACATGTGTCCCGCACACGTGGACATTCCCGGTTACATCGCACTTGTGCACGAGGAGCGCTATGCAGATGCCATCCGGCTGATCCGCAAGGACAATCCCCTTCCGTCCGTATGTGCCTACGTCTGCGAGCATCCCTGCGAGAATCATTGTAAGAGAAATCTGGTTGATGCGGCCATTAACATTCGCGGACTGAAGAAGATGGCAGCCGATCATGCCGGCGAAGTGCCCGTGCCAGAATGCGCAAAGGCGACTGGTAAGAAGGTAGCCGTCATTGGCGGCGGCCCCGGCGGTCTTTCCGCAGCTTATTTCCTGTCCTTGATGGGACATAAGGTAACGATCTACGAGCAGAGGAAAAAGCTGGGCGGCATGCTTCGCTACGGCATTCCCAACTACAGACTTCCCAGAACCATGCTGGATGCTGAGATCAAGCAGATCCTTTCCACCGGCATTGAAGTCCGTACCGAGATCAGCGTAGGACAGGACATTTCCATGGACGAGATCGTAAAAGAGTACGACGCATGCTTTGTTGCCATTGGCGCTCACATTGACAAGAAGCTTGGCATCGAGGGCGAGGACGCAAAGAGCGGCGTGATCTCCGCAGTATCCATGCTGCGTGGCATCGGTGACGACGTATATCCTGATTTCAAGGGTAAGGAGATCGTGGTGGTCGGCGGCGGAAACGTTGCTATGGACGTGGCGAGATCCTCCATCAGACTGGGCGCTTCCAAGGTGTCTATCGTGTACAGAAGACGTAAGGCAGACATGACTGCGCTCCGCGAGGAGATCGAGAGCGCAGAGGCGGAAGGCTGTGACATCCTTGAGCTGATGGCTCCCGTTAAGGTGGAAGTGGACGGTGAGGGCAATGCAGTTGGCCTTTGGATGCAGCCTCAGATGATCAGCAACGTCGTTAACGGCAGACCTGCGCCGAAGAAAGCAAACAAGGAGATGATCCTGCTTCACAGCGACGTCATCATTGTTGCCATCGGTCAGGGCATCACGACCGAATACTTTGAGGAGACCGGCATTCCCGTAAAACGCGGCACCTTTGCGGCACAGGATACCGGCAAGATCACGACCTCCGAAGGCATCTTTGCCGGCGGCGACTGCGTGACCGGTCCCGCGACCGTGATCCGTGCCATCGCGGCAGGTAAGGTTGCGGCTGCAAACATTGACGAGTATCTTGGATTCCATCACGTGATCACCACGGACATTGACATTCCGCGCGCAACTCACGATGACAAGCTGCCCTGTGGCCGTGCAGAGGTGCCCATGCGTGACGCCTTTGACCGCAAGGATGATTTTGAGCCCGTTGAGAAGGGTTATTCCTGTGAGGAGGCCTGCCATGAGTCTGGCAGGTGCCTGAGATGTGATAACTTCGGATTCGGATCATTTAGGGGAGGTAGACAGAGCAGATGGTAAACTTAACAATAGACAATAAGCCCGTGTCCGTGGAAGACGGCACAACAATCTTAGAAGCCGCCAGAAAAGTCGGCATCAACATTCCCACGCTCTGCTTCCTGAAGGAGATCAATGAGATCGGCGCCTGCCGAATCTGCGTTGTCGAGGTGGAAGGCGTGGAGAGATGCGTAACAGCGTGTAACACCGTGGTGACCGAAGGCATGGTCATTCACACCAACAGCGCAAAGGCAAGGGTTACGAGAAAGACCAACGTAAAGCTGATTCTGTCCCAGCACAAGACGAATTGCACGACCTGCGTGAGAAGCGGAAATTGTACGCTTCAGAAGGTCGCGAATGACTTAAACATCACGAAGCTTGGCTATGAGAACATACCCGAGGAGAAGGCATGGGACAGAAACAGCCCATTGATTCGCGACAGTTCCAAGTGCGTGAAGTGCATGCGCTGCGTGCAGACCTGTGACAAGGTGCAGGGAATGCACGTGTGGGACGTAGTCAACACGGGTTCCTATACGACGGTTGGCGTGCGCGACAACAAGCAGTTCTGTGACGTGAACTGTACCATCTGCGGTCAGTGCATCGTCAATTGTCCCGTGGGCGCGCTGAGAGAGCACGACGACGTGACGAAGGTACTCCTTGCCGTTGAAAATCCTGAAATCATCACCGTAGTGCAGATCGCTCCGGCGGTTCGCGCGACCTGGGGAGAGGACTTTGGCCTGACGAAGGCGTTTGCCACCGAAAAGCGCATGGTTGGCGCCCTTCGGAATGCAGGCTTTGATTACATTTTTGACACCACGTTCTCCGCAGACCTGACCATCATGGAGGAGGGAAGCGAATTGCTTCAGAGACTCCCTGAGATCAAGGAATCCGGGATGCCCATGTTCACCTCCTGCTGTCCGGGATGGGTTCACTTCATGAGAAGTGAGTATCCCGACATGTTGCCGAGACTTTCTTCCGCAAAGTCGCCCCAGGGGATGTTTGGCGCGATCGCAAAGACCTACTTCGCAGAAAAGCTTGGCGTTGAGCCCGAGAAGATCTTCTGCGTGTCCATCATGCCTTGTACGGCAAAGAAGAAGGAGATTACCTGGAAGAACAGCGGAGACTACGTGGATGCCGTTCTGACGACGAGAGAAATGAACCGTCTGATCAAGACGTTCTTTGTAAATCCTGAGGAGATCCCCGAGGATGACTTCGACTCACCTCTTGGAACCGGTACTGGTGCAGGAGTGATCTTCGGAGCCACCGGCGGCGTTATGGAGGCAGCCCTTCGAAGCGCATATTATCTTGTGACGAAGGAGAATCCGGATCCCGACGCGTTTAAGGACGTAAGAGGTCTGCAGGGGTGGAAGGAAGCAAGCTTTGACATTGCGGGAACGCCCGTGAAGGTTGCCGTTGCAAGCGGTCTTGTCAACACGAGAAAGCTTGTGGATGCAATCCGCAACAAGGAAGTGACGTATGATTTCGTGGAGATCATGGCGTGTCCCGGCGGTTGCGTCAATGGCGGCGGTCAGCCCATCCATCACGACGGGCCTGACGTGGCAGAGCGTGCGGGCGTGCTGTATGGCCTGGACAAGAAGAACAACATCCGTTACTCCCATGAGAATCCCGAGGTTATCAAGCTCTATCAGGAGTTCCTTGGAGAGCCCCTGTCTCACAAGTCTCATGAGCTTCTTCACATCGAGCATGAGTTGGAGTGAGGAAGCGACAACCGAAGATCTGGCGAAAGAGGATAAGTACGTGACGTAAAAATGCCGGGGTGGCAAGTACCCCGGCATTTGTTGTTGTGTATAGTTTTCTTGTTGCATGAAATCTGACGATGCGAAATCTAATGGTACGAAATCTTTGACAGTTTTATTTTAACAGGGAATCCAAGCAGAGCTTCGTCTCAAATACAAGCTTCTCCGCACCTGACGGTATGCCATAGATCTGCGTGATGGTAATGCGCGCGCCGCCGGCAAGCTCATAAGTAAGGGAGCTTGTCCCTAGACCTGCAATGTTTGGATGATATTTTTCCAGACCTACCAGCCCCAAAGCACAATATTTCTTGGCATCTTCCCTGATGCGGTCGAATGCCTGGGCATCCAGCGCCTTCTCGTGCTGGCAGACGGTATCGGAGGTTGCGTACTTGGCCTTGTCGTAAATTCTGGCACCGGTCTGCGTGGATTCAAGGCGAATCAGGGTATGGGAAAATTTGCTGTCCTCCCTGTGCTCCACGGCCATGATTTCGGAGGCGTCAGGCAGCGGCGCCCTCGGATATTTCTCAAATGCAAGTGAAAAGAGCTCCCGGACGGCTTTGTCTGCCGGAATGGTGATGACGGGAGACTGGTTGCAGCTCTTGGAGATATACTCTCCGGACGCATAGCGGACGTCAACGGCGCCGCCAAAATCTTCAGGAAGACCGTGCGTGAAGCTGTGACGGCCGTTATCCTCAATGAGGTTTTGTTCCTTGGTCAGTACGTCCAGACGCGAAAGAAAATCGCAATCCGCATCCAACAGTGCATACCTTGGCTCGGATTCGAGCGAATACAAATAGATCCCCTGTTCTGTTTTTGCGGCATACACGTTGGCCTGGATTTCGGAAGGATAACGCGAGAGTAATCCGTTTCCGGTTCTGATTTTGAAAAGCAGCAGATCCGTGGAGTGAATTTCCTGGGGGGCATTCTCGTCATGACTGTGGTCCGTGCCGCCACAGACGGCTTGGCTAACCATGCCGGGACGGTCCTCATTTTTCTTAAAAACGTCCATGATTCCCATAGATACCTCCTTATTTACAAACGAAGCATTGGCCGGGCCGAGCTTAGGGATTAAGCATTGGTCAGGTCGAGTTTGCGGATCACGTCTCTTAAGGGCAGCACGTAGGACGCGGATACGGAGAGTTCGTCTATGCCCATGCGCAGGAAGGTCTTTAAGAGGGCCTCGTCCGTGGCCAGCTCGCCGCAGATGCCAACGGGAATGCCTGCGCGGTGCGCGTTCTCCACCGCCATTTTTATCAAGTACAGCACAGCGTCGTGGTGCACGTCACGAAATTCGTCCAGCCCCGCGCTCTGCCTGTCCATTGCGAGCACGTACTGCGTCAGGTCATTGGTGCCGATGCTGAAAAAGTCCGTAAGCCGCGCCAGCTGATCGCTGATCAGGGCGGCAGCAGGCGTCTCGATCATGATGCCGAGCCTTGTCTTGTCATTAAAGGGAATGCCTTCCTTTTGAAGCGAGAGCTTGACCTCTTCGCAGATGTTCTTGGTGCGTTCTACCTCGGAAATGCTGGTGATCATTGGAAGCAGGATGCTGAGGTTTCCGTACGCGGAAGCGCGGTAAAGCGCGCGAAGCTGTGTTTTGAATACCTCCGGACGCTTTAGGCAAAGACGGATGGCGCGCATCCCAAGGGCAGGGTTTTCTTCTTTTTCCAAGTGAAAGTAATCAATGCGTTTATCGGCACCCACGTCCAGCGTTCGAAGGATGACTTCCTTGTCCCCCATGCGCTCCAAGATCTGGCGATACGCGTTGAATTGTTGTTCTTCCGAAGGATAATCGTCGCTTTCCAAATAGAGGAACTCGCTGCGGAACAGGCCTATGCCATCGGCGTCATTTGCCAGGGCGGCTTCTACGTCGCTAAGGTTTCCTGCGTTGGCAAGAATTTTGATCTGATTTCCATCGATGGTCTTAGTTTCCTTGCCGCGAAGGAGCAACAAGCGCTCCATGGACTTCGATAATTCTTTTTGCTTTTGGAGAAGGCGGTTTCTCGTCTCGTCATCGGGATCCAGGAACACCTCGCCGGTCACGCCGTCCACAATCATTTGCATGCCGTTTTGCAAGCTGCCAAGGAAGGCGTCACCCACGCCGAGCACCGCGGGAATGCCCATGCTCTTTGCCAGGATTGCCACGTGGGAGGTGGCAGAGCCCTTTGCCGTGACAAACGCGAGCACCACGTGCTTATCCAGTGCGACCGTCTCGCTGGGCGTTAAGTCTTCCGCGCAAATAATGCTGGGCGAAGTGGGTTTTGGCGGTTCTTTTTTTGAGGTTCCAAGGCAGGTGATCAGACGGTTCGCCACGTCCTTTACGTCGCTTGCCCGCTCGCGGATGGTCTCGTCATCCATAAGGGCAAATTGGGATGCCAGCTCGTCAGCCGTGAGCGTGATCGCATATTCCGCATTCCAATGCCTTTTTTCGATGAGCTTATGAATGGAAGAAAGGAACGTCTCGTCTGAAAGGAGCATCTGATGTACGTCAAAGATCTGGGCATGCGCGTCATCCGTCTCTGTCAGGGCTATGTCTCGAATTTCCTGCAATTGTTCCTTTGCGAGCGTCAAAGCCTTGTTAAGGCGCGCAAGCTCTGCCTCCGCGTCGTCGATCTGGAGGCGCAGGGCGTCGCCCCGCTGCTTGGAAATGACGAATGCGCTTCCAATGGCAATGGCATTGCTGATACCCTTTCCATGAAACGTTTTCATGAGAATTCCTCCCCGGTTTCCCCGTGATTTCTAGATACTTCCTTCCTATTATGGCATACTCTTTTGTTTTCGTCAAACACGTAAGAATGATTAAAAAGCTTGAAAAAAGAGCAATAAATGACTATACTTGAATTGGCGTCGAATGACGCCGGGGAGGATAATCATGGGAAAGATAGGCATAGCTTCAGACAGTACGTGTGATCTCTCAAAGGAACTGACGGACCGGTATGACATATCCATTCTGCCGCTCCACGTGATCTTGGACGACAAGGAATATTTAGATGGCGTGGACATTCTTCCAAAGGATATCTACGAGTGGTCAGACCGGACGAAGAAGACGCCCAAGACGGCGGCGATGTCTCCTGCAGAAGCGGAAGAGTTTCTGAAAAAACAGATGACAAAATATGACGAGCTGATCTTCTTTGACATTTCGGATACGATGTCGTCGAGCAGAAGCGTAATGCAGGTGGCAGTAAATACGCTTGGCTTGGAAGATAAGGTTTACGTGATTGATTCCATGAATCTTTCCACGGGCATCGGACTTCTTGTTGTGGAAGCTGCGATTCTGGCAAAGGAAGCGAAGAGTGCGAAGGAAGTGGTTGACGAGATTCTTGCGCTTCGCCCGAGAGTGCGCGCAAGCTTTGTGGTGGACACTCTGACGTACCTTTACAGGGGCGGCAGGTGCAGCGGAACGGCGGCGCTTCTTGGAAGCGCGATCAAGCTGCATCCAAGTATTCTCGTTACGAACGGTAGCATGCAGGTTGGAAAGAAATATCGCGGCACCATGGATCGAGTGGTCAAAAGCTACGTAGAGGATCAGATTGGCTTAATGATGGGTGCCGTGAAGGATCGCGTCTTTATCACGCATTCCGGAAGCGATCCCAAAATCGTGGAAGCCGTGAAGACACGGCTTTTGGAGCTCGGATACTTTAAGGAGGTCATCGAAACCCGGGCAGGAGGCGTTGTGTCCAGCCATTGCGGGCCGGGAACGCTGGGCGTTCTCTTTATTGGTGGAAACAGCTGATTTCAAAAATTTCCGCTTGACAATCCTGAAATTTATGATATAGTTCTAAATGCGAATGAGTTGCATTTGCGTTTAGAACTATTTTCTTTCAGGAAGGTAATTGGTGTCAGAGATGTTTGAAGTGATCTGGGATGCGCTTTTGGATGCCTTGATCGACGGGGCGAAGCTGCTTCCCTTTTTGTTCCTCACCTATTTCGCCATGGAATGGCTGGAACACAGGGCGGGAAATAAAGTAAATGCATGGGTCAGAAAATCAGGAAGGCTTGGCCCCTTGGTCGGCGGAACGCTTGGTGCAGTGCCGCAGTGCGGATTCTCCGCGGCGGCTTCGAATTTATATGCAGGCCGCGTGATCACGCTGGGAACCTTGCTTTCGATTTATCTTTCCACGTCTGACGAGATGCTCCCAATCTTGATCTCGCACAAGGCGGAGCCCCTGTTGATCCTAAAGATTCTGCTTGCAAAGATGGGCATCGGCATGGCAGCAGGCTTTCTCGTTGATCTGTGTTATCGCAAGAAGCTGCCGGAGCACGGACACATTCATGAGCTCTGCGAGCATGAGCACTGCAACTGCGAAAAGAGCATTATGAAATCCGCTTTGATCCATACGCTTAAAATTGCCGCATTCATTTTCCTGATTGCGTTTGGCTTGAATTTGATTTTGGAGTTTGGCGGAGAAGAAGCGCTGGCGTCCTTTCTTGCGGACCGGACGATTCTTGCACCGATTCTGTCCGGCCTGGTGGGACTGATCCCGAACTGCGCCTCCTCCGTGGTCATCACGGAATTATACCTTGAGGGCGCGCTGGGCTTTGGAGCCATGCTGGCAGGCCTTCTGGTGAATGCCGGCGTGGGTCTCCTCGTTTTGTTTAAGATGAATCATAACATGAAAGAAAACCTGACGATCCTGAGCCTTCTCTATCTCGTTGGCGTGATCGTCGGAATCGGCGTAAGCTTTGTCGCAGGCTGACGGTGCAAATGGGATACTCGCACCTTAGGATGAACGTGCGGCTGGCGACGGCACTCATGGCACGGCTTGGGGATGAGGAAGGAAAAAATGGAAGAGAAACGGAAAGTAGAAGAATATCCTGCGGGATTAAAGTGGACAAAACAACGCAAGCGCGTTTACCAGATCTTGAAGGAGGCGACGGAGCCCTTGAGTGCGGCCCAGATTTATGCACGCATGGAAAGCTGGGAGCAGGAGAAATATGCCATTTCCACTGTATACCGCATTCTTGCGGCCTTTGAGGAGAATCAGCTTCTGGAAAAGACAACTTGGATGGGGGAGGGCACCATTGTGTATGAACTGCGCCATTCCAGCCACGTTCACTATGCCGTTTGCCTTGACTGCCATCGCCGCATCCCTTTGGAGCAGTGCCCCCTTCACATGACGGGCGCTCATCTTCATGTCTCGGAGGAAGAAAATCATCCGCACTCCCCGGCGGAAGACTTTACCGTGGTTTCTCACAAAATTGAGCTCTACGGCTACTGTAAGGACTGCCAGGCGAAGCACTAGTTTCCGCGTAGAAAGTCGTTATTTCACGAAAATTAAAAAAAATAAAAAAATTTCAAAAAAATGCTTGCATTTTTGAAATCGTTGCTATATAATCAATCTTGCGCTTGAGAGAAATACAAACGCGCGATTAGCTCAGTTGGTAGAGCACCTGACTCTTAATCAGGGTGTCCAGGGTTCGAGCCCCTGATCGCGCACTAAAGTACTGTTTTGACGGCTTGACCGTTGGGGCGGTGCTTTTTCTTTTGCCAAAATTACGTGGCAAAGCCATTTCGTTGCAAGCATTCAGAGACAAGCATTCTTCTTTGTTCGGCGCTCGTTCGGCGGCAGATTCCTCATAAGAGGCAAAAACGGCAAGATTTTCCGGGAAATGCCTCGCCAGAAGGGGCGGAGCCTTCACGCGAGGCAAAGTAAGCAAGAATCTTTCGAAAAATGCCTCGCCAGAGACGACGGAGCTTCCACGCGAGGTAAAAAGCAACAGAAGTAGGATAAATACCGCCACATGTTGCCTTTCAAGAAGCATGAAGGTTGAAAAGGCAACAAGGCAAGAGTGACGGAAGATATATT
>JAILLF010000004.1 GCA_024693365.1 Acetatifactor sp. | reverse complement strand
CTTTGGGATCACCATTGACGAATTGTATAAGCCTGCCGCAGAGGTTTATAAAAATGAGGCGGAGAGGTGGCTTAGCAAGTATACGGCCTCCCATAACCAGGATGATTTTTTCAGGGCCGACGTGGAGTTTCGAAGGCTCCTGGATTCAGGAGATTACACGGATGAAGACGTGATCGCATACGGAACCCTTTATCGTTTTCACGCAGACTATTGCAAGAAAAAGGCCTTTGAATTATATGATTTCGTCCTGGCAAAAAACAAGGCGGAAAGCTATGAGGCGGCGTGGTCTAACAAAGGCGCGCTGATGGCGGCGGTCGGCCAGGGAGAAGATTACGTAGCTCACTTTGAGAGCGAGGCAGCGAACGATCCAAGCTTGGCAAATTATCGTTTGCTGATGCGCGCCTGCTTCTGGACCCAGAAATATGAAAAGGGTTTGGAATGCTATGAGGAAATCCTAAAGCGGTTTCCGGATCTGGAGAAGGAAGAGCTCCGCGTATTGCACAGCACTGCCGGTGACATGTGCAGGGGACTTAAGAAGTATGAAGAGGCGTTCGCATATTGGGAGAAGGCGCTCGAGGCCGATGCTTGGCCCATGGACCCGATGTTTTCCATTGCGTGCTGCCTCAGCGAAATGGGAGAGTACGCGAAGGCAGCAGACGCATGGAAACGGATTGTGGACGAATTGATCGTCAGAGGCTTCACCTATGAAGTGGAGTGGCCGCGCCAGATGATGAACGAAGCAAAGGCGAAAAGTTGAGGCATCCCCCTTGGCACTTTTGGTGCTGAGGGGGTTTTTCGTAGGCTCTTCCGACCC
Organism: Acetatifactor sp.; assembly: GCA_024693365.1. Taxonomy (GTDB): domain Bacteria; phylum Bacillota; class Clostridia; order Lachnospirales; family Lachnospiraceae; genus Acetatifactor. Next base: position 28,212 of record JAILLF010000004.1, on the reverse strand, counting down.
TAACTCTTCATTTTCACTTGCCTGGAAGCCATTTTTCCCGCCCAGGCAAGTACGCTCACGCTTTTTCACTTGCCTGGAAGCCAAATTTCCCTCCCAGGCAAGTACTCCTATCCTTTTCTACTTGCCTGGAAGCCAAATTTCCCTCCCAGGCAAGTACGCCCACGCTTTTTCACTTGCCTGGAAGCCAAATTTCCCTCCCAGGCAAGTACTCCCACGCTTTTTCACTTGCCTGGAATCCAATTTTTGCTCTCAGGCAATCAGGGGTGCCATACATGGCATCGGGATTACGCGCTTTCTTAATTTCCGATGCCTGCGACAAAAAATAGATTAATCCTGAATTTTTTGAGGAGGCGAGAGGCGGATAATAAACATTTGTTTTACGTAGTCATTTCCGGAAAAATATGCGATAATGGATTCGTAGGCGGAAACTGAAACAAACGGGGGTGCGCATGGATCAGAACTATCCAAAGAAATGTCCTTGCTGCGGCGAAGGCATGGTTTATGACATTTATGATATTTGTGGAGTTTGCGGCTGGGAGGACGACGTGGTTCAAAACGAGGATCCGACGTTCCCCGGCGGAGCTAACAAACTGTGTTTGTTGGATTACAGAGCTGAGTTCTTGGAACTGCGGAAGAAGAACAAGGACTACCGTTGGGATGACAGGATAAAGGATCGTGAAATGGGAAACGCAGAAGAAATCGCAGAAGAAATCGCAAAAGAAAACACAGAAGAAAGCGCAAAAGAAAACGCAGAAGAAATCGCAGAAGAAAACACAGAAGAAAACATGGAAGAAAACATGGAAGAAAACATGGAAGAAAACATAGAAAAAAGCATAGAAGAAACAATGGAAGAAAGCAAAGAAAAAAACAAAATAGAGATCATGATGGTGCAGCTACTGTTTCGGCAGAAGCCGAAATCGCCAACGACGACGCAGATGCGGGAGGCGTTGGAAAGGTATCTGGGGGATCTGGGAGAGATACCATACGTGGAAACTTCCAAGGAGAGTACCGGTGACATGTTTATGTTTCCGCTTCTGAAATATAAGGCCGTACTGAAAGACAGACCGGACGGCGTGCCTGTGATGGCTACTTTTTTAGGATCTGACGGTGAGTCAGGGATTGAAGTGGATGACGCGCAGCGATATCAATTTTGGGACGTGCCAAATGGAAACGACCTGATCGATGAATGTAAATACACCATTTTAGTGAATACCATGTTGGGTGCGGCATTGTCTTATCGGGACCAAGCGGAGATCCTTCTGGCGCAGGTTGACGCGGCCATTGACTGTTATCCGGAGTGCATGGGAATTTACGTTCACCAGAGCGGGAAGCTGATCACGCCGGAAACATTCCGGGCGCAGAGAAACGCCAGCTTGTCGGAGCGTTTCATCAGTATGTTTGTCAATGCAAGATTCTTTAATCTGTCGGATACGGAAGAGATGCTGGTGGATACTTTGGGCTTTTACGTATTTGGCGGTGCGGACGTGCAGGTGCATTTCAAGAACATGGATCCAAACCACGTGGTGAATTATGTCTATAATATTGCCAGTTATCAGTTTGATAAGGATTTTCCCATTCAGAGCGGCGAGACCATTGATAGCTTGGGTGAGGACGGAGAAATGCAGAGAAACCCTCAGTGGGGAGTACAATATGAAGATGCCATGGTGCCGCCGCTTCGAACGGTATTGGACGTCAATTGCGGCAAATTTGCCGGAGGCAACAGAGGTTAGGAAACGTATTTTTGTCTGGAAGCATTAAGGAGAACGTGCTCATGACTGGTGATTTTGAGAGGACTTTTGACAAGTATGTCGAGTTGTATAAAAATGGCGGATATATCAGGGAAATGCGGAAGCACGTTGGACATGCTCCGATTTTGACTTGTGCATGTGGCGTGATCATTGAAAACAGTCTCGGCGAAATTCTGCTTCAGAAAAGAAGGGACAATGGTTGTTGGGCAATCATTGGCGGTTCCATGGAGCTGGGAGAGACTTTTGAGGAGACGGTGCGAAGAGAGACGAGGGAGGAATCGGGGCTTTTGCTTGGAAAATTAGAGCTGTTTCAGCTATATTCCGGTCGCGACCGAATCATTGAATACCCCAACGGTGACGTTTGCTTTGGTCCGGGAATCGTATTTATTACCAGAGAATATAAAGGAACCATAGTAAATGATCCGGAGGAAGTATTGGAGCACAGATTCTTTAAGAAATCTGAATTGCCGGAAAACCTAAACCAATATGATAAAGACATTATACTGGAATGGGCTAATAAGGAGTAAACCATGACCATTGAGTTAACCAAAGAAACCATGGAAAAGGCCCTGGATGCGTTTTTGGACGGGATATTTGCCCTGCCAGAGATAGAAAGTGCGAAGGTAAGGGACGTGATCATTACCCGCGAAGACAGAGGGGTTTCCGTCAGGAAAGCATTTGAGGCCGGATGGCATGACTCTTACAGCGACGTGGATCTGTCGGTGAAGGTGCGTCTTCCAAAGGACGGCTTAGTCACGCCGGAGGCATACGTAAAAAGGATTGACAGATTTGGCGTCACGCAGGAGTCTGCCCTGGGATATTGTTTTGTGCCGGAAAATTGCATGTATCGGATCATTTTTAGAAACGGAATGCGTTATGATCTGGGGTTTGAATTCGAGTTTGTAGATGACGCGGCGCTGACTTTGGAGGAGCGATCCGGCGAAAAAGAAGACAACGCTAACTGGCCCATGGAGAACGTCAATCGCTTTTGGTTTGTTCAAATTCAAGCACTGGCAAAGCTGTATCGAAAGGATTATTTGATCAGCAGCCATCTTGCAAACGTGAATTGCAATGAGACGCTGGTCGCGCAGATGGTTCTGCGGGATCTTCAGTACGGGACGAATCATCACAGATATGGCCATTCGGAAGAATTGGAATACGTTAAATATCTTAATAAGGCGCCTTTTCAAACGGAGGATCCCACGTTTAACCGTATTGCGGATCATTTATATGCAGCCGCATTGGCATATGACAAATTGGTTGCTGCGTTTTATCCCGAGTATCAAAGCCGGTGCAATGTTTTTTTGGCGATATGGGATTGTTATCATAAGGCCCAGGCCTATGTTTGTAAGATTGCGTCCTGGGAGGAGCTGAACCGTAAGTGGGACTATGAAATTGCCCAGAACCCCGGGGACGGGAACTGGCTTGTTTGGAAAGTGGAGGCAGCAGAGAACTTTCAAAAAGGTGTGTCCATTCCATACTACGGCATTCTGAATGGAACCATTATTTGTGAGGCTACCGCGGTGACGGATCCGCGATACGTGCAAAACGGGGAAGGGATGATGAAAGAGGGTGCGGTTTATCTGTGTGCATTCCGGACCAATCCTGAATTTCAGGGACAGGGATATTTCTCTAAGCTAAAGGATTTTATGTTGGAGGATTTGAGGCAGCAGGGATTTACAAAGGCGATCCTTGGAGTGGCAGTCGCAGATGAATTTCATCAAAAAACATATGAGCATTGGGGATTTACGGAATATTTGAAATCCGGCGAGGAAACTTATCCGGATCAGACGGTCATAGACGTGGAATATTTTGGTAAGGAACTGTAGGAAGAGTATGACTTTAGCCGCGAGAAAGAAAGCAAAGGAGAACCCAAATGATCATTAGAAAAGCAACTGGTTCAGACGCCGATGATTTGAAGACATTGTATTTTGAGTTTTTGACGCATTATCCTCCCAAGGAAGAACAAAACATGCAAAAGTGGCAGGACATGCTGAATAAATTTGAAAAGGATGACAATATGCATTTGCTTGTCGCCGTAGAGGATGGGAAAGCGGTTTCTTCCGTACAAATGGCAATCATTGAAAGTTTGACGCATAACGTCCGGCCGTTTGCCATCATAGAGAATGTCGTGACGCATGCAGAATATAGAAACAGGGGCTATGCTTCGGCACTTTTGGAACGAGCCTCGGAAATCGCAAGGGAAAGGGGCTGTTACAAGGTGTCCCTGGAGACAGGCTCCAATAAGGAAAGCACCTTGAATTTCTACAGAAACAATGGCTTTGTGATAGATGAAAAACATTCTTGCTTAAAACGATTATAAAGAGATAGAATGGCACTTGTGAATGAATGCCATGGCTTCATACCGCATAAATCAGGCACGTTACGGAAAGTAACACTCCTGTTACGGCTCGTTTCTTGACTGTCACGAGGGTTTGATCATACGATGGCCTCATAAAAAAGCAGTCGGACGTGACCGACGGAAAATGGAGGAAATCAAAATGACGTTTGGAGAAAAAATAAGGAATGCAAGAAAAGAGGCTGGATTTTCGCAGGAAGAGTTGGCTGAAAAAATGAGCGTGTCCAGATCAGCGATCGCGAAGTGGGAAACGGATAAGGGGATGCCGGACGTAAACAATCTGAAGGCTATGTCGCAGCTGCTTAACGTGAGCGTTGATTATTTATTAAATGATGAAGAGAAGATCAGCTTTAATGAGATTCAGGAGCCGATCAACCTTGATGATTATGAAAAATCAGGGAAATGCAGGGACAAAAGGGATGCAGTTTGCCTTGCAAAGCATCCGGATGCCAGTGCCATTTATGCTTTGATAAGCAACAGGAAGCTTTCAAAGGGCGAATGGATTGTTGATTTTGTGGTTCTGCCCGGTATTGCCGAGGTTTTTGACCGGATGAAGGGGGTTGTAGGGAATTATCTGGTGGAAAAAGGAAACAGGCAGTATTTCGTGACGGTTACCAAGGATTTTATTACAACGCGCGAATTGCCGGGCAAGATCGATGGGAAACGGTTTGTGATCGGAAACCATCGATATACAAAAGCATATCGGTTAGTATAGTACCGGAAATCAGGCGACTGCAATGATTCATTCTAATAAAGCTCCCAAGTCATTGGCTTGGGAGCTTTTTGGGCTTTGTTTATTCATTTGGGATATGCGGTTCTTCCGTCAGCTTGATCTCGAAAAGATCTGAAACGTCGGAATTTAACTCAAGAGAATCTGGCCCATACCCGCAAGTAATTCCATAGAGCGTATTTTCATCGGACGTGAATGCAACAATCCCCTTCTTGTTGTTCCACCAAGTGTCAGAACTCATCTGGAACCTGGTAAGCCCGATCTTCACTCTCAAGCTCGGACGTATCCATTTTCCAGTTGCACAGTGCCCAATACGTGCAGTTTGCTTCACAGTCCGTGCAAAAATCAATCAGAAATCCCGTATATTGACCACTGGTCTTGGAAAGATCGGGATTTACATAAATATTATGCGCCATGCGATTTTCTGGATTGTCTTCTGCCGGAATCGGATCAGGCAACTCCATCAGGGAATTCCAGTCATAAAGCTTTGCAACTTCGACGATTTCTTCCACAGCAGACTCTGATTCTGTAGCAGACTCTGATTCCGCAGTGGATACGCTTTCTGTTTTTGGACTTTCATCCTTGCTCTCTTCCGTTTTCTTTCCGCCGCACGACGCAAAGGTCATCATTAGGGAAATTAGGAGAAAGCTTAACAATTTTTTCTCATGATTTTTCCTCTTTGTCTTCGTTATTTGAAACACATTCTTCCAAATTCTACTACGATAGTGTTTGAAATGCAATCATTTTTTGATATACTCGAAATGGTGAAGTTGTTGATTGGGGGACATAAAAATGAAAAGAAAATCGGTTCATCCAAATTATTCCATGTGCGTACAGCCGGCGTTTATTATAGGGACGCATAATGAAGATGGTTCAGACAATTTTGCACCTATTACGTGGGTCAGTGCCACTTGCCAGGAGGGCAATAAATATCTGCTGGTGATCAGCATGTTTGGAACCAAAAGGACAAAGCTGAATGTTATTAGAACAGGTTTGTTTAGTGCAAATCTTGTGAGCAGAGAAATGCTTCCTCTCATGGATTATTTTGGATCGAAGCATGCCAAGGATGGAAAGAAAAATGATCTGTCGTACGGAGTGTCCCGAGGGGAAGTTTTAGACGTTCCGACTTTGGATGAAAGTCCCTGGGTATATGAATGTGAGGTTGCCAAAGCCGTGGAGACGGGAGATTCCACCACGTTTTTCTGTCATATTAGAAACATTCAGATGGATGAGACGCTTTGTCCTAAGGACATATTTGACATAGATCTGACGGTACTTGACCCGGTGATTTACTCCGGAAAATATCACAGCCTCGGAAAAATGCTTGGTGAGATTGGAGACTTTTGCAAATAAACGGTACAAGACTTTGAAAATCTATCGTAGGGACAAAAGAAGAAAACGAAATGGTAACAGGGGTTAAGTAAAGCAAAAGGAGAGGGCTGACGAAACAAGGAGAAGGAAAATGAGAGAGCTTTTTTCTTTGGATCAGCAGAATTACAGGGAGGACGGAAAGAGGTATTCCAGGCCGTCCGTTCGAGGGATTATTTTACGGGGCGGAAAGGTTTTGCTTGTCTATTCCCAAAAGTATGGCTATTTGAAATTCCCTGGAGGCGGCATCGAGCCCGGGGAGGATCACGTGCAGGCTCTGTGCAGGGAAGTGCGCGAGGAGACGGGGCTGGAAGTGATTCCGGGTTCGATCCGGGAGTTTGGCTACGTGCCAAGGCGTCAAAAGGATCAAAAAGATGAAAACGGAATCTTTGTGCAGGACAATTTTTACTATTTCTGCGAGCTGAAGGATGGCGTAACAGTCGAAGCGGAGCTTGACGATTATGAGAGGGAAGAGGGCTTTACGCCCGTGTGGATGGAGCCATTTTTGGCTAGTCAAAGAAACCGGTACGTGGATCTTAGCCGGGAGGGTTTGGATGGTATCATGGTAAAGCGGGAGGCGAGGGTCTTAGATCTGGTGGACCTTGAGGCGCGACGACTTGAGAGAAAAGAGCATGAGAGAAAAACCCTGGAAGCGCTGGGACGGCCGGAGTATATTGAGATGCTTGAGTTCGTGAAAATGCAGTTAAACGAGGCGCCAACGGAGAGAGCGGGGAGCGGTAAGATCGATATCACGTACAGTCGATTCGATCATACAAAGCGCGTACTCGCATGGGTGCTGAGGTTATTTGAAGGTTCAAGGCGTAAAGAAGAGATCCGGTTTGATGAGCTTGTGATCGCAACGATCTTTCATGACGTAGGGCGCACGGTGGCGCTGGGGACGGACATTCCGCATGCTCAGGCAGGCGTTCCCATCACGAAAAAATACCTCGAAGAGAGGGGATATGCGCCCGAGAAGGTAGCTTACGTATGTGACCTTGTGGCGCGGCATTCCGATAAGCATTGCATGCGGGAGGAGGGCCTGGACCTTGGACTTTTGATGCTGATGGAGGCGGATCTCATGGATGACATGGGCGCGCTTGGCATCGTCATGGACTGCATGATCACGGAAAGCAGAAATCCGGATGCGCAATTTGAGGATTGCCTGGATCACGTAACGAGGTACACCCTGCGGCAGCAGGAGGAGGAGAACCCCATGGTGACGCCGGAAGCGATCGCCTTTTGGGAGGAAAAGACGAACCTTGTGAGACAGTTTGTGAATGCGCTTCGGCGGGACGTTACGTTGTAGAAGAAAGTGCAAAAAAAGAGTATGGCGCCTAAGAATGACTTTGAATTAATGGGGGTTATGGCAAAATGAGAACAATTTCGGACGAGCAGACAGTTGCGATTATGCTCTCGGATTTTCTGGAGGGCCGTGATAAGGCAATGGAGACAGCCATCGGCATTCTGAAAGAGCAGCCATCCTATGTTTGTAAGATTGCATCCATGGAGGAGCTTAGCCGTAAATAAGGGCTTTTTTATGATTAAATTCTACATTGAGGCTTGTTGCGTGAATTCCTGATTCTGTGATAGTATTATTTTGTGAGAAATGATTACCAGAGGAAGGTATGATGCTGCTTTTTGCCGGGTGCACTGACGAGGGGAACGTACCGTCAGGAGACGGAATCCATGACGTTACGCTTGACGCAAAGGCAAAAGGGTTTGGATATGCCCATGAAGGAGTAGAACATGGCATGGATAAATACTAATTCAAATGAAAAGCCTGCAGGTGAAGCGGACGATTCCCTAAGGATTTATCTTGAAGATGGTGAGATAAAAATATGGGGGACCATTCATCTGGGCTATATCGGTTCATTTAAGGATTCACAGGTTGAAATGGAAGACTCCTTGGAAGAGATAAGAGAATGGGACATCGTAGAGGAATATTTTAATCCGGAGTGCTCGGATGACGAGCTCATTGCTTTCTTAAACACATACTTCAAAACATTTATCCAAAATGTTGAAAAGAACCTTGATAACGTCAACGGTACGTTTTTACTTCATGTTTTTACGGACATGGATAACTGTGAAACGGATTTCATGGCGATTGACGGATTACTAGATGAAGAGAAGCTGATTTACGGTAATGAAGAGGACATTGTCGAAATCTATAATCCCGTAAGGACGGGATTGCATAGCCTTTCCGCGTACCTTGAGACGCCCAATGACGGTACCATTCCCAAAGGACACTTGGAGAGCATTCTCAGATCCTTTTTCCCGATGTTCCGATTTGATTATTTTCTTCAAAACATTGTTCCCGAATATATCGGATTAGGTGACGGGGAGATTTCTTTCCAATGTTCGGACAATTTTGACTGTGCAATTCTGTGCGGCGCATATGCCGTTTTGGACGAAGAACTGGCCTTCTCTGATTGGCATAATTATTAAATTGCTTCATGGCATTTGGCTTTTATAAAGGAGGAATATATGAAATTTAATTTATTAAAAAAGTGGAAACATGCAAGAGGCTTTGGTCTGGTGATTTTATCGTGTCTGCTTTTATGTGGCTGTACGAACATGGCATCTGTAGCTGACGGGCAGGGCTCCGCCGCCACTGGGGACGGGGAAGAGATTAGCAGTACGACGGAAGGAAAAGAAAGCAGCTCAGATGAAAACGGTAAAGAATCAGGAGGAATCGGCGTTGTCAAAGATATCGTGGACGTCATTGGCAGAGACGGCGAGGCGGGGCCTTTGTTTGACGATGAGACGATCTTCCGCGACGTGGAAAATGGAAAGGAGCTTGCCGGGATCCTGAATGAGATCGTGGCAGGCGGTCAGATGTATCCCGTGAAGGCACCGGAGGCATGGAATGAGTTCACTATTTCGGCCCAAACAAAGAATAGCAGCATGGAGATCCGTAAGGTAAACATTGACGGTCAGAGCGCACTCCGGATCGGGAATGTCTATTACCCTTATGATGAGCGGCTGGAGCGGTTTGCACCCGCAAAGGATCTGACGAATGACGTAATCAGTCGTCTTGTGAATCAGTCCATACAATGTGATGAACCGAAGGAGGACATGGATTACGTTAATTTGGCAGAAAAGCTAGTCTTTTCCTGGCTTGACACGCTTAAGACGGAAGAAGGCAAATACGCGTTGAAAGAATATACGCCGGATCATACCACGCTGGAAGCCAAGGGCTACGTTGGGAATGGAACGGAGTTCTGCGCGACGGTTTATTTTAAGACGGATATCCAGGATAACGATTCGGCATTTTACAGCGAGAACGGCTATGATACGTTCTATCATTATTACTATGGTCCCATGGTTTACGTCCGGTGTCATTATGAGAATGGCCACTGCGAGGTGGTGGGCTATGACGGCGCCTACCTGGCGGGTCTTGCAGAGGATCTGAACGGAACCAGCGCAGGTACCGGTACCTATTCCACGTTTTGGGAGTTTTATGATGACAAGGAAAATCTGGAGAAGCTGATGAAGGAGGCAAACGAACCGCGGGCCGCGGAGGCAGTGGCGGGATCTCCCATTATGCTCGCAGACGGACAGATCGGCTATGTTTTTATTTGTCCCCGGAATGGTGTGACGTGGGACGAGAATGGCAAATCCTACGGAGTATATGACAATTATTTCAGCACGGTTCAGGAGGCGACCTATTCATCCCCCATCGATTACAAGGATGGCTCCGGTGCCTGCACGGAACAATACGGGAAGTCTTTTGACCTCATCTGGGATGACTACAATGGTGACGGCAATCCGGAGTATGCCATCAAGCAGGATGCAGAGGATGAGGATGAAAATGGTGCGCGTTATGAAGTGCGCTGTATGTCCAATGACATGACGCCGCGCAGCAGACGCTTTGATTTTTACATGGCCGGCAGGCATGAAGAGTGCATTCATTTGCAGATGACAAATGCGGGAGTCGTCCTTTGGGATCTGGTGGATGGCGTGATGACGCCGAACAAGAGCGTTGACGATTTCAGAATGTATTCCAGACGGTATTATCTGCCGGGAAACATGAGGGGTTATACTGACGAGCAGGAAATCCAGTGCTTTTTCTGGAATAATACGGACAAGGAGGTTTCCACTGGCAGCAGCTATTACGTTGAGCGTCTGGATGGGACCGAATGGGAAAAGGTATCGGAAGAAAGAAAGATAAAAAGCGTGAAATGCCCGGCCTATAGGGACATTACGCTCTCATTCGACATATCGGACATCCCGCGCAAGAACGGTGAGTATCGCATTGTGCTCGGAGAGGAGAAAGTCTGCGGAGGGTTCTATTTCCAGGGCGACAGAGTCAGTGCCCGGCTCCTGCAGGATGAAACCTCCGTAACCATTATCAATGACGGCACGGCTTCTCTTAGAATCTATGATCTGTGCTGGGTCAAGGATGGAGTGGTGACAGGCAGGATCGAAAATGGCGGGAGAAGAGATTTTGGCGTTGTTCCCGCCGGCGAGAAGAAAAGGATAGAACTTTCTCCTATGTCAACCTTTGACGGATTGTATTCCGTCAGGGCGGACGTGGGTACGATTTTGGAAAGTGAGCCGGTGGAATACCGTTACGTCCGCTATTTTGGTGATGCAGAAATTTCTGAACAGGACGGAAAGCTTGTGCTTACGGTGGACGTCAATGAGGACGTGACCGGTCAAGCGGTCGTTGAGTGGTTTACGGAGAATGACTGGAAGGAAACACAGCTTAGGACAGAAAACCTGGAGCTGAAGGCAGGAAAGCAAGAGATCGTCTTTATTGACCGGGCGGAGCTGGAACTGAATTCCGAGGAGTATGCGGAATTCTACCAAGAATTCTACCAAGGCCTTAAAGAGGAGTTGAAAAAGGCGGAAGAGGAAGGAATGCTGGATGAGCTGAGTGAAGAGGAACGGGAGCAATACAAAAAGCTTGCGGAAATGGACAAAGAGGAATTGTATTATCAGCTAACAGGGTCAGTTCCCGTTGAAACATTGTTTACGGCTCCTCTTAGGATAAAGATTGCGGATGAATATATCTACGTCAACGTGCCGTAGCCGGAAAAATCCTGTTTAAGGCTTGCAGTGGACGGGGCAACAAAGAACTGGATTCGGAGGATCATTTATGAACGTTCAGGATGACGAAAAGCGCTTTCCCTTATATCACAAAGTAAAGAAGGATCACGACGTCAACGTTTACGTTGAGGAACAGAATAAGTCCATGTACGCATTGGGCTATACGGAGCACAGCTTTGCGCACATAGGCATGGTAGTGGACCGGACCGGGTATATTTTGGACACGCTGGGACTGGATGACCATACCATCGACCTTGCGCTTACGGCAGCCTACATGCACGATCTGGGAAACGTGATCAATCGGGAGGATCACAGTCAGTCCGGGGCGCTGATGACCTTTTATCTCCTGGATAAGATGGGGGTTCCCGCGGAGGATATTGCCCCCATCATTCGCGCCATCGGAAATCACGACGAAGGGAGCGGCGTGCCGGTCAGCAATATTGCGGCAGCCCTTATTCTGGCGGATAAGTCTGACGTCAGAAGAAGCCGCGTGCAGGATTTCGATGAGAAGAACTATGACATTCATGACAGGGTGAATTATTCCGTTACTTCTTCCCTCCTAAAGATCAATCAGGAGCATACGGCAATCAAGCTAAAGCTGGAAATAGACACAAGATATGGCGAGATTGGTGAATATTTTGAAATCTTCATGGAGCGCATGCTGCTTTGTCGCAAGGCAGCCAGATTCTTAAATCTGGATTTTCACCTGATCATAAACGAGCAGACGCTAATGTAAACCAAAGAACTTGCGGTCTTGCGTGAAAGATTTTTCTTGACAAATTATATTGCGCGCAATATAATTGAGCAAAAGGTAACAATCGAGAATCAAGAGGTGGATTATGGCACAGGAATATGAGCAGCTTTTGCTGAAAAATCAATTATGTTTTCCCATGTATGCATGCAGCAGGAAAATTGTCGGCAGTTATACGCCGTATCTAAAACCCCTGGGACTTACGTATACGCAGTACGTCGTCCTGATGGTTTTATGGGAGCAGGAGAGCGTGAACGTCGGGCAGCTTGGGGAAGTGTTGAGGCTTGACGCAGGTACGCTGACCCCCTTGCTTAAGAGGCTGGAGAAGGCCGGCTACGTTACCCGGGAGCGTTCAAAGGAGGATGAGAGGATCACGCTCATTTCCATAACCCCGGCGGGAGAGGCCCTGAAGGACCAGTGTAAGGACATACCGCTTCAGATGGCAGCCAAGGATTCGCCGCTGAGTGAAAAGGATGCAAAGGAATTATACAGGTTGCTGTATCTGTTCCTGGATGGTAAATAAATTAAAAAAGGAGGAAACGAAAATGATTTATGATTATGAAGTTGTCACGAGGACCGGAGAAAAGCTAAGCCTTGCAGATTGCAAGGGTAAGGTGATCCTGATTGTCAATACGGCTACGGGCTGTGGCTTTACGCCGCAGTACGAGCCCATAGAGCAGCTGTACAGGGATTATCACGACAAGGGACTGGAGATCCTTGACATTCCCTGCAATCAGTTTGGAGGACAAGCTCCCGGAACCGATGACGAGATTCATGAGTTTTGCACGATGCATTATAATACGACCTTCCCTCAGATGAAGAAGTCTGACGTAAACGGAGAAAATGAGCTGCCGCTTTATACGTATCTGAAGGCACAGAAGGGCTTTGAAGGCTTTGACGAGCATGCGCTAAAGTCGATTCTTGAGAATATGTTTAACGCAGCCGATCCCGATTGGGCTAAGAAGCCAGACATCAAGTGGAACTTCACGAAATTTGTCGTTGACCGCGATGGAAACGTTGTTGCCCGCTTTGAGCCCACGGCAGACATGGGCAAGGTGGAAGAGTGCATTAAGGCATTGTTATAGTCTTTAGAAGGGCACGGTTATAAGGAGGATTTGTCATGACGTTTGCAGTAAGATACTACACCAAGACCGGTAATACCAAAAGGCTTGCGGAAGCAATGGCGAGGGAGCTTGGGGTAGAGGCGCTTCCCATCAGCGAGCCTGTTAAGGAAGCCGTGGATTATCTGTTTTTAGGGAATTCTTATTATGCATTTAACATTGATCCTGAGGTTAGGAGGTTTGTGGCCTCCCTTGACAAGAATAAGGTTGGCAAGATTGTCAATTTTGGGTCTGCCGCGATGCTGAATTCTACCTACAAAAAGGTGAAGGAAGAGGCTGACAAGGTTGGAATCGCGATGGATGAGAAGGAATTTCACTGTAAGGGAGAGTTTAAGGGAATTCATAAGGGCAGGCCAAATGAAGGAGACCTGGCAGCAGCGGTACAGTTTGCAAAGCAATATAAGTGAGGTAGAGATGGACAGTCTGACAGAGATCATAAAGGGAAGAAAAAGCGTTCGCACGTTTGATGGAAATCCGATCAGTGAACAGCACTTGAATGCAATCGAAAACTATGTAAAGAGTATTTCAAATCCTTTTGGCGTTCCGGTGGAGTTTGTGCTTCTTGACGCCGCAGAGCATGGCTTGTCAAGCCCGGTTCTTTCCGGAGAGCGTCTGTACGTGGCCGGGAAGGTTGAGAAAAAGCCCTATGCCGACGTTGCCTTCGGATATTCCTTTGAGCAGCTGGTTTTATATGCATGGAGCCTTGGGATAGGAACGGTCTGGATCGGCGGGACCATGAAGCGGGAATTGTTTGAGGCGGCGGCCGGAGTGAAGGCCGGCGAAATGATGCCCTGCATCAGTCCCCTGGGTTATCCCGCTTCGAAAAAATCCGTGAAAGAGGCATTGATGCGCAAGGGGGTCGGTGCAGATTCCCGCATTTCGGGCAGCAAGCTCTTCTTTCGGGAGAAGTGGGGAGAGCCGTATACGCCGGATGATGAGATGGCGGAGATCCTGGAGCTGGTAAGGTGGGCGCCTTCCGCCGTCAACAAACAGCCCTGGAGGATTATCTTCAAGGATGGAAAGTATCATTTTTATGAAAAGAAAGACAGAGGATTTGGGGGGGAAGCAACCGGCGATCTTCAAAAGCTCGACGTGGGAATCGCGCTGTGTCATTTCGTCATGGGACTGGAGGAAAAGGGAAAACAGGCAGAGGTGACGATATGCGACCCGAAGATTGAAATCCCGAATGACGCGGAGTACGTCGCAAGCGTAACGATCAAATCATGATTTCAAAACCGCCTTGAGGCATACGTGCCTCGGGGCGTTTTTAAGAGTGCAAATGGCTGAAACAGGCATAAAATAAGGCAACGTAACATGGAACGTTACGTTCTGAACGTACAAATTGCTTGCCTGAAAGCCCCCCAGTGCGGTACGATAACGTCATCAAAGGCACCATGGGCCGATGATAAAATTTAGATGTTGAGGTATCGGAAAGAGAGGAATTGTTATGGATCAAATGGGTAATAAAATTGCCAGAAGACGAAAAGACCTTGGCATGACGCAGGTGAGTCTGGCAGACGCGCTGGCGGTCACAAGACAGACGGTATCGCGCTGGGAGGCAGGGACGGTGTTGCCGGATATTGATAAGATCGGTGACATCGCAAGGATCCTTGGTATCAGCTGTGACTATCTTTTGAAGGATGAAATAGAGGAATGCGATCCGTCGGCGGAGAAGCACGTACCTTCCGCAGTGAGCGGACTTCTGATGGAAATGAAGGGGAAGAAGGTCAAACTTGATTTTTGCGAGGATGAAGAGGACATCGATCTGCTCAACGCGGTTTGCACGGTGGCGGGCTTTGAAGGTAACTGGATCAGGGTTACTGCTCATACAAAGAAAGGTGACATAGAGAAGCTGATTCCCCTGTCGTCCATCTTTTCAATTGAGATTGCAAAGGAGGATGAATAATGGAATACATTGTATGGGTACCGGCGCTTCTCGGTTTATTTGCCTTCCTTAGCATTGGAGAACTCAAGGCGCGCATCAACAGATTGGAAGATCAGCTGAGTTCGATGAAGGGAAGTCCCGCGCATGCGGAAAAAACTGCACTTAAGAAGCTTTTAGACGATTGCGTTAACAAGAACGTGGAACTGGAATTCCGCGGCGATCAGTATGACGGTGACCTGAGCGTTCCCGGAAACACGTGCACCGTTCTGGCAGTGGATGAGGAATGGGTTTTTGTCCGGATCGTGACCAGAAAAGAGGAAAAGGAGAAATTGTTCCGGCTTTCCCAGATCAGCGGCGTGAAGGGAATCGGATAAGATGCAAGCGTAATCGAGCCAGTTGGCGGAGAATGATTCTGCGAGCAGGTAGGGGAGGCGAAGAGGAATGAAGAACTTAAAAACATGGAGCTTAAGCCGGCGGATCAAGAGTATTTTGGTCATGATCTGCATTGCAATGCTATTGGCGGCATGTGATGGCGGGAGTAAAAAGAATCCGGAGGCTCTGGCGTCGGAAGAAACGCAGACGTCTAAGGACGGGTAACGGAAGACGCGCAGCAAGCCCGGGAATCCGCGGCAGACGTGGAAAATACGACAGAGTCGACTGCGGAATTAACGGCAGGGATGACTGCGGAATCGACGACAGAGCCTATCGCGCAGTCCACCGCGGAGCCCACCACGGAACCTACCGTGCAGCCGACGGCAGAGCCCACCCCAGAGCCGACGCAGACACCGGTGCCGGAGCTATCCAAGGATCCGATGTCGTATGGTGATCTCACGAGTTATTTTATGAAGGCGGCTTCAGAAGTCATCCGCGATTATGATCGTCCATACAGATACGAGTACTGGGGACCGGATCACGAAACGGAAACATGTGGCGGGTTCACGTTTGACGAAAAGGTTTATTTTGGCTTTGAAAACAGCGGAGAGAATTTTGATGCTTCGAAGGAAGTCGACACGCTCATTATTTACAACAATAAGTCAAAGAAGCTTAACGTGGGCATTGGCGGCGATCTCAACGTGAAGATGACGTATTCGGAGATCAAAAACGTCATGGGAGAATGGCTTCACGGACCCGTGGCCAGCGGCGATGGAACGCAGTATATCGCATATGGGTATTATCAATACCATAATTATTACTTTACTTGGAAACAATCACCGCTCCAGAAGGACGTTCCGGCAGAATCCGTGATGGTTTATGACCGTTATGCCGTCAAACATGGCGATTCGATAGCTTATGATTTTAGAATACCCGTCCAAAAATATCTGGAGGATAATAAGAAGCTGATCAGTGAGCACAAGGAGCAGCTTCTTAAGGAACTTCGGGCGGATTATCAGTATGAACCAGTTTGTAAATGCAATTTTCTCACAACGATTCAGACGGATGCGCACAACGCGGTGGAAGTCTATGAATTTGCGGTCTATGGATGTCCGCCGACCTATGAAAAAAAGACGGATGGTCGTGGCCTAGAGGAGTTCATAGTCAATGGCGTGGACAAGTCGAAGGAGCTTTACAGTTATCGCGTCATGCTTCGTATTTTGACGGACGGGCAGGTCTTTGATTACTTTTTCTATTTTGATGAAGAAAATGACCAAGATTTCCTTTATTGGGAAGACGCGATCTACGGTGGCATCAGTTGGCTGGGGGCAGACCAATTAGAAGTCAATGCCCTTCGTGAGATGATCGGGATTCCGGGTAAACAAAAGGAGTGCGTGGTTACTTGTGCGTTAACCAAGCGTCCCATCACGGAGGATGGCTGGTCCCTTTCTGAGAATTTTACGGCATATTATTTAAATGGCAGCAAAACCCCATGCCTGATTGATGTTTCGGAAGCTTATGAAAGCAACGACGGCGGCTTAACCCTGAAGGTTTTGCAAACCGCAGACGGTCAAGATCTTTTGAACGAACGAAAGCTGGTGAGAGAAGGCAAAGGTATCCTATTCGGCTGTGAAGTGACGTGGGAACTTTACGACACGCCTTCCGGCATACCGGTTGTCACCACCTTCTCGGACGATGGAAATTATACTGGCACCTGGAAGGAGTATGTTATACTCGATGATTGCCTGATCACGGTTTATTCCTTTTCTTCGGTAATATAAGGATACTGTATGAAGGATATCGCTTGGTATAAATGAATTTCGGAACGTAAATATGGTTTGCCGCAATAAATATCTGAACGTGAATATGGTTTGATGCAAATAAATATCTGAACGGGAATATGGCTTTACGCAAATAAATATCTGAACGTAAATATGGTTTGCCGCAATAAATATCTGAACGGGAATATGGCTTTACGCAAATAAATATTTGAACTTAAAATATCGCTTGATGTAAATGAGGTAACACGCTACGTGGTCGAAAAACCGGTAGCGTGTTACTTTTTGTTATATATTTGCCTGCAAGACAGTAGTTTTTTTAGGCTACGGCTGTTTCTGCTTGCTTAGATTTTATATTGGTCTTTCAGGCAAGTAAATCCTCGCATATCCACTTGCCTGGAAATCAATTTTTTCGTACAGGCAAGTAAATCCTCGCATATCCACTTGCCTGGAAACCGTTTTTCTCTCGCAGGCAAGTAAATCCTCGCATATCCACTTGCCTGGAATCCAATTTTTCCGAACAGGCAAGTAAACTCTCACAAATCCACTTGCCTGGAAACCAATTTTGCCGTACAGGCAAGTAACCCCTTGCAAATCCACTTGCCTGGAAATCAAATTTGCCGCGCAGGCAAGTAAACTCTTGCGTATCCACTTGCCTGGAAACCAATTTTTCCGTACAGGCAAGTAAACCCTCGCAAATCCACTTGCCTGGAAATCAATTTTTCCGCGCAGGCAAGTAAACCCTCGCAAATCCACTTGCCTGGAATCCAAATTTGCCGCGCAGGCAAGTAAACCCTCGCGTATTCACTTGCCTGGAATCCAAATTTGCCGCGCGGGCAAGTAAGCCCTCGCATATCCACTTGCCTGGAGCCTTTTTTTCTCTCTTAGGCAAGCATTTCCCTGTAAAGCTACCCCTGCAAAGCGAAAAACATTGGTCTCAGGGGTAGGCCCAAGGAAGATACTACCCCTGGAAAGCAGAAATACTATCGCCTGGCAGGCGAAAACGCAATCTGGGCGATATAAGAAGAAATATTTGGACGAAAAGAGTCCAGAAATTTGGGTTTATTGCGGTGCTTAGCAGCCAAATGCTACGCATTCGGCTGCTGTCGCGCTGGTAAGCCCTTCGGCTTGTCCTTCGCTACGCTCAGGATTGCAGAATTGCTGCGCAATTCCGCAACTGTGTCGCGCTATAAGTCTGCACGCGAATATGTCTGCCCGTGAACAAGCTTCCGGCAGCCAATTCGGTGCATCCTTGCACCGCTTGTAGAAACGCACAAATTCGGGTTTGGCGAGGAGATAAAAGCTTCAGAGTGTGCGGGACGCGTGGAAAACTGGATGAGCTGATAATAAAAAACGGGATGAGCTGATAATAAAAACGGGATGAGCTGATAATAAAAAACGGATGAACTGTTAATAAAATCGGAATTGACCGTAGTTTCCAAGTTTGATACACTAAAAATGATGGTGCTTGATATATAAAGCTGAGGATGAGTAAACGTAAAGGGGAGGTATGGGACATGGGACTTGATATTTATGCCGGAACGCTTACAAGATATTATGCGCGAAATTGGAAGACCGCCGTCCAGCAATGGGGCGAGAGAAATGGAGTCCAGATCAATATGATCCGGCAGAACGAGAAGGCGGACGAGGAAGTTGTGCCTCCGGAGGAAATCCTGCAGGACGTGACAGCCTGGCGGGATCAGCTGATCATGAATCTTGGCGACAATCTTAAGGAAAAACTTTCGTGGAAGGAAGACATTGATGAGACGCCTTATTATACGGACAAGCCGGATTGGGATGCCTTGGCGGCGCTTTTGCTGTATAGCGTCTGCAAGTTTACCAGGCAGGAGGTGCCGGAAGACTTCCCAAAGAATTATAACGTTTTCGATTCAGAGATCTACAAGGGATTTAAGGAGAGGAAAACCATCGCATTTTCGTTATTCGACTGCGACGGGTGGTGGCTTCCAATCAACGACGCGTTTATGTTCCAATATACTTTGCCGACGGGTCACCAACGCGTGCTTGCAACGTTAGGCATGCTTAAGGTTGAACTGCAAGCGATTAATTCCCTGGAATGGAACGCGGACGAGGAGACGATTCTTAGGTGGAGCGAGGAGGAGGGGTATCCGACGGATGCCATTTGGGGGAAGGATAAAAAGCCGCAGTTTCTTGAAAGGCATGACGTTTACAACACGGTATCCCTTGCAAAATTTGCCTTTTCCATCCTTTGGCAGGCAGTGAAGCATTCTGAGCAGCATGGAACGCTGATCATCTATGATTTTTAAGCGAATGACAATAGGAAGCATACGTACGCCGCAAGGGGGATTACAAATGACAAAGTGGATCATTGTTGTTGACGATGACGTTGCAAATTTGAAGATCGCAGGTCACGTCTTAAGCAAGAATAATTATCGCGTTACGGCGCTTAAGTCCGGCAAGGCCTTTTTGGAATACGTGGAAGAGAAGGGCATGCCCCAGCTGATTCTTTTGGACGTCAAGATGCCTGAGATGGATGGCTTTGAAACGCTTATGAAATTGCGTGAGTTGGAAGAGCGGAAGGGTCTTATGAAAACGCCCGTCGTTTTTCTCACTGCGGATGAAGACGTTGACACGGAGACAAGGGGCTTTGAGGTTGGCGTGGCGGATTTTATCCGTAAGCCCTTTAATCCTGAGGTTCTCTTGAGGCGCATCGACAATGTCATGTCAAGCAATCAGGAGATGCGGGATTTAAGGAGCGAGGCCTCCATGGACAAGCTGACGGGGCTTCTGAACAAGGCTGCGACGAGGACGGAATTGTCCAGAATTTGTTCGAATGCCACGGGCTGCCTTATGATGATCGATCTTGACTCCTTCAAGCTTGTAAATGACATCTACGGTCACGAGATGGGTGACAGGATCCTTGTGACGTTTTCCAGTCTTATCCGCAAAAGTCTTCCGGCCGAAAGCCAGTGCGGGCGCATCGGCGGTGACGAGTTCGTTGCCTTCGCGACGGGCGTGACGACGGAGGATCAGGTAAAAGAGATTGCGGTAAAGTTAAATGACGACCTGGTTGCCGCGGCAAAGCGGCTGATGGGAGAAGACATGGTGATCCCGCTCGGAACCTCCGTGGGCGCGATCTTTGTTCCGAGATACGGCAACGATTACACGTCCCTTCTTAAGCTCGCCGACAAGGCTCTTTACAACGTGAAAAAATACGGCAGGCACGGTTATGAGATTTACGATGAAGACGCATTTGATGAAGGCGATAACGTGGAACTCGACATCAAAGCGATCTCGGAGATTTTGGGGGAGCGTTCCATTCCGGACGTGGCGCTTCAGCTGGACAGGGAAGCCTTTGCGTACGTTTACCGTTACGTGATCAGATATGCGATCCGGCACAACATTCAGGTTTGCAAGGTTCTGTTCACCTTGAACCCTGCTGACGGCGAACCGGATGCCGCGTACGCCAATCTTGTGGATGAATTTGGAACTCATATCAGAAAGTCCCTTCGCAAGTCGGACATTTTCATGAGAAACAACAAAAAACAATACTTTGTGTTTCTCTCTGACGTGAGGGAGGACTCCTACAGGAAAGTGGCGGAGCACATTGTTGCCGGCTGGGAAGAAAAGCATAACGGGGAGCTGCGGATCACGTATGCGACTGAGTTTGTCAAGGCCAAAAACGAAGGTACAAGATTATGATTAAGAATGACGCGAATGATAATGTCTTTAATTCTTCACATCTGACAGTCCTGATCAGCTATGCGATCTTTTCAGCCGTCCTCATAGGCGAATCACTGATCATGGGCTGGGAATTTTGGATGATCCTTTTGATCGCGGTGAGCAACGTCGTCTGCTGGATTCTTCACATCCAACATGACGTGCCGGATAACGTAAGGATTTGGATCTATTCCGTTCTCATGTCATGCACTTATTTCTTCTATGGCATTCATCTGACCAGCACGTTCGACCTCGCCCTGGTCATGGCTGCCATCATTCTCATCTTCACGATGACGGGCAAGAAAGGCCTGATCACGCTCTGCCAGTTCACTTACCTGGTGACTATGATTTACGAAATTGTCCAGATGGTGATGGCGCACGAAGTCTTTGATGCCTTGATGATCACAAGGCTGATTCTGCATTTCTTCATGGTATTGTTTATCAGCCAGTTTGCAAAAACCTTTATTGACAAGTGGTATCAGGTATCGCTCCGCTCCAGCGACGAAGTAGCCCAGCTCACGGAAGCCACGGAGAGACTGAACGATTTCCTTGCCAACGTATCGCACGAGATCAGAACGCCCGTGAATGCCATCATCGGTCTCACCGGCATCTGCATTGAAAAATCCGTGGATAAAGAGATCACGGATGAGATGATCAACGTGAGAAACGCGGGACACAAGGTTGCGGAGCAGATCAGCGACATTCTGGATTATTCCGAGATCGACAGGAACAGGGCCGTTCCGAACAATGAAGATTACATGCTTTCTTCCGTGCTGCAGGATCTTGTAAACGACGTAAAGCAATATAAGTCCAGGAGCGTGGAGCTGATCATCGACGTGGATCCTTCCATTCCCGCAGTGATGAATTCCGACGTTTCCAAGCTCAAGAAGATTCTTAAGGCCTTGATCTCCAACGGTTTGAAATATACGCAGAAGGGCGGCGTGTACGTAAGGATCACGTCCGAGCCGCAGGAATACGGCGTGAACCTTTGCATGGAAATAACGGATACCGGCATCGGCATGTCGGAATATGAGCTGGAAAGAGTTTATGACAGCTTCTATCAGGTGGACTCGGGACGGGCAAGAATGGGCGGAGGGCTTGGCCTTGGCCTTGCGATCACCTCCGGATTCGTATCGCTTCTCGGCGGTTTCATGACCATCGAGAGCAAGCAAGGCGTCGGCACGACGGTACACGTAAGCCTTCCGCAGAAGGTGGTTGACGCGACCAGCTGCATGTCCGTTGCAAATCCCGACCAGCTCTGTCTCGGCGCATATCTTAGATTCGAAAAGTATGCCACCCCTGCCGTCAGGGATTATTATAATTCCATGGTTCTTAACATCGTTAAGGGACTTGGCGTCCAGATGCACCGCGTAAATAATGCGGACAACTTGAGGCTTTTGCGAGAGACTCTTCATTTGACGCACCTTTTTGTGGCGGAAGAGGAATATGACAAGAACATTGAATTGATCGAAGAACTTGCGAAGGAAATGGTTGTAGCGGTTGTTGCCAACGGTGATTTTGTGCTTCCAAAGAACAGCAACGTCAGAGTACTTGAGAAGCCGTTCTATTGCTTCCCCGTCGTCTCCATCCTGAACTCCAGCCTCGGTGACAAGAAGGAAGCGGAAAAGAAGCTGCGCTGTGACGGCGTCAGGGCCCTTGTTGTCGATGACGAGTCCATGAACCTTGTCGTTGCAAAGAGCATCTTCAGACGCTACGGCATGAAAATCTGGACGGCGACCTCCGGCCAGGAATCCATTGAAATCTGCCGTGAGAGAGTTTTTGACATTATCTTTATGGATCACATGATGGCCGGCATGGACGGCGTGGAGGCCATGAAGAGGATCCGGACGGACGTCACCGGATTAAACGGATCCATACCGATCGTTGCGCTTACCGCGAATGCCATGAGCTCCGCCAAGCAGATGTTTCTGGCGGAAGGGTTCGACGGGTTTGTCAGCAAGCCCGTCGACGTGGAAGAGCTTGAGCGCGTCCTGAAACAGGTGTTGCCGAAATCTGCCATATCCTTTGCGAAGGAATATAAAAAGGACGTGCCTGACGAGGCCACGGAAATCGAGGAACCGGCGGAAGAGGCCGTCATCGAAAAGGACGTGATCGAAAAGCTGAAGGAGAGCGGGATCGATACCGACGCAGGCATCAAATACTGCATGGGCGACAGGGATTTTTATCAATCGCTCCTGGCCCAGTTTGCGTCCGAAGCGGCGGAGAAGACGGCTTCCATGAAACAATTCTTTGGCGAGCGCGACTGGCACAATTATGAGATACTTGTCCACGCGTTGAAGAGTACTGCCAAGATGATTGGCATGACGGAGCTTTCTGAGAAGGCAAAAGCGCTTGAGATGGCCGCAAAGGAAGGCAAGGAAGACTTCATCCTTGAACATCACGAAGAAGTGATCAAGCGTTATTCCCGTATGGCTGCCGACGTGAAGGAATTGCTGGATGCCGGCTTAGGGGAGGATGACGAGATCCTGGAGTTTGAGCCGCAAGATGAAGACTATTTTCAATGATGGAGGTGCGTAACAAGTGAAAGAGTTATTTGATTATCTTTTCAAGCCCTTCAAACACGATCGCGAAGCCGTAAAGTCCGCATACTACGGGTCACTTAGGCCAACGCACGTCATGCTGTCGATCACCTTCATCATGTGTCTGCTCTTTTTGCTTCTGTCGTTTGTCAGACCGGATCTGTTTGGAGAGACGGTTTTCTATCACCGCATTTGCTATGCGATCCTTTTTGCCGCAAGCATCCTGTGGTTTATCTACGCCAGACGCGCGGCGCTGGATTATGAGAACCGATATCGCACCGTGTTTGTCGTGAATGCCGTGATCGGATCGTTCACGTACGCGTGGGCCATAGGACTCGCATTTGTGAATCTGATGGTCCGGAAGGGAATGGACACGACGATCTTTATGACGGTATCCCTTATCGTTCCCCTCTGCGTGTACCTGAACCCGCTGGAGTACATTCTCATTGCGCTTTTGTCCAATGCCGCAATGATCTTCCTGCTTTTTTCGGCACCGGTTTTCGGTTGGGAATATAGCTTTACCAATTCCGTAAATTTCGTCGTTTTCTCGGTTTTCCAGATCGCCATGGGCGTGACCATGCTCTATACCAAGTACCGGCTTCACAAACAGATCGTGACGGCGGCAAGGCAGCATGACGAAATTGAGATGCTCAACAAGGCGCAGAACCGTTTCTTCTCGAACATGAGCCATGAGATCCGGACGCCGATCAATACCATCATCGGACTGAACGAGATGATCCTTCGCGAGAACGTAAGCGAAGAGGTTGCAGAGGACGCCGCCAACATCAAGGCCGCAGGTAAGCTCCTTCTCAATCTCATCAATGACATTCTCGACATGTCAAAGATCCAGTCCGGCAAGATGCAACTCACCTATGCGCCTTACCGTTCCGGCAACATGCTTTCGGACATTGTCGGCATGCTGTGGATCAGGGCAAAGGAAAAGAAGCTGGAATTTCACGTTGACGTATCGCCTGACGTTCCGGCAGAGCTTGTGGGCGATGAGGTCCGGGTGAAGCAGATCCTCATCAACGTGCTCAACAACGCCATCAAGTACACCAAGGAAGGCACCGTGTCACTCTCCGTGCAATGTGAGAGGAAAGAGAACAAGGTCTGCAACGTGATCTACACGGTTTCCGACACGGGCATTGGCATCAAGACGGAGGACATCCCTTATCTTTTCTCAGCATTTAAGCGCGTGGACGAGAACGCAACGCGTCACATTGAAGGTACGGGACTGGGCCTTTCCATCGTGAAGCAGCTCGTGGATCTCATGGGCGGAAAGGTCACCGTCAACAGTGTTTACACAAAGGGTTCGACCTTCATCATCGAAATCCCGCAAAGGGTTGAGCGGGAAGGAAACGTGGGAGAATATGATTTCTCGAAGATTGACGTAAAGACAAGGCCGGAGTACGTTCCCAAGTTTGAAGCGCCGGAGGCCAGGATCCTTGTGGTTGACGACAATGAAGCGAACCTTATGGTCGTGTCCAAGCTGCTTCGGGACACGAAGGTGAGGATAGATACGGTGCGCAGCGGCGCCGAAGCGCTGAAGAGAACATTGAACGTGAAGTATGACGTGATCTTCATGGACCACCTGATGCCTGAGATGGACGGCATTGAATGCCACAGAAAGATTAAGGAACAGACGGGCGGCAGGTGCAGGGAGACCAGCGTCGTGATCCTGACTGCCAACGCGGACGAGGAAAGCAAGGCACTCTATGCGAAAGAGAATTTTGACGGTTACCTTTCAAAGCCTGTCAGCGGCGAGGAACTTGAGAACGAACTCTATCAGTTCCTTCCCAAGGAACGCGTGCGCATTACGGGACACAGGACGGATCTTGCGGAAGAAACCATTTCCTGGATGAATGCAAACAAGCAGCGTAAAAGCGTTGTGATCACCACGGAGAGCGTGGCCGACCTGCCTGGGGAAATCATTGAAAAGTATGGGATTTCGGTGTTGCCCCACAGGGTAAAGACTGCGGACGGCGTCTTCAAGGACGGCAAAGAGATTGAGACCCGGGGCGTGTTAAAATACATGGAGGATCCGGCGCACTCGGTAATGCCCGTGGGTCCTGCCGTTAAGGATGCGGAGGAATTCTTCGCAAAGCTTTTGGCCTATGCGAATAACGTGATTCACGTCTCCATTTCCAGCAAGATTGAGAACACGGGTTATGGTGCCGCCCTAGAAGCCTCAAAGTCCTTTGACAACGTGTTTGTCGTTGACTCTGCCCATCTCTCCAGCGGTCAGGGGCTTCTGGCCATTGAAGCCTGCAGACTGGCGGAGGAGGGAAAGAGCGCCGAGGAGATCATTCAGCGGCTTTCTGAGGTTCAAAAGAAGATCCACACAAGCTTTATCGTGGATAATCTTGACTTCCTTGCGCGTACCGGTCAGGTCAGCAACCGCATCGCCAACATAGTGAAATCCCTTATGGGCAGGCCCGTCCTGCGACTTAGGAAGGGCAAGATGGGCGTCGGCAGGACGTTCTTCGGCTCCCGCGAAAGTGCCTGGAGGGCATATATCAATTCCATTCTTTCTTCCGGCAAGGCCATTGATACGCGGATTCTTTTCGTGACCTACGTGGGACTTGGCAAGCGCGACGTGGATTGGATCCGGGCGCAGATCGAGAAGAAGATGAAGTTCGACGAGATTATTTTCAAACAGGCGTCCCCTGCGATTGCCGTAAACTGCGGTCCCGGCACGTTCGGCCTGCTCTACCGGGAGAAGGATTAAATAATGCAAAGTCTTCGTTTCCAATATTTTGACGGAGGGGTGTCAAATTGAAGCACATAGTGATTATCGAGGATGACGCAGCGTTAAATCATGGCATCGCCATGGCGCTAAAGAGGGATGACCTCGCGTTTCATCAGTGTTTTCAACTGAAAGATTATAAGGAGGGAGAGAAGGCGGACCTGATCATTTTGGACGTCAATCTTCCGGACGGAAATGGCTTTGATTTCTTAAAAAAGCTCCGACAGACTTCGCACGTTCCAGTGATCATGCTCACGGCAAATGATTTGGAGACGGATGAAGTTAGAGGCCTTGAACTGGGCGCGGACGATTACGTGACAAAGCCCTTTAGTCTGATGGTGCTTCGGGCCAGGATCGAGAAGCTCCTTCGCAAGGCGGAGACACCGAAGAAGGACGTTTACGAGGACGGTGACTATTGCTTTGATTTTGAAAGAATGGTCTTCACGGCAGGAGGAAACGCCGTGGAACTCAGCAAGACGGAGCAAAGGCTCCTTCGCCTGCTGGTGCAGAATCCGGAACAGACGCTTACGAGAGATTTTCTTGTGGACAGAATCTGGACGGATGGCGCGGAATACGTGGATGAAAACGCCCTGTCAGTGACGGTGGCGCGTCTTCGGAAGAAGCTGAATGCAAATGATTGGATTCAGACGGTTTATGGAATAGGATACGCGTGGAGGAGAAAGGAATGATCAGCCAAAAGAAGCTTCTTGAGCGGCTGGACAAGATGCTGGAAGAAGGGATCAACGGCACGTTTGCGGAGTCGTCCTATGACGAGAGCGAACTGTCGAGGCTGGAGGCCAAATGGTATCGTTATCTGACCTCATCAAAGCTGGCGTATCAGAAAACGAAGGAGGAGCAGGGGCGGATTCAGGAGATGGTTTCCGATGTCTCCCATCAGACAAAGACGCCGCTTGCGAACATTCTTCTTTATGTGGATCTTTTGCGGGAACAGAACCTGGATGAGACGAGCAGAAAGCTTGTGGATGAGATCCGGCAGCAGTCAGAGAAGCTGGATTTTCTGATCCAGTCGCTGGTGAAAACTTCGCGCCTGGAGGCCGGCACGATCCAGCTGACGCAAGTGAAAAATGACCTTGGTCCCATGGTGGAAGCGGCGCTTGGGCAGATTCGCCCGAAGGCGGACGCAAAGAAGATTTCGCTTTGTTATGAGAAGCCGGATGGCGGGAAGGTTTTGTTATGCGAAGAGAAGCCGGACGACGGGAAGGTTTCGTTATGCGAAGAGAAGCCGGACGACGGGAAGGTTTTGTTATGCGAAGAGAAGTCAGATGCCGGGAAGGTTTTGTTATGCGAAGAGAAGCCTGATGCCGGGAAGGATTTGTTATGCGAAGAGAAGCCTGATGCCGGGATGATTTCGCTCCGCGGCGAGAAGCAGGCGTGCGTTGCGAAATATGATCCCAAGTGGACGCAGGAAGCCGTGTTTAACCTTCTGGACAATGCGGTGAAGTATTCGCCGGAGGGAAGCGAGATCACTGTTTCCATGCAGGAATACGAGATGTTTTCCTGTATTAGCATTTCTGATCAGGGCATCGGTATCCCAGAGGAGGAACAGCCCCTCATCTTTGGGCGCTTCTACCGCGGAAGCGAAGTGCGCGAGCAAAGCGGCGTTGGCATTGGCCTCTACCTCACCCGCCAGATCATCGAAGGCCAGGGCGGCTACGTCACCGTTCGCTCTGAAATGGGACGAGGCACCACATTTCAAGTATATCTGCCGAGATGAATTGTATTGAAGATTTTTTCTTGAAGTTGTATTGATAATCCCCCCTGCAGCCCTTGGAAGCTTTGCAGGGGATTTTTTCTTGAACGCTCCCGGAATTATACCAAACGCTCGGGAAATCGGGGTTCAGAGAAGTTGTCGAGCTTAGAAAATTGGGGTTTGTGGGGCTGGTTAGTTCGTCAAATTGGAATTTGTTAAGCGGTGCCTACCAGCCTAACGCTTTGCGTTAGGCTGGTGTCGCGCTGTCGCGCTATCGTCTGTTCGCAATATGAGCAGGCTTGTGAGCAAGCTCCCGCCTGCTCAATTGCTCCATCCGGCACCGCTTGTAGAA
>JAILLF010000044.1 GCA_024693365.1 Acetatifactor sp. | reverse complement strand
AGACCGAGTTCAAAAGGAATGCCCCAGCAAGTACAAAAAGTCTTAACTTTTTCAAGGAACAAATGAATATGTAAAACACTTCTCAACCCCTGCAGAAATGCAGGGTGTTTTGATGTGCAGTACTCATGAATGACAGCTTACGCTTGAATACTCAGTAATGAATTGTAGTACTTTTTGTTGTTGAAACCAATGATTCTCGGATCACACCTGTAATGGTTATGCAACAGAATTTCGTCACTGACGGAATCACTTGCAAGATAAACCTTATATATCGAATTCGTTCTGTAATTATATTCTTCCGGAACACTATATTCCTTCATCAGACGACGATTAGTAAAATCATCAAGCAAAATAACCGGATTCAGCTGTTGCGGGTCACCGACCAGCATCAGATTTTCTCCTCTGATGATTGGAATCAATGACATGGCCGTATTACACTGACTTGCCTCATCCATTATCGTCATATCAAAAAGCGGTTCCGCTTTTCCGATTCTATGCGCTGAAATACACGTAGTAATGATCACCGGGAAGATCCTTTGGAGCTTCCTAACATTATCTGATTCCGAAATGTATTTATTAAGCGCCTGAACTGCCGCATCGCTATCTTCATTGTTGATGATGCCCCTCAATTCAGCATATTTCTCTTCACTAAGTCGTTTTACGTATTTAGCCGAAACATAATAGAGATACTGTAAAAACTCTTCTTCATTTCTGTCCAAAAGTTTTAATGCATCATTTTCCGTTACCTTCGGCTTGGCTGAAATAGCATCATCGATCTGCTTCATCTGTCTTCCTTGAAGATCCATTTCAAACGGAAACAGAGCCGCTGACGTAGCACTTTGATCATGATACTCTATAAGCCTATTTAAGGTTTCTTTTCTTTCTTTCAAGTCTATATAGTCCTCATAGACTTTCAGAAGTTCTGTCAATTGCTTTGCTCGTTCCTTCCGATCATCTTTTCGTTTATCAAGCGTCTTTTCGAAAATGTTAATCGCTTCAACCTGCTTATATAGTTCACGAATATAGCGTAAGGACTCTTTTACTTTATCCGTATTCCCCAATCGAAGTACCGGAAACGGAATGGTTTTATCTTTATATTTCAGACTACGGAGTTTGTCAAAAACTCCGTTAATCGGGTGATTATTGTAAGATACAAATAAGACTGTTCGCTCGTTGAAGAAAGCAGTCACAATAGTATTCATTATAGTATTGGTTTTCCCAGTTCCGGGCGGCCCCTGAATGTAAGCCGTCGGATACTGCATTGCTTTGTTTATCGAAAGAAGCTGATCGAGATTGATCTTATTATCTATCAATGCTATTGGATAACTTTTGATTCTTCGTGGCTTTTCAAGAAGATCTCCAAAAAATGCTTTGACAGGAAACGTAACATTCTTTTTTTCATACATTTCTACAATAGCCTGATATTCTTTATGAAGATCAACTATTATGTCCATGCCAATACCAATAACATACGGCATGTCATCTACGATCGCTTTTCCTGCAGTATATTTCGTTATTGCATTTTTTATAAGCTCCTGATTTTTTTCGTAATCAGCAAGCAATTCATAATCATCTGCATCGAGATACTTTCTTATATTCTCCTTGTGAGTTCCATCTATCATGAACTCCGTGCAAATCGTAATTGATTCTTCCGGAACCATTTTAGCCGCTTTCACGTCAAGATTCAGTTTTTTGTACGCAAGTGGATAAAGTCCTTTCTTGGTGTTGATACTTAGCACATTCATCGCAAGCTGCTTAACTCGTATATTTCCAGTCTGAGTAGCGTTCTTTTTCTTATCTGCCCTAATAGAAAAGTTTCTAACTATCTCAGCAAACTGTGCTCGATTAAGCGTATACTCTTTGGCGCTAAATGAATCCCTATCCAAAAACTTTATCAGCTCATATTCAGTAAAATACGGGGTCGTATCAAGCCGGTTACACATCTCAAGATAATTCAGAATCTTCAGATTTACGACATTGTCGAAGAGCGTTTTATACTTGTCAGGGTGCATCGCAATATCTTCAACTAATGATTTATTAATCGGACAATAAGTGCCATCTATGATTACGGCCGTTTGAATGGAATCAATATATATCCGAAGTTCCTCCAAAGAATAAAACCCCAGATGTAATCCATCGACCACCAGCATCCTTTTGCCAACATCAACAGACTTTATCCCAATCCAGTAGTTAGTAACGTCACCAGCTTTATTACGATATTCGATTTTTAGCCATTTTCCTTCATGAATAGCCCGGAATAATTCTTTACAAACCGAATTCATCGACACTTACTCCCTTGTAAATCAAATTAGCATAAAATAATTATAGGCATCGTGGATAAAGCTTTATAGTTTAACTATATTAAAATCATCTCTATCCACTTCAGTTTCAAACAATAAAAGCTCCGAAAAAGCCTTGAAAACTTTGATTTCTCAATTGCCGTATTCTCCAATTGTATGATATACTATATTAACATTATTATATCATTTACAAAACATGGTTTTCGATTCAATATGAGGATAATAATATGAGAAATAATAAAGCCCCTAAAACATATCTGAAATCTTTATCTCCATTTCTTGTTTTTGTTCTTCTCATTTTTCTAGAATCCGAACCGTTCTTAAAATGCTTAACTTTTGTAATTGATTTCTATAAAAATCACAAGTTATTCTCCTGGATTCTCTTTGTCTTACTAGTAGCTATTATCTTTTCAATAAATCCGCTAAAACGCTGCATCATCAAACACAAATCCAATCTCAAAGCAAATAACATAATCCTGGTCAAACAAAATAGCAGAAAATATCAACAGCTTTTAAGCATAAATGCGCGCTATGCATTTCAGGAGATTCCTAAAACAATGGAATTCCATAGAAGACTTGAATCAAATAAAGATTATGATCGGTATGATATGGAAGCCTTTTTTTACGAATCTATTTGTGAAAATTATCAAGAGATATTAGCATATCAAAAAAAAAGCAAACGAGAACGCTCAATTATATGCATCATATTGTGATGAAGTTTCCCACATTAATATCAATACTGCGGTTGAAGATGCTCTCACAGTTAAAATACCTGTAGAAAAATTTCATGAAATAGAAAATAGTTTGTTAAAGTATGATGAGTTACAGCAACCCGTTTGCAAATGTACAATTGAATGCCATATCTCTTACCTTTCTCCTCAAGGAAGGAATCACAGAAGCACCTTCAAAACATATGATGACGAATGCATTACCAAAGCCATTAAGAAATATGAAATCAATCAAGCTCAATACACAAATCCGATTGACCTCTCAAAATACGGTCCTCAATATGAACGCTCACTTATGACAGATGATCTAAGATATCGCGTACTGAAAAGAGATGGTTTTCGTTGTCAGATTTGTGGTCACGGACAAGCTGATGGGGTGAAACTCCATGTAGATCACATCCTCCCTGTTAGTAAAGGCGGTCGAACAATCATGTCGAACCTAAGAACCCTTTGTAGTTCTTGCAATTTGGGAAAACGCGACAAATACGATGAGTCTGGCTTAAACTAAATACCTATATAATTGATTTCTGTCAACTCCATAAACTCGTGCATATAATTTTCGCATCATTTTGTATATCATCGTGTACCCTTCTGTCATACCGCAAATTTCGCAAATACTCGCTTTAAAAATATAACCTTCTACCGTTTCTTTTCCTAACATCATAGCTTTTACTACCCTGTGATTTCCGTTTATTAGATAAGGCGATCCAACAATATCTTTCGATGCAATTATGATAATGGGATTATCCTTTTTTATTGGAGCCAACAAATCATTCCGACACTCTTTGATTTCTTTTTTTAATTCTTCTAACCGCTCTGGCGCTAATAATCCTGTTATATCTCCTACGACCAATGTTTGGGGCTTTATTTTATTTGCCACAATAAACTGTTGAATTTTATTGATGCTTATAGGATAAGGAACCATCCAAGTCATTTTTCCCTTCGCATTTGATAATGTAATTGATAATGTGATTTCATAAATCTCATTTTCTCTGCGTATCGAAATATATTCTTCCTTATCAGGAAGGCACTGTATATTTACCATTTCTTTCAAAAAAACTTTGATCCATAACCGAGATAATAAACATACCGGAAACATTCTTTTGTATCCGTCATACATTGTTGTTTGAAAGCTTTCGACGAGTTTTATGCAATTAGCCTTTTCTGCCTCATAATCACTTTCCAGCATACAGTCTAAAATTTCTTCATCTTCATCCATCATTTTGACCACTCCCGCTTTGCCCCTATGTTTAATTCTTTATTCTTGTTTTATAAGCATATTGATCCAGCAACTCTTCCTTATAGCGTAACTTATATCCAGTTCTATCAAGTGCAGAAAACTCTAGTAAAATACTCAATCATTTCAGGTTTATCCTTGAAATATGACATCATTATGATACTCTATAAACTCTTTCCCCGGAAAGAATTTCTCTGGCATTATAATCTTTTGACCAGAATATCTCCAAAACCAATCCCGAGTGTTCTTGTCCATTTCCATCTGATTTAGTTTTGAGGATATTACTATCGTATAATCTGATTTTAACGTTATTAGCCCCTTGTCAAACGCCTTATCGTGAAGCGAATTAAGACACAAACCATTCTGCGGATTCGTTCGCTCTGTCTTATCATCACAGTCAGCCCAAGGTTTAATATGACTCGCTATCAACAGCTCCGTTTGAGACAATCCAGTAATGCAACAATGATTTTTATATGAATTCAGAACAGCCATTCTAAAGAAATATTGGCCTATCCTGGTTTTTAGCAATCTTTCCTTATACTCGCCTTTCGACATCCCCTCTATATCACCAAAATCCATGACTTCCTTTAATTCAATTTTCTTCATCCTTGCTTTAATCAATTGTGCTTGATACGATAATTCAGCACCATTTGCCGCAAATTCTTCGAAAATCTCTCCGTCTAACTTGCTCTCCCATGAGCCATCGCTGTGACATTTCGTTTTCTCAACTCCGGATCATAGTGCGCCAAATTATGCATTTTTAACGCAACTGAACTGGGCGTTCTTCCCAGCAAATTAGCCAGCTCGATTATATCTGGATTCGTTTTCCCAATTCTTCCAAAGGCTGTCCTACAATACAAGTAAAATGCCAGAATTGTTTCTTCACGACTCCATTTTTGACCTCTTGTGTTTTCCATGCAGACCTCCGTCACCAACAAAACAAATTATCTAAAAACATTTCGTGTCTTTTCATCATTTCACGAAATGTACCATAATCCTCCACGAGACAAGGAATCTCCAATCCATGTTTTACAACACATGTTTAATGTTTCAATATGAAATCCTCCTTCAAAGTGATCTGCAGCAATGATACCATTGTTTCTCATTTGAGGCTGCATTCTTATAGCATCTACCCTATCCCCAGCTGATCCGTAACTGGCAAATACTTTGCCGGTATTGTCTCCTCCAGCTCCCATATTATACTCATAGGTTTGTTTCCGGTATGGCTTACGTAATTCGCCTTTCCAAGTAGCGTAAAAGGTACGGAACCATTTATTCCATCTTTTTGCTCTCTCACAAATAATAAAATGCTTTCACCTTCTGCGACATGATTAATATAGCGTTTACCAACTATCGAAGTATCCGAAGTCGAATTCTGCGACTGCCAATGAAACATCTTATCGCTTATGGAGTAATCGTGATATGAAGTCGTGGGAGAATAATAAGTGTTCCCCTTATTCAGTGTCACAAACAGACACATAGTCTTTTTATTGGGAATTCGATACATTCCTTCGGAAGATATGCTCCAACTGTCCAAAGTAGCCAATGCCTGTCTTCTAGTATAAGTACAATGAACCTTTAATGCGGATGGATATGGGAGACGCATCTCCTTTGCAATAAAATCAATCTTATCTCGAAGGTATAAAAACAACTCGTATATCTCTTTCTTCATGCGGGGATTGTCTTCAAAATAGAACCGCACGCCTTGAATAACATGCCCGTCCGAAACGGTTTTCTCCTTATCGTCATACAAAGAGGCGTACATAATCTTCCAATATCCCACTTCCCGTTCACTGACATTCCAGTGAACTTGACCAGATTCCAGCTCTTGAATCATATAATTTAAGAACGCAATATCATCTATCGACGTAAACCTATATATCTTTTTCCAAGCATCTTGATCACGATTCTCTGGTAGATCAATTGAAAGACCCGCCTTCTCCAACGCATCACAAAAAGTCCATTTGAATCTTTGCGCATAAAATGCCTGTGGCGTCATGTCATAAGCATCAATAAAATTAGCAAACGTAAGCGGTTTTCCCGTATCGAACTCAAACGATTGGAGTCTATCCAAGATACCCATTTTTTCCGTAATGGCATTTCTGATATTGCTAAGAATGATATCTCTAGCCTTGCGTTCCAAGCTCACGAAACAGCCTCTTGGCAGATGAGGGAATCCGGCTTCAATCTCCCTCTTTACGCCTTGATTGCTGGTCTGTAGCAAAGCTCTGAATTTCATTTCAAAATTATATTTCTTATTTGCCTGTCCCACATAATCAAGAACAGTCAAACAATCCTTGCCATCTGCGAGACGTAATCCTCTTCCTAATTGTTGCAAAAAGATCGTCAAACTCTCCGTAGGGCGCAAGAAAAGAACCGTATTTATTTGTTTAATGTCTATGCCCTCGTTATACAGATCAACAACGCAAATCAGTTTAATCGCTCCAGATTCCAACTTATTTCTTGCTGCAATTCTGTCTTTATCAGATGTCTGTCCCGAAAGTGCTTCTGAAGGAATTCCAGCTTCATTAAATTTCTCAGCCATATACTTGGCATGTTCCACGGATACACAGAACGCCAAACCTTTAAGGCGCTCAATATCATCAATGTATTTATTCAAGGAATGAATGATCAACCGAGCTCGCTTATCAGCTATTTCTCGACTGTATACGTAAACATTTAGCAGCTCAGATTTTTCATATCCTCCACGGGTCCATCTCAACTCACTCAAATCCACGTCATCCGCCACGCCAAAATATTGAAATGGACAAAGTAGCTTTCTGTCAATGGCATCCGCTAAGGATATGTCTGTTGCAATACGATTATTAAAATATTGCAAAATGTCGACGCCATCCATACGGTATGGTGTTGCCGTAAGTCCCAACAAAATTTTGGGTTTAAAGTATTCGAGGATATTCTGATATGTTTTCGCTGCAATGTGATGACATTCATCGAACACAATATACTCATAGAAATCAGGATTCAACACACCCATGAAATCCCTGCTATTAATCATATCGTTGGAAATAAAAAGATACTTATACTGAGAAGGTTCATAAGAGCCTACGTAAAGATCAGCAAATTCAGAGTCACCAAGAACTTCTCGAAAACATTCAATACTTTGTTCTAGGATCTCTCTTCTATGCGCAATAAATAGAAGCGTTGGTCTATAACCAAGCCTTGCCACTTGACTTTTATAATCAAACGCCGCAATGATCGTTTTTCCAGTACCCGTTGCCGCAGACACTAAATTCTTCCAAGAACCACGGATTTCTCGTTCCGCATTTAGTCTGTCCAAAATTGCCTGTTGATAAGGATATGGGCGCGCCTCAACAAAATACGCCCTCTTAAGGCCACTGTATTTCCCCTTACCGCGCTGGTGCTGCAATGCTTCTCTAAGCATGTCAGCCTTGGATGCGTCATATATTTCAAAATCTCCAGAATTCCAATATCCGTTATAGGAAGCTTCCACCTTATCGAATACGTCTGGCGAATCCTGTTTTGTGAATTTTACGTTCCATTCACATCCACTAGTCATAGCCGGCTGCGTTAAGTTTGATGAACCAACATATGCCGTTGAATACCCAGTATCCCTGTGGAATACGTAAACCTTTGCGTGTAATCTGGTCCTCTCTCCATCATAGGATATCTTTATTTCAGTATTCTTTAGTTTGGATAATTCATCAATCGCCTTAAACTCCGTGGCGCCCATATAAGAAGTCGTGATGATTCGGAGTGAGTGACCGGATTCCGTGAACTCCTGCAACTCTTTCATGATTAAGCGTACACCGCTCCAGCGAATAAAAGAAACCATCATGTCAATGCGATTGCAGGAACCAATTTCTTTATTAATTTCCGTATACAAATTAGGTTCTCTGTGCGCACCTGTAAACAGAGAACTCATCGCTATTGAGGTCTCTGGTCTAACTAAGTTCCTTGCCGTTCTGTTCGTCAGACTGGTTAGCGGAGCATCCTGAAGAATTGCTTTTAACTGCTCTGCTTTTTCCGAAACAATATCTTCTTCCGCCCCATCGGTACAAGCATTTACCATACCAATGATTTTATTAACCAACTCAACTTGTTTAGAGACATTATCCGTTTTTTCTTGTATCACCTCAAGGCCAGCTTTAATAACCTTTTCCAAGTATGCCGCAAGAATGGAGGGTGCTTCATCAGCACCAATGCTTTCAGTATATTTACTTTCTTCGCCAATACCACTCAATGCCTCATCCATTTTAACCGAAAGCACTTTTTCATAAAGACCATTTGGGAGTTTCTTCATTCTCTATCCTCCATGGCAAAGATTAGATTCTACAGATTATTCGCGTCTTCGTATGCTTGGATCATTTTACCGATTTAAAGCTATAATAAAATCAGTTTTCCTTCAAAAAACCTTTGACTTTGTTTATTTCTTTTTCTATTTCTTTCCTATCCTTTGCCGATATTAAACTGGGGTATTTTTCTATCAAATAATTCATTTGTGTTGTAAGCTTATATAAATCAGAACTTTGTTTCATAATAATCCGTTCCGTCTTTATACGCTCCTTAGCCGCCACTTCGTCAATAATTTCCTTCATATACTCCATTAGTTTACTTCTAGCACAATAATTTGCCGGCGCATAGAAACTAATTCTTCCATCGGCATATAACTGAAGAACTTTTTCTTTAATACCCTTCTCCGGATCATAAACCCCTATCGAATATCCGCCTTTACTCTTTACCAGTCTCATGCACGGTATGTCCGTAGCACTATCACCTATATAAACGAAATTTTCGTACGGAATATACAATTTCTCATCCGCCATTGTGTTGTTTACACTTTCATCCCATTCTTCGAATATTCCCTTGGCTATCCTAAAAATATACTGCGTTTTATTTGTATAATTAACCGCTTGCGCTGGCCACTCTGCTATTCCATCCACCGAATATAAATATGAAGAAGCATATATTCTCTTACATTTGGTAGCAATTACACTACCTTCTATAATTTCTTTTAATCCAGAAGAAATGATGTAATGCTCTATCTCTATACCTTGCCTTTTTCCATACTCGTTTACTCTATCGAACCATTCTTTAACACCTTTATAAAGAGGAACCTTCTTACCTATGGCATTAAAATACTCCTTCTTAATAGGTTGTCTTTCGACTTTTGACCTTGAAATCAATTCATACATCCATGCAAGATTATTATCCATGAGATTCTCTTTGGCTAAAGTATTTGAATGCCTCCAAAAATCTTCTTTTTTCATTCCTAAAGAAGGAATAATCGTAAACGTTTGCATATCATCTGGCGACAATGTTTTATCAAAATCATAACATATCGCCATTCTAATCGGTCTCCTCCTAATATTTTCATATGCCGTGTCTATGCTAGTGTTTTCCATATTATCATCATCCTTTCTTTAGTGAATGATTAAAATGGTTCCAATTCTTCCAAACTATGGCTAATATATAGCATTATCCAATATACTTACGACTTCCCCCACACCTCATACCCTTGCCTTCTCGCGGAATCATACACCGGCCTCATGTTCTTCTGCAGCACGTTGTAAAACTGCTCCTTGGAATTTCCTTTCCGGTACAACTCCTGTCCAGCCCATATTGAATGCAGATTATCCCTGTAACATGCTTCAAACAATTTCCGGATGGCATCCTTCTCATGGATCATGCGGTACATGAGGAACTGGTTATCCACGAAGCGGATAAAGAACGGATCCCACTTGGGAAGCTTGTTGCTCTTTACGGAGTTCAGGGAGGAGTCCATCGGCATCAGGTTCCAGAGCTCGTCGTTCATGACGAAGGACCATGGAATAAAATGATCGACGTCATATTCCTTGGGTTGCACGGGCTTGTCCGTAAAGACGTCGCGGACTTCGCTGAAGGTAAGGATCCCTTCCCAGAGCTTTCTGACGTGGCCGAGCTTTCGCATCTTTTCATCCATCGGCATGAGCTTGTAAACCAGGCCAGGGACCTCAGGGTTATTGTTCTGGAGCCACTTTACTTTTTCATATTGGATCCAGCCGAGGATGGCGACCGCATTGTCCTGGATCATGGCGATCCAAGGCTTTTGAAATCGGATTTCTTTCTTGAGGTTGCTGCTCATTCCCAGCGTATAGGGCAAGAGCAATCTCTCACGATTTATGATTTCAATGTTCTCGATTAATTTCGTTTTCTTTTCCCATTCCACGGCAACATCGACATTATCGAAGAATCCTGCCAGCGCGCGGTAGGGAACCATGTTGGTCAGTTGGACCTTTGCGCTTCTGAGCGTCGTATTGTGCTCTTTTATGGCATTTTTGATCTCTACCTTAGATGCATTCGCTGGAAGGTCGCTAAGCTCCGTCAGGGTCAATATGGCGCGTTCCAGGCCGTCTCTCACCTGCCCGTCAAGCTGCATGCCGCTCAGGTGGACGTGAAATTCGCGCACGGAGTACCACGCATTGCAGATCATCTCGTCGATCACGGCGTCGAAGGTCGTCTCGGTGACACCCTCAAGAATCAGCTTCACGATGGCCTCCAGCCAGTAGAATTTGTAGCAATACGACGGATCCTTCATCATCCGCGCGAATCCTTCGAGGTCGAGCGTATTATGGTACTCGCCGCTGATATTCAGTTGGTATTCCGTTTTTGAAGGATCAAATTCAGCCATTTTTCCTCACTCCTGCCGGGGCGCACGTCCGCCGAAACCCATTGCTCCGCGAGCCTTACGCCGTCATACCGTGCAATGAATTCTGCAAAGCTTGTTTCCGTGAAATCCGTGAAATAACGCTCCGCGCGATATCCCTCAAAGGTCCCGTACTTAAAGGACATATAAAGATATCCGCCTGTCTTCGCGGCCCGGATCATTTTCGGAAGAACGTCCGCGAGTTCTTCCCTGCGAAGGTGCAGGATGGATGCGCAGGCCCAGATGCCGTCATAGCGTTCCGTCTCATCCAGCTCTGAAAAGAGCAGCTGCCTCACGGTAACGCCTGATGACTGGCTGGCAATCTTGCAGAGCTCCCCGGATCCGTCCGTCGCGACAACGCCATAGCCCTTTTCCGCAAAGTATTTTGCATCCCTTCCCGCGCCGCAGCCAAAGTCCAGGATCCTCGCTCCTGCCGGAAGATGCGAAAGAAACCGGTCCTGCACCTCATGGAAATCCACGGACGCCGTCGTCCGCGCGAAAGCCTCCGCATGCGCATTATAATAGTCAATCGTTTTCTGATTTGTGTCCTGCCCGCACATAAGTCGCCGCGCCCCTTGATTATCCGTTATTTCCACACAATAAGCCTATGTTATTATTATAATACTTAGCATGACATTTTTCAATCAATTATTGCAAATTCCGCCAATATTTCAGAAAACTTTTTACAATTTATTCACGGACAAAAAAAGCCCCGTGGCATCACTTTTCTGATGCCACGGGGCTATCGCTTTCTCTTGCTTCCGGTTAAGGCTCTGCTTTGGCTTCCTTGGCCCTTGCCCTCTCCCTCTCAGTGTTCTCGCGTTCTAGTGTACGGCCGATTGCCATCCGCCAGTATTTTAATGTGTTTTCATATGGGGATAAACAACCGAAATGGTTATAGAATAAGTCCCTGATATGTGATTTAAACATATCAGGGACTTTACAATTTGTCAATCGTTTTCTAACGATTGAAAACATTAAGCTATTATTGTACAGAGGTAACAATTACAGCATGGCCACTATCCTTGGCACCAGTGCTTTTCTTCCCGTAGAAAACCAAAATATCGCCTTCGCGCAGTTCTGTTTTATCCTTAATAACGGGACCACCCAGCTGATATACGGAGAACTCAGCACCAAGTTTTTTGGTAATGACATTGCTGTTTCGATCTAAGGGACGAATTGAGGAGGTTGTGATACTTCCAATATCAGTTGAATAAGTTTCAGTAATGCACTGACGAACCAGTGAAGAACAATCACAATTGACGCATATTGAAGTTCTAGTTCCAAAATAGTTTACGCCGTATCTGCTTTTTTTGTTTCCCTCTGTCGTGCCATTCGTGCCATCCTGACTATATCCGATGCAAGGATTATTACATGCGTTATACATTACCTGCGCCAAAGTCTTGCCCTTGCTCAAGTTGGTCGGTCTAATCACCGTCCAGGTACCTGACCATTTATCAAAATCATTAAGATCCATTACGCGTACTTCCCAACCGTCTTGATCCCCAGGATTTCCGCCTTTAATCTGTCGATTTTCGTTTGAATTTGCAGATCCAACCTTCACAATCCCTTTTTTCTTTGTGACAAGGTTCAAAGTGATCTCTCCGATAAGCTCCTTAGACTTGCCATTATTGTACGTTCCGTAGATGTTAATCTTATGTCCATAACCCTTAGGCAATTTTTTGGAAGAAAAGCTGAAATTGTATCCGCAAGAGGAACAGTTATACGCTCCGTTTAGCGCCTTGTAAACATCCTCTCTGTAAAATCCCTTCATACTTCCGCCTACGGAAAATCCTTCAACGCTGTAAGAGTAGGATTCATAGCGTCCTCCCTTTCTAACCACCCATCCGCTGAAATTCACGTTTTCACCATATGGGACATAGGCAGTCGTCTTAAACTTTCCATTTTGAGTTTGAAACATCTCAGGTACGTCACACGTATTAATCGCAGGCGCAGCCTTCACGTGAGACATTCCGCCCAAAAAGAGTACCGAAACAATTAACGTCAAGACAGATGCAAATAAAAACTTGATTTTGTCCTTCACAACATTGTTCTTCATCGCAGTGCCTAAATGGTTCATAATTTTTCTCTCCTTTTTAATTTTTTTGAATAACGGCATGAATCATGAAAATGACTTTCATTAATCCATAAAAAAATAAATATAACCAGCGATTATAGTCCAGTTATCATTCGTTTCTCTTTCCGTCCCCTCCTCATTTTGAAAATTTATATATATATACCTAGGCTATTTATATCGTATTTATATACCTCATCTGCCAACCTTTTTATTGACAAATTTATAAACTTTCTGTTTAGATTTGCTTCGCGCATAAATAATTTTGGATGAATAAATATGTTAATATAGTGATACCATAGTTTTTTATATTAATATAGTTGCATAAACCGCACGATTTTAATCTTATTGTATGCATATTTATGCATATATGATGTATATTGTGCATATTTAATGTTGACAACTTATATAATAAGGCTCCCGGGAAACGCAGGCTTAACTAGAGCCTTACAACCCATTTAGAATAATAAAGCCGCGCCGAAACTAAGGTTTCAGCGCGTCTTATGCCTTGCTCTGTGTATTCAAGTTTAACTTGAATTCTTTCTTGAAAAATAAACTCACACTCGCTACAATAAAGCTGTGACGTCCGTTATGATGAAATCGTAAGGAGGGAACGAAAGATGAGCATTGGAACAAACATTAAGAGTCTCAGGGAAGAACGAAAGCTGACGCAGGAGCAGGTTGCAGAAGCGCTGGGAATCAGTTTCCAGGCGGTGTCGTCCTGGGAGCGCGACGAGTATAAGCCGGATACGGACAAGCTGATCCGCCTCGCAGAGGTTTTTGACGTGTCCGTGTCGGCCATCGTGGAGGAAAAAAAGAACACCTTCAAGACAAAGGAAACCATTTATAACTGGGAACACATGAAGGTCTACGTGAAGACGACGGCCAAGAATTTTAAGCTCCGCGATACCTTAAAGGCCGTGGATTATGCCGTTACCGCCCATGAGGGGCAAAAGCGGAAACGCTCAACCGTTCCGTATATCTATCACCCGCTGAACCTCGCGTGTCACGCGCTGTCCATGGACATTGTCGAGGATGACGTCATTGCGGCGTGCATGCTGCATGACGTGGTGGAGGACTGCGGCCGGAAACTCAGTGACCTTCCCGTCAGCGATGGCACGAAAGAATTGGTACGCCTTCTCACCTGCGCGAAAACCACGGACAAGAACCGCGAGCAGATCCTGCAGACCTATTATGAAAACATCGCGAAGAACCCGAAGGCTGCGCTCATCAAGTGTCTGGACCGCTGCAACAACTTGACCACCATGTCCTGGGGCCTGAGCCGCGAGAAGATTTACCGCATGATCCGCGAGACGGAAACCTACTTCCCCACCCTTCTGGGCGTAATAAAAGCCACGCCCGAGTATAACAGCGCGGCGTGGCTTCTAAAGTACCAGATGGAAAGCATGCTGGACATTTATAAAAGGTTGATGTGATTCACTTTTGTCATTTTTAAGAGGATTTCTAGTCCGGCGCCGTCTCACCGTCCAAAATAAATAATTCCATGGTTTCTTCCGTGGTTTCTTCCGTGGTTTCTTCCGTGGTATCCTGCCCGCTTTCGCTGGGTTCAATGCTTTCAGGCTCCGTGGGAATCATCTGTACGTCGCCGTCTAACACGAACTCACTCGTGGGCTGTGAAACCTCTTCACCCGGCGGAAGCGTAGAAATCATTCCTTCCACGCTGACTCCAGGGCAACCGGTCAGAAGGGTCGTCGTAAGCACTGCCATGCCAATGGCATACGCGGGTTTTCTCAAATTGCGCTTAGGCTCTATTTTCATGTCGTTTACCTCCTCATATAATCAAGTGTTTTTTATTGAAAAATCAAGGTTTTTAAGCCTTCCATATCTCAGCGAATGAGTCACGATCATGGATATTTCTGGGTATCCGGTACCGAAATAGCAGTTAATGGGTATACGAAATAGAATGTCATTGTTTTCGCTCTACATGGCCTTGTTGTATACCCTTCCCTCTATGGCAGCGAACCTCCTATGTCCACCAGGATCATCCCGTCTCCGGGGTCCTAACTTCCTTCGTCCTGCCTATCCATAACCAGGGTGTCAGCTATGCTCCCTAGCGGGGTCATGCCCCTTGGTAAAAATTCCTGCCGACTACTGGCTCATTCTTTGTCTTTTGATTACTGACTTGCTTCCTGTTACAGCACTGTTTCCAGTGGACGTTGCCTGTTACATTCAGTCTTGTTCAGCAGCTGTCCTAAAACAGCCTTATTCCATTGTTGCTATGCAGCCTGCGAACCAACCATCGGGCGCCTGATGTCATCGGACATCTTCTTTGGATCATAGTCCACGCCTTTTGTGAGCATTGCGTAGAATACCCTGATCAGCTTGGCTGCCACTGCCATCAGTGACTGCATCTTCTTGAGCGGATTCTGCTTTCTGGTCGTATAGTACTGATGCAGTTCTGCGAATTCCCGGTTCTTAGACACCAAAGACATCGCAACCTCGAATAACAGATACCTGAGTCTCTTTCGGCCTCGTCTGCTTATTGTTGTCTCGCCCTTGTGCTTTCCGGAGCTGTTCTCCACCAGTGCCAATCCCGCAAGCTTCTGCAGTTCCTTGGGACTCTTAAATCGGCTGACGTCCCCAACCTCGGCAAGGAACCCTGACACCGTCTTGATTCCCACGCCCTTGATCGCCAACAGCTTCTCAGCCATCGGGATCTTTTTCACTAGCTCTTCAATGAGAGCCATTACCTCCTGAAGGCGGGCGCTTCTGGACTCATAGTCCTCGATCAGCATGTTGATTTCCATGCGTGCCGAAATCGCTCCTTCCTTGCTTCCGACGCTGTGCTCAGCTGCGCTTACCAGGGTCTGTGCCCTCTTTTTCCCAACAGCTCTGATTTTTGCATCCCGCCAGATCTTGTTAATGCCGTCAACGCCCAACGCCAGGACGTCTTCCGGTAACGGAGCGGTCTTCAGCACCAGCATTCCGCTGACTGCGTCCAGATTTCCATAGACCGTCTTGTATTCAGGAAAATATATGTTGAACCAACGACTGATCCGATTCAGCGTTCTCGTAAGTTCCGACTGTATCTGAAATCTCATGTTTGACGCGGTTCTTAAGTCTGCGTAAACACCGTCAGGCAGGTAGGGGATCATGTATCGTCCCTCTCTCACAAGACCTGCGATGACTTTGGGATCCTTACGGTCATTCTTCGTCTGGCTGTTGTCGTCGAGTTCTTTTGATTTCTTTACGTGATGCGGATTCACCAGTACGGGCTTCATGTCGTTGTCCTGAAGGAACTTCCCGAGATTAAACCAATAGTGGCCCGTGGGTTCCATTCCGGGGACAACCTTGTCCTTCT
Source organism: Acetatifactor sp. (assembly GCA_024693365.1). Classification (GTDB taxonomy): domain Bacteria; phylum Bacillota; class Clostridia; order Lachnospirales; family Lachnospiraceae; genus Acetatifactor. The sequence continues at coordinate 86,137 of JAILLF010000044.1, read as the reverse complement.
CACGTGCTTCCTTGATTTCCAGTATCCACGCCTTGAACGATGCAAACCCGGCCTCGTCATTGCTAAACTTAAATGGTTTCTTCGAATACTCGATTCCCCTGTGATCAAAAGCTCTTGCGTAGTGCGTTTCGCTTCCGACGTCGATACCGATTACAAGTGTTTTTTCAGTAATTGCTTCAATTTTTTTGTTTTGTGTGTTAGAATTCATTTTAGATACCTCTCTGTTTAATAAGATTTACCAACCTTGCCAGTCAGTAGTCTTATTTTACACTGAGGTATTTTCAATTCTCAACATCCACTTTTAAATTATACAGGAAGCTCCCTAATTCTTCCGATACGGAAACATATCTGGCGTGAATGCTTTTTCCGCAAAATGAAACGACATCACAAATGTTGTAGCATTGCCATAATGGCCCAATAATTCAACTCGAATTTTTATATATACGTCCTCATTACCATTATAGACTTTGCCGAACTCACGCATTTCGCTCCTATTCGGAAAACGATAATCTTTAACCGTCTGCATATAATCTTCAACCTTAAGTGCGAGCAATTCTCGTTTCAACGCATCCACAGGATTTTCGTCCGGAAAAAGTTTATTTACCGTATATCGATTCGTATACCGCTCTTCTCTAACTGCATCCACGCGTCTTTCGACTTGAAAATCTATTTTTGCGCCTTTATTTAAGGCGTATTTTAGATTCTGTAATACGCCTTAATCTCTAATTCCGTTTCTATGCGAGCTTTTATTTCTTCTGTCAACTACTCACATCCTCCGATGGTATCATTTGATACTTTTATTGTGCTTCTGCTATTTCTAATTGTCAACATCCCCATTTGTTTTTTCTAAATTAAAGTTTCCAGAATCCTACACCAACCATAAGCACAAAAGCTATTCCCCCAAAAAAGACATCCGCCCCTAGACGAATGCCTTTTCTTCACTTGACATGCAATTACAATTCCACATTTCCAAACACGAATCATCGTGTTAAATTATTTCCCTGCTTCCTTCTTGTTCCTGGCGAACATGCGAATGATCGAAATCCAAAATCCCACGTTGATGAGTGCCAGCGGGATCCAAAGCTTAATGGGCTGAAACATGGAATAAATCAACAGTGCAGTACCTGCCAGAGCCAAAACGAGCGTTACGATATCCAAAACCTTCTTCATATTTTTATCCTCCTGAGATTTGCTTTTCCCTCGCGGGTTATCTTGTTTACAAATCTCATGATAAAGAAAGATTTTAAGGAAATCGTTTACGAAATCGTAAGGAATTCATAAAGATGATTTAACTAAATCTTAAAAGTCCATGCTGCGGATAAATTTCATCTGGGGACTGTCCTCGCTGATCTGCATCAGTTCGATCTTGTTGCCGTCAGGATCGTGCGTCCAGCACTGCCAGTTAAAATCGGCTCCCTGCTTGGGTGCGTCATCCATCGGTGCACCCGTTTCAACCACCTTTTTCCACGCTGCGTGAATGTCATCCACTGCCACGCAAATATGGAAAAATCCTATGTTTTCGTCCTTATAAGGAATTTCATTTACGCCGCCGTAGAACAGCTCTATGAACTGACCGCCGCCCCCGTAAACGTAAACAATCCAAGGCTCTCCGTTCTCCGGCCTTTGAATCTCAAAGGCCTTCTTAAAGCCCAGCGTCTCCTCATAAAAGGCGATCGTCTTTTCCATGTCCCTTACGTTAAACGCCACGTGCCCAATACCCTTGCAACTCATATCGCTTACCCTCCTTAACCTACTCTCTTCATTGGCCTTTTAGCATCACTTTTTCCAGCATATGACTCATTTCCTCGATTCCTTGATTGCGGGCATACCGGGGGCCCGTTTTTCATGACCCATTCCCATCTTCTTTGTTTGCGGGCGTTGCTCCGCGTCACACGGGATATTGCTTTCCATCCCACGCTACCGCCACGGCGTCGTTGTCTGCGGATGACCACTTAATGACGTCGGCCACGAAGCTGGGCACGATCGCGTCAGGGACTGCGAACGGCAAGGCATATCGCTCCCATGTTCCACTCGTTTTCTTTCCCTGGAAAACGGAACCCTTGCTTATCACGTAGGCGGGCGGCGCATGCAGCGGCAACGTCAATTTTTCTTCTTCCCTTTGTCAAAACGCTCATGTTTTCTTATCCAAATTATTTTGTCATTTCTGCTAAACCAGTTTCCTCAGCCTCATCTAAGAAGGACGGCCCAGATTTTCTTCTCCTCCCAGTCAAAAGAGGTTTCCACGCCTGGCATGCATGCGATGGCGGCTAAGCCGTGCGCGGATGACCACAGACGGATGACGTCGAGCTCTTGTTCTTCTTTCTTCTTTTTGAGCTTTTTTTCTTTCAGATATTTCTGGTAGGTATCTTTTAATAGCGTAAACGGAGGATAATCCTCCTTGAAGCGCTTGTCCGGCCGCGGGTGAGCAATAATATTCTGGCTGCCAAACAGAAACCGGAAGTAATCCGGATTGCGGACAAAGAAGGTGACATAACTTCTTCCCATGTTTATGAGAGCTCCCTCGGCATTCTTCGCCCCGGCAGCTGCCTGCTCCAGCTCCTCCATAAACTGTTCGTTCACGCTCGCCTTGATCGCCTCGACCAGTTCCTCCTTGTCCTTAAAATGTGCGTAGGGAGCCGCGTGGGAAACCCCGCAGGCAGCCGCAACCTTCCGGAGGGAAAGCCCATCCTCCCCGCTCTCGTTAATGATCTTGATCCCTGCATCAATCAGGGCCTGTCTCAAATTCCCATGATGATAACCGTCACTCATCCGTTGTCTTCTCCTTTATTTCCCTCATAATGGCGCAGGTAACCTCCGGGTTTTCCCAGAGAGGGCTGTGCGCCGAATCCGGAACGAGATAAAATGCTTTGTCCGGCGCCTTTAGCTTATCACAATAGTCTTGGACCAGCTCCCAAGGGCAGTTATAATCCGTTTCGCCGCTGATAAAATAGGCTGGGATCCGGAGCTCCGGAATATCACTTCGGAAATCGAATTCCCTCCCCAAAACCTCCTGATAAAAAGGCGTCGTGCGATATTTTTTCATCGCAGGCACGTAATTCAGCTTTTCCTTTACAGTATAGCATTTGCAAAACAATATGGGAAGAACGATCCCCTCAAATTCCGTTTGATTCAATATCGTTCCGCCTCCTGCATGGTGAAGCAGGTCAACGTAATCGATCCAGCTGTCGCACTTTACGTTTCCGTCTCCCAGCTGTTTGACTGACGCCTCCAGCTTTTTCAGGGATGCCTTGTCGCTCCGCACCGTGAAAACCTTCTTCATGAAATTGTACATGTAAGTGTCGCGTTCAAAGGAATTGGTCACGCTCTGCGCCATGTCGATCAGCGCAATATAGTTCTCTGGGTGCTCTGCGGCCGCTCTCAACGCGATCGTCGTTCCTCCCGAGAATCCCATGAGATAGATTTTTTCCTTTGAAAACCTTTCCTTCAGATACTCCGTGACCGTTTGCACGTCCTTCATAATGTTTTCCAGCGTGATCTGCGTTACGTCATAAGACTTGTCATAAGCGATGCCCATGTTGCGGTAATCCCAGTACACAACGGTAAAATCTTCCTCCAGATTCATGTCAACATACTTGTCCGTGAGCATGTAATCATCCGTTCCAGGCCCGCTCGACACAAACAGAAGCACTGGGTTGTCCGTGTTTTTGCCGTTGATGAAGAATCCGTTCGGAGCACCGTTTACGTCCATTACAAATTTCTCGGACAGGCTCTTTTCTTCCGTATATTGCCGGATCGTCCCGGGACTCATGATCACCCAGACCACAAAAAGCAGTGCCAAGGCCGCTATCATGCATGCGCAAACGATCAGGATCACTTTTGTCATCTTCTTCAATCATCTTACCTCTCAATCTTTACATTGTAAAGTTATTATAACCGCACATCTTTACATTGTCAAGATATGCGCAAAAAAACTGTCTCCAGCATCCGTCCGGATCCTGAAGACAGTTTTTCCTCTTTTCCTTTATGCTTTTAAGCTAACGCGCGATCCCTACTGCGCCACGGCGTAAAACTCCAGATCATCGATGGTTCCCCAGCCCTTTGCCGCAGCTTTTACGGCCATGCCCACCTTGACAACGTCACCGGCCTTGACTGGCACGCTGTCGATCTTCAGCTTCTGCCACTGCTTCCAGCCGCTGAGCTTTGCGGGATCGGATTTGTATGTTTTGTCACCGCAGGTCACGTACAGGTAAATCTCTGCAGATCTGCCCACGTCGCCGCCCTGAATGTTTGCGACTGCCGCATATTCTCCGCCCGCTACAATCGTGATCTCCTGCTCCACGGTGAAATCAATCGCGGAAGTGGAATAGAAGTGGAACGCGTTATCCCCGGACAGGGCGTCCGCTGCCTTTTTCTGCACGTCGGTCGTATTTCCGGCGCCGTTATCGGTCACCGTCCACATGCTCACGTCCGCATCGTCAAAGCCTGGATTTTTCACGTAGTTGACGTTCATTACCTTGACGGTGGCGGTAATGCTGCTGCCGTCTGCTGCCCGGCCCTTAACCTCATAGGTATCCGCGGCATTTACGTCCACGGCCGCAAGCGAATCAGCATCCCAGGTGACCTCCATCCCATCCGTGACGGAAGGATCATTGTAATACACGTCAACGGTCTTTGGCATGTCCAGAGGCACGCCGATCCCGCTTTCGATATACACTTCCTTGAATTCCATCACTTGAAGCGGCGCATCGGTGCCGTATTTCAGCCACTTGAATACGTTCAGGGAAGGCAGGGCCTTCGCCGAGAAATCAAACATGGCCTGATTGTCCCAGGCGCAGCCGCCGTAATACTGACCGGCATCCTGGGGATCATAATCAACGGAATAGCTGGAAGCCCAGCCCGATCCGTATTTCTCCCAAATCCTTTCGTTGCTCTCACGCTCCGAGCCTACCGGCACCCAGGCACCTTCCCAGTAGAATACCCCGAGTGCTCCTGCCTCGTTGGCATAGGAAGCTACGTCCCGGAAGTTTTTCGCCTGTGCCTGCACGCTGTCGGGATATCCTTCTACGCCGCCGCTGCCCACGCTGTTTCCGTTCGCGTCACCGTCATCCGAGGTAAAGGGATATGCAGTCTCCATGATGCAAGTCTTCTTTCCGTACTTGGAGCTGATCTCCCGCAGCACGTTGCGCATGTTCTCAAAGCTGCCATGCCAGTAGCTGTAATAGGATATGCCAAAAATATCATAATCCACGCCATAGGTTTGCAGGATCTCTGCCCTTTTCAGGGTCATCGCGGAGTCATCTACCGCAGTGTAATGTACTGCCACCTGCATTTCCCTGCCGGTCACCGAAGAAACCCTCCTCACGGCCTCGGAAGCGGATGATAAAAGCAGCATGACGTCAGCCTCTTCATAAGCTCCGCAGACGCCCTTATTGATCTCGTTGCCAATCTGGACCATCCTCACGTCCGCACCGGCATTCAGAATGTCATACAGAGCTTCCTCCGTAAACTTCGCGATCGCGGTCTCCTTATCGCCTATGCGCTTTCTGGCCCAAGCCTTCGGCGCATATTGCTTGTTTGGATCCGCCCAGAAATCACTGTAATGGAAATCCACCAAGAGCTTCATTCCATGCTCTGCCGCCCTGCGACCGATCTCTGCCGCCTTTTCCATGTCACAGTTTCCGCCGCCATATCCATTGCCGTCGGCATCATAGGGATGATTCCACACTCTGACCCTGATATAATTCACGCCGGCATCTGCAAGAATCTCAAACAGGTCCCGCACGTTACCGTTCTCGTCTCGGTACTTAACGCCGCTTTCTTCCTCCGCGATTACCGTGGAGACGTCCATGCCCCTGATAAAATCATCAGGCAGCCCCGCGATTGGCTCCACGTAGATATCCGCTTTCTCCTTCGCAGTCGGCAGCTTTGCCTCGTATACCTGCTTCGCCACCTCGCAGCCATTCCACGTTACCGCAATCGCTTCCCCTGCCGCTGAACTCTCATCCGAAGCTAAATTCCCTTCCGAAGTCTCCTGAACGTCCACCTCTTTGGACTGACCCGGAACCTCCGTGGCACCCGTAGCGTCCCCGTCCTTCCCGGCACATCCTGCCATGACCATCGATAACAGCAACATCAAAGTAATGAATCTCTTTTTCATGCAATCCCCGTCCTCATCCTTCACGTCATATGTTTCACTTTATTACCAAACTGAACCTGTTCCTCCATCTTACGGGTTAAATTTAGCTTTTTGTCGTTCCGCCCGTAGTCTTTTCCTTTCTCCTACGGGTCATTCTTCCTCTTTTGCCTTTCTGCCCGTAGCCTTTTCCCTTTCCCTACGGGTCATTTTTCCACTTTTGCCTTTTTGCCCGTAGCCTCTTTCGCTTTCCTACGGGTCATTTTCTTTCTTTTGCCTTTTTGCCCGTAGCCTCGGCCATTTTCCTACGGGTCCTTTTTCCACTTTTCCTTTTTTGCCCGTAGCCTCGGCCATTTTCCTACGGGTCCTTTTTCACTTTTGCCTTTTTGCCCGTAGCCTTTTCCCTTTCCCTACGGGTCATTTTTCCACTTTTCCTTTTTTGCCCGTAGCCTCAAGGTTATTCCATGGAATCATCACAATTGGGGATAATCTGTCAAGCTCTTAACGCTCTCTAGGTCGCTTACGCATCTCTGATGACGTCAAGCGCGGGCAATGCATTGCCCTCATAGTCGAACAGCGCCTGGTTTGCCCACTCGTTTCCTCCCGGTCCCTGCTCTCCCGTATACTCCAGCGCTGCTTCCGTTGCCCAGCCGCATCCAGGCACGGGGATCCAGCCGGGTTCCCAGTAGAAGAATCCAAGGCCGCCCGGCACTTCCTTGATCCGCCGGATCACGTCCTTCATGAAATCTGCCTGCCCCATGGGCGTCATGGGATACTCCAGGGATTTCGTCAATTCTTCCTTGGTTGCCATCCCTTTGAGTTCACTTTCGTCGATCCCTTCATAGCGCCTGTAATCCTCGGTGCTAAAGCCCATGGACACTTCCGCAACCACGATCTTCTTGCCATACCTGCGGGCCATGTCCTTCATGTTGACGGACAGCGCATCCAGCGTTCCGTGCCAGAACGGGTAATAGGAAAGCCCGATGATATCGAAGTCCAGGCCCCTCTTCACGTAATTGTCAAACCACTCGACGTATATTTCGTTATTCCCGCCGTTATCCAGATGGATCATCACGGGAATGCTTGCATCCACCTCTCTCACGGCCTTGATCCCGGCGCTGACAAGCTTTGCAATGTTGTCAAACTCGGGCTTTTTGCCATAAGGCCAGAGCAGGCCGTTGGTGATCTCATTCCCGATCTGCACCATGGTTGGCATGGCGTTTTCCTTTTGTAGGATCTCCAACACTTCCTTTGTGTAGGCGCATACGTCCTTCGAAAGCTCTTCCGCATCATGCCCTCGCCACGCCTTGGGAATGTTTTGCTTTCCGGGATCCGCCCAGAAATCACTGTAATGAAAGTCAAGAAGGAAACCCATCCCCTTTTCCAGGGCGCGCTTTGCCAGCTCCAGGGTCGTCTCAAGGTCATTGGTTCCGGCGCCATAGGGCCTGCCGTCCTCGGCATAAGGATCATTCCAAAGACGAAGCCTTACATAGTTACAACCGTAGCTTTTCAGGATATCCAAAAGCTCTTTTCGCACGCCATGATCATAATACTTTGCTCCGCAACGCTCCTCTTCCAAAAGCGTGGAGACGTCCATTCCTTTGATAAAATCCAACGTTGTACTCCTTCATTTCGTCCGTGATCTAAACCCGCAATGCGCCGCGTACGTTAATCAAAATCCGTGATGCGTTCCATCATCTTCCGGTAACGGAAACGGATCATCTCATTCTTTTCGAGCACGTCCTCCTCCGTACCGGTATACTGGCAACGCAGGCAATAATACTCTTTCTTATCCTTGTCATAAAACATGTCTATGTCCAGATCCCGCATAAAGCAGGAAGGACATCTGTAATTTAGTTTGCCTTTTCCAGATTGAGCCACGTGCTTATCACCTCTCCCTTTCTGATCTTCTTTGTCATACCCAGCGTGAACATCGGCGAAAACGCATAGCCTTCCTTGACATAGCTCGTGGCGTCATCCGCATCCGTCGTGAGCGTCACCTTTGTCTGCACGGGCGGGATAATGGCCTCCGCCACCTTAGCTCCTTCCACGGCAGCTTCCCTGCATTTGTAGGCATAATCGATCTTTTTTGCGTCTGCTCCGTCACCTACGGAAAGCTTGATCGAAGTCATGTCCTCCGGGTACTCCGTGGTACCGTAGCAGGCTACCATGTATTCGTTAATGCTGATTTCTGCCGCAGGGTCACTGACGTCAAGGATTTCCCTGCTGATTTGGATCCTGCTCTCTCCCTCAGGGAAAATCACCTTTGTCTGGAGCTTTACGCTCACCCCGGCAAATTCTATGTCCACGGGGTCCAAGGACAGAATCCTGTTCTTCCCTTCCTGAGAGAAGGTTGCGTGCGTCCTGCAAAGACACAGGTCCACTTCCTCAGAGCCGCAGCAGATCTTCGCGCTGCGCACCGTGCCCTCTCCGGCATAATGCGTGAAGTATCCTGCCCTGTACTTTTCCTGGATCAGGAAGGGATAGGAAGCATCCTGTACGTGCGGCGTTCCAATACCGACCTCCCACTTAAGCTTGGCAACGTAAGGCCTAAGGTCAACGATGGCGCCGCCCTGGTCCATGTTCACGCAGGCTCTCATAAAGGGATCCACGTACCAGAACAACTGCTTGTCCGAGCCATAGAGGATGTCCTTCCAAAGCGCGCACTCCGGCTCCGTATAGGTCTTGTTTGCCCTGTAAAAATCAGCAAACTCCGCCATGGTAAGATCAATCAGCTTTCCCTCTTTCTTCAGCTCGCCGTAATAGTGCATGCCGTCCTCATAGGATTTCTTCAAGAGCTCATAGGGCTGTTCCCAGCGGCCCATCTTGTTCAGCCAGCCAGGGCCCACAAACATCATGTTGTAGGAATAGCCGTTATTGTACTTCGCAAGATGCCGGTACTGGTCGATCAGATTGTAAAGATAGGGGTACTCCCAGGTCTTCGTGTCATAAATCATGCCTCTTAGCACGTTCTGGGGATGCGTTCCAAAATTGGAGCCGTTACCGTCATAACACGCCAAAAGGTCTCTCGAAAGATGCGGGATCGCCACGATGCCGGAATCCTCGGCTTCGTTCGCGGCAGGCGCATGCGTGTTTTGCTTCGACGGGATCCAAGGGTTCCATGGACCGCCGTCAAACAGGGTATACCAGGAATTGTTGGTGGTATGATATGCCTTCGGTCCCTCCTCCCAGCAGGTGGCCACTGCACACTTGACAGTAGGATACTTCTCCTTGATATAGTTCGTCAGCTCCGCGTCCATGTAATAAGATCCCGTGGACTCGGGATAAAAGCCAAAGCACTCATAAAACTTTCCAAACACGTCGTCAACGATGTTCTTCTTGTCCTCCATGGAGAACATCCAGATACAAAAATCCTTTGTCTTGTACTTCTCGCGGAATTCATTGCAGGGGAGCCCTAAAAGGGTCAACGCAATCTCATCCCCATATTTTTCATGATCCTCCTTGGCCAGCGCAATCGCCTCCTCGTTAAACAAAGAGGCATAGGTCATCTGAATGGTGCACTTCAGCCCATTGTCATGCGCTGTCTTTTGCTGAAACTTAAAGATGTCCAGGGATTCCGTCAAAAGCGCCTTTCTTCCAATGTCCTCGGCCTTCCCCTGTCCCGTCACCTTTTCAGCATATTCCGGCACCATCTCCGGCCTGTGGATAATATTCACCACAAACGTATTTTCCATGTTTCGTCCTTTCCTTATCCCTTAGTTGAACCGCTGGTCACGCCCTCAACGTAATACTTCTGCATGATGGCAAAGAGGATTGCGATGGGGATGGAGATCACCAGACCACCTGCACAGAAGGCAGAGAAATTCTGGCCGATCAGGGATTTATCCAGCATATTGTACAAGCCGATGGCCACCGTCCAGTCCTTCGACAGACCGGAGTTGAGCATCAGTCTTGCAAACATGAAATCCGACCAAGGTCCCAGGAACGTACTGATCACGGTGTAAACAATGATCGGCCGGCAAAGAGGGAGCATTACCCTGGTGAAGATCTTAAATTCGTTCGCCCCTTCTATCTTGGCAGCCTCTCGCATGGACGCCGGCACGGTATCCATGAATCCCTTCACGATCAGATATCCCAGACCCGATCCGGCGGAATACACCACCACCATTCCAATATGGGAATTGGTAAGGCCGATGGACTTCATGATAAAGTACACGGCGATCATTGACAGGGCGCCCGGGAACATGCCCAGTATCATCGAGAAACGGATGATTCCCTGTCTGCCCGGGAAACGCATGCAGCTCAGCGAATAGCTCACCATCAGCACGAAAATACTGGATACGATACAGGTGAAGAGCGCAATGACGAGAGTATTCCAAAACCATCTTCCATACTGCAGGATTGAATCCGGATGGAAGAACAATCTGTTAAAATTAGCCAGCGTCCATTCTTCCGGAAAAAATCTTGTTCTGCTCATGCCGGGATATGCGCTGAACGCCGTGACAAGAAGCCACAGGATGGGAATCAGCCATAGGCAGGCCAAAAGGAACAGTAATACGGTCTTAAAAGCGCCGCCAATTTTTCTTTTTTGTGACATGCCCATCTTTTGCCTTATGAGAATGCCATCGCCTGACTTATCCATTTGATTCATCATATCTGGTAATCCTCCTCTCTTCCGCCCTTCATCAGTCTTGAGTAGGAAATCAGGGTAAATACCACGCTGATCACAAATACTATGATACCGATCACGGATGCCATCTTATAGTTCTGCTCTTCCTGCGTCAGTCTGAAGAGCCAGGTCACCAATAGGTCGACTTCCTTTGCATTGGACTTGTAGAGTCCCGCATCCTGTGTGATGTATACGTCCTGCGTGAGCAGATAGATGACGTTGAAGTTGTTGATGTTTCTGACAAAGTCCGTGATCAATGCGGGTCCCTGCACCACCAGGATGTAAGGAATAATGATCTTCCAGAAGATCTTCCACTTGTTTGCGCCATCGATCCTTGCACTTTCCAGCTGATCCTTGGGTGCGTTCATCAGCACGCCGGTTGCGATCAGCATTTGATACGGGATGCCTACCCAGATATTGATCAGTATGATCATGACCTTGGTCCAGTTCTTGTCCGTAAGGAACGGGATAAATACTGCATTTTTGTTCACAAGTCCGATGGATTTGAAAAAGTCAAGTATGCCAAGATTCTGACAGATCTGATTAAAGATACCCTGATCCGCGAAGAAGTTTCTCACCAAAATCAGCGTTACAAACTGAGGAACCGCGATGGCGATCACAAAGAGGGTTCTCCACATTTTCGGGAGCTTTACGCCCTCGGAATTGATGAGCAGCGCCAGCAAAATACCGCCGATAAAGCAGGTAAAGGTTGCCAGGAACGCCCAAGTCAGGGTCCAGCCCAGGACCTTTTTGAATGCATATCCAAAGGTTAGGCTCAGCTTCCCGCCAAAGAGATCGGTAAAGTTTTCGAAGCCGACCCAGGTAAAGAGGGTTCCCGGAGGCATGTGGGTTTTGTCATAGTTGGTAAACGCTATGGCAATCAGCACAAGCAGCGGAAGGATATTCATCAGGACCACGCCGACGGCGGGGATGCTCAGCAAGGTTACGTGGAACTTCTTCCCCAGCATCTGCTGCAGATCCTCCTTGAAGGAATTGACGTGCTTCCCGTTCCGTTCGTCAAGCATCACTGCATAAGCCTGCTTTACGTTATGAACGTAAAACAGCAGGAAAACAAAGAGCAGGAACAGCGACGCAATGCCATAGATCAGAATCAGGAAGGAATTGTCGTAAGGGAACTGCTCCACCTCAAAGGTGAGGGGATTGATCTTCGGATCCTGATACTGTACCGTTCCCAAGGTAGAGAACTTGGCAAGATTTGGAATGGAAAAAAGAATAAAGCAGAGAAGGTAGGCCAGCTGCACCAAGGTGACAAGAACGCCTTTTGCAATCTGCTTTCTCTTAAAGAAACCCATGCCCATCACGCCCAAAGAGGCCTTTACCGCCCAATCTCCCTTGGCAATTGCCTCTCCAAAATCAATAAAGTATCGTGCAAAGGCGGTTTGTGCGAATGACTTTTTTTGTTTAGGTTTTTCCGTAGCCATTTTTTCTCCTTTTCACACTATTTTTGATATAGAAATCCCCATATGATTGCGGTAGCTCTCATATGGGGTTACTAAGGATCTAATTTATTTTGCAGTAATTCCGCTCACTGCGTCATCCAGGAGCTTTTGGACGTCCTGTCCGTCAGGGTTGCCACTGATCAGGATGTCGGAAAGGGATTCGCTGGATGCCCAGTAGTTTCCGCCTACTCTCTGAAGCGTTCCGTGAGCTCCCTGTGCGGAGATTGCTGCGATGGCCACGTCCTTAAGCACTGCATCTGAGGAAGCTGCCTTCACGTTGGAGGGTCCTAACTGTCTAGCCTGGAATCTTGCGATCTGGCTCTCTTCACAGGTTAAGTACTCAGCCAGAAGCATTGCCCAAGGCAGATATGCGCTGTTGGGGTTAACGCCGATCAGCTTGAAGCCGAGGTATGCGGTCATCTGATACTCCTTGCCGCCTGCCTTGAACTTCGGCATGATGCAGGCTGCATAGTTGGAGCCAAGTGCATCAGAGAAGTTCTGTGCCGCCCAGGTACCGCTGACTACCGCACCCATGGTACCGGCCTTGAAGGCTTCTGCCGCGGTGCTGTCGTCTGCCATTACCAGAACGCCGTCCTTTGCATACTGGATGATCGCGTTCGCAATGTCAACGCCAACCTGGTCATTCCAGTTACAAGTGGTGCTGCCGTCGCTCTGAAGGTCTGCATAATGTCCGGTGCCTTCTGCATCGAAGAAGCCGTGGAGATACCAGCCACCCTTCTGATAACCAATGGTCACGCCCTTTTGCTTGGCAACTTCAACCATCTTGTCAAAGCTTACCATGTCCTCAGCAGAGAAGATGCTGCTGTTGTAATACATGAAGTAGCCGTTGTCACCCGTCATGGGGTATGCATATACTTTTCCGTTATAGGTAGCTGCCGCGATTGAACTTGCAGAATTCTCGGAAGCCACGTCGTAGGTGTAAGCAGTGCTTACTTCCGTAAGTCCCTTTATGTTAATGAGCTCAATGAGCTGGTCATCTGCAAACGCATAAACGTCTGCCGCAGCGGTGGGATCCGCCATCACCGCGTCCTTTGCTCCGGCCTCAGACTGAATGCCCAGCTGGAAATCAAACTTAACGCTGGGATACTTTGCCTTGAACTGGTCCAGAAGCGTCTGGGTGAAGTCCTGATCCATCTCAGACGCCCAAACGGTAAGCTGTACGGTATCCTTGGTGTTTGCCACCAGATTATCAATGGCGCTTGCCGCCTTATCGTCATCCAGCTTCTGAATCTCTCCGCCGCCGGATCCGCTCGCTGAAGATTGAACTTCCGCCTGGCTGCTTCCGTCCGTATTACCGCCGCAGCCCGCAAGAGCCGTCATGGACAAAACACACGTCATCAACAGTGCTAATGCTCTTTTTCTCATGTCCTCTTATCCTCCCTTATAGCAATCCTTGTGAAAATTAATCAATTGCGGTTTTGCGCAATCGGTTGCTCTATGTGGAATTTTACCAACTATATGGCATCTTGTCAATACGATATTCAAAATTTCCAGACGTAAAAGGTTTTACCAAGCCATATTTTTATTGGGTTGAGCCCTTGAGCAGCACTTCATAGCCGAGCATCTGCCGGTTTTCCACCTTTTTCCCATTGATAATGGCCATCAATGTTTCACACGTTTTTTTCCCCAGCTCCGTGGGGTCATACTTCAGGGCGGTAATCTGCGGCTTATAATTTCCCAAAAGCTTGCTGTCGTAGAAGCTTGCCACCTTTAGATCCGTGGGTACCTCCAGCTCCATCTCCTTCAGTTTTTCCATCACCATTTGGCAGATCCGGTCATCCTCACACACAATGCAGTCCGTTCCAAAGGCGACCGCCTCCTCGACGGCCCTGTCCACCCTGTCCTTATTGACGCAGTCCAGGCAGATTTGCGTTCTGGCGTCCTCCATCCCCTCCTGAAAGCCCTGCAGGCGGCTGCCCGTAACCACCTGTCCGGTGTCCCCGCCGATAAAGGCAACGCGCTTTACCCCCTTCATCTTAAGGATGGAGGTGAGTTCCCTGCAGGCAGCCACGTGATCATTATCCACCTGAATCACGCCCTTTTCCTCCGTGGAGCCCACTACCACAAAAGGGATCCCCTTTTCCTTGAGATATCGGATGGCTTTGTCCTTGCGAAGCGTCCGTCCAAGGATCACGCCGTCCACCTTGTGGTTCTCGGTGATCCGCTTTAGGCCGGATATGTCATCCTTTCCGATGGTGGTGATCAGCACGTCATAGTCAGCTTTTGCCGCAGCGCCAATAACTCCCTGCAGGCAGCGCTGATAGAAATACAGCGACGTCAGGTGATCATCTCCGGGAATCACCCAGCCAACGTTATAAGTCTTGGATTCACTTAAGCCCTTGGCAAGGGGATTGGGCCTGTAGTTGCGCTCCTCAATGTAATCGAGTACCTTCTGTCTCGTTTCGGCACTGATCCTCCCCTTTCCGGATATGGATCTGGATACCGTTGATTTTGATAGGCCGAGGGCCTTTGCCACGTCGTCGATCGTTGTTTTTTCGTTGTCCATTTTTTTATCCTTTTGCCCTATTGGCGCAATCGGTTGCGCCTATTTAAAATATAGCAAACCATAATCAATAATGCAAGAGGAACGTTTATTCAACGTTCCTCTTTTCAATGGCATCGATTCTCTGACTGAGCGTGGGGTGAGAGTACTGAAGCATTACGACCAAAGGATCCGGGCTTAAATTCACGTAATTGCTCTTGGCAAGAAATTTTAATGCACTGACAAGCGCATCGGCATACCCTTCCTTTACCGCCTGTTCGTCCGCACGATATTCTGCCCGGCGGGAGAACACGTTTGCAATCACTTCATAAAGCGGCGATATGGCGGAGAACACGACGCTCATGATGAGAATCATGGCAAATCCATAATTAACGTCCTGGAATCCAAACTCGGTAAAGAGCTCCGGCGTCCGTAAGGTAAACCATGCCATAAAAGCCAGAATCAGCATTTGAACAAACGTAAGAATCCTACTTTTCAACGTATCTTTATGCAATCCATGCCCCATCTCATGTGCAAACACGGCACAGATTTCATCCACGCTCAAGGCCTCTTTCAGCGTATCGTAAAGCACAATGGTCTTCATCTTTCCAAAGCCCGTGAAATAGGCATTCATTTTGGTGGTTCGCCTTGATGCGTCCATCACCCGGATCGCCCGTACGTGAAATCCGTTCTTTTGAAGCAGCGCCGTCAGCCTCTCTTTTAGTTCCCCATCCTCCAGATCCTCAAAATGATTGAATATCTTACTTAAAAAGGGATGCAGGAACGCAACGACGAGGATGAGGAAGGTGAGCGCCGTTGCCATAACCGGGATCAGCCAGTCGCCAAGCCACCTATGGATTGCCATGATCAACATGCCTATGAGCGTCAGCACGACCAAGTCGATGCAAAAATTCTTCGCCTGATCGGCCCAGAAGGTTTTCTTCGTAGAACGATTGAATCCGTATTTTCCTTCAATCTTCATATCGTCATAGTAGCTGAATGGCAGCTCGATCAAATGAAGCAAAGAATCAAACAGCATAACTGCAAAGATTCCCCAAACGGGATGCGCAGGAAAGAGTCCTGCAAAGTCTGCATACCAGTTAAATCCAAATGCAAGCAGCATCATCACGAATTCACACACAGCTGAAATGATCCCAAGTCTGGCTTTTTCCGTATGATACCCCTTCCATTTCCGATAGGTCTCCTCATCAAATATGTCATCCACGTTCGCCGGCACGGGATTCTTCATCGACTTCCAATCCAGAAACTTCACACCCTGCCGAAACATAAAATTCACGGTCAAAAGAACGAGCACCAAAACTTTGTAATTCATTGTAATCCCTTCCTTTTCCTTTATTTTTCCAATTTTGAATTATTTCACGTCACTGTGAGCAAGAGCGAAAGATCCGGCTAGCGTAGATGCCGCAATGATAACAATCGCCACGATCGACGCGCGCAGGCATTCCATGCCAGTGGAATTTATCGTAATCGCATACAAGTTGCCAAGCAACGTGTAATCCGAAAGGGTGAAACTACTTAAGCCGTGAATCCACTCGGTTATGGTTCCCGTAATGGCAATTCCAAATTGGCAGAACAGAAAGCTTGCAATCAACGTTACCAACGTGCTGTTTGTGATTACGTTCAGGCAGACCGCAAGGGATGCCGCTGCCGTCAGCAGAAGAATGTGCGTAAGCGTAAAGCGTATGATTTCGCATCCGGAATCCCCAAAGCTGACGCCCTGCGGCAAAAAGATCAGACTCGCGGTCACGGAAGCCACCAAACCGATTCCAATGAAGCTCAGGATCATCGGGAAGATTGCTACGGTTTTGGATACAACCAGCATGGATTTCTGCGAAACCTTACCATATATATTCTTGAGATTGCCATTTGTGATCTCCCCATGCAGGAACACGGACGCGGCAATCGCCACAAACATGCAGATCACGTCACCCGAAATCACGTATTGAAACAAACCGCCAGTCGTAATATTTTGGGAAACCTCCGCAAATTCCACGTTTCCGCTAGAAATCATCTGAGATCCCAGCATAACGGAAAAGGCCATAATTTGGAATGCGATAAATGCTCCAATGATAACGTAAGTCGAAGCTGAACGGCGCATCCGAAACAAATTCATGTTTATCAGTCTAACTAACATAATCTTACCTCCAATCAACTGTTTGTCAAATCAAAATAGTATTGTTCCAACGAAAGCTGTTCTTCCGTAATCCGGTGAATATAGACGTCGCGATGCACCAGTTCGCGGATCAGGGATCCCAAGGGAAGCCGGCAGTTCGAAATGATGATCTGTTTTTCTTTGTTTACCGTGCACTCGCTTCCCGGCTGTTCTTTCACAAAATCGATTGCCTTCTCGGCATCCGGCGTTTCCAAAATGACGCTGCCGCTGTGTTCCCTTAGGAAGTCTTCCTTGTTAAATTCGCAAAGAAGCTTGCCTTTGTGAATGATCCCGATTCGCTTTGCGATCTTTTCGAGTTCCCCAAGGATGTGGGACGATATCATGACGCTCACGCCCTTCTCATCAACGAGTCTGTGAACAAGCTCCCTAATCTCTGCAATTCCCTGGGGATCCAAGCCATTGGTCGGTTCGTCCAAAATCAGGAATTCCGGATGCGTCAAAAGTGCAATGCCGATCCCAAGCCGTTGCTTCATGCCAAAGGAATATCCCTTGGTCTTGCGGTTGGCTGCCTGCGTCAATCCGACAATCTCGAGTGTTTCGTCAATATCCTTTTTTGTCACGCCGCTGATGCCCCTGGAGATCAACTCTACGTTATCGTAACCAGACATATTCGGATAAAACGCCGGCGATTCGATCAGCGCACCCACTCGCGCATAAGCACCTTTTTGATTCAGTTCCTTTTCATTGCCGCGGTAACCAAACATGGAGATCTGTCCTGCAGTCGGATGGCTGAGTCCGGAGATCATTTTCATGCAGGTACTTTTTCCTGCACCATTCTTTCCGACAAATCCATAAATATCCTTTTTTTCAATATGAAGATTGATGTCGCTGACAGCGGTAAATGAACCATATTTTTTTGTCAGCCCAAATGTTTCCAGTACGTATTCAGACATATTCTTTCGCCTCCTTTTGAATGCATGATACCGCCCCATTCTTTCCCTCGTTTTACGTCTTCCTTAACGTAACCTTAAATTTTCTTTCTTTTAAAAAAAAACTGCCAGCCCGAAACGGGCTGACAGCCTTACGTTTGGAATTCCCGGAGAATCCCCTGTTTTATTCCTTTCATTCATTTATCCCGCCAGCAGCATTGACGCGTCGATCAACAGAAGGTGCAGAGGATAAAAGACATAGAAGAAGTACTGCAGGAATTTGCTCTTTTTTCCGTTCCTTCCCTTATAAAAGAAGGACGGCAGGGCGACGCCGATCACGGAAAATGGCATATAGTAGCGCATGCCTCCGCCATAGAAACTAACAACAAAATCCCCGCCAAAATTGCAGTCACTGAAAACAAACATTAGATATATAAGCAACGAAACAACCAAGAATTTAAGTACGCAGTGCTTCCTAAGAAAGTAGTACGCAATAATGATTAGTTGTCCAAAGACCCACCACTCCGTATTCGTCAGATAAGACAGGATCATGGTTGCAAGCACGCCCGCGATTTTGACAATCCACTTTTTCTCCGACGTCAAAATGCATAAGTCGATAAATCCGAATAGCAGCGCAAAGAAGACATTCCACTCAAAGAAGAAGGTTTTAAAACTGAAGCCCAATTGAGGATCCGCCGTGACGGCATGTGCCACCTGCGTGATGAGCGCAAAGATCAAAAGACGCTTGCCGTATCTTATTTTGGAGCTTGTGTACTGAAACCCTTCTGAAATAAAAAACATGAAGATCGGCGGTCCGACAAAGCAAATGTAGCACAGGATACTCGCCCATGGCTTGCCCAAACCAAATGCCCGAAAGGTCGTAAACGTATACAAAAAGAAATGTCCGATCGTGATTGTCGTGATGGCGATCAGCTTTAGCACGTTTCTGCTGATTCCCTGCGTAATAGCCTTTTCTCCGTTCAAAGTAGTCCTCCTCAGATGTCAAATCTTAATTCACGTCCTAATTAATCAACAGCTGTATCCGGTTATAATAATTTAGTTTCGAACCGCTCATGTCTGTCTCCACCGCCACGATGGAAGCCTCCGGGAACTGGCGTTTCAGGTAAGGGTACAGCCCCCTTCCCTCGCAGACGTTTGGCATGCAGCCAAAGGGCGCGATGCAGAGAACCTTATTCACGCCATTGTGTATGTAATCGACCACCTCCGCGCCAAGAAGCCAACCGTCTCCAATCAGGAAATTGTGAGAGATCCGTTCCCGGGAATTCCTGTCCATGACGTCATACGCGCTAAGCGTCCTAAACCCATGGCGTTTCATCACGCTTCTCATTGTTTCCTGTGCGTGAACCAAAATCTTTTTGACGACCTCAAAGCCAGCCCTCTCCAGGTTGAACTTATCCGGCTTATGGGAGTCAACGTAGTAAAGTGCATACCAGGAAGCACCATTTACAAAGGCTTCGCAGCCATTCTCCTCCAGATACCTGATGACGTCCCAGTTTCCCAGCGCACAATATTTTACGTAGAACTCCGCCACGATTCCCACGACCTTACGCTCCTTGCCGTCTCTTTCAATCTTCTCAAAGGATTCGGCAATCCTCTCGAAATTCTTTTTCATCTTTCCAAGCGTGAGATTCCTGCCAAGCCGCAGATCCTGCGAAAGCTCCTCCACCCATTTCTGGTACAACGCGTCCGTCTCGCCCTTGTTCACCTCATATGGCCTGACCTGATTCGAGAGCATCATAAGTATGTCCCCGTAGAAAAGGCCAAACAGGCCACGGATGGCGGTATCGGAATTGATCTTGAGGGAAATCTCATCCTCAACGTGTCTGACGTTGATGGTCAGAACCCTTACGTCATCGAACCCCGCCTTCATGAGGGATCGCCTCATCAGGCCGATATAGCACGCTCCCCTGCACGCGTCTCCCGCCGTAGGCATTAGGATAAAGGTCTTCTTGGGATCATACTTACCTGTCTTGAGCGCCCTGACCACCTGGCCCGTCATTAGGATAAACGGAAAGCAGATGTCATGGTTTGCATATTTCATGCCCTCCGACTTGATCTCAAATTCATCGCTCTCGTCCAAAGGCACGACACAATAGCCCTTGCTCCAAAACATGTACTTCAGCAAAGGAAAATGTGCGTCCAGCGTTGCCGGTAACAGTATGGTGTTTTCTTCCCGTTCATTCTTAATCTTATACATGCCGTTCGCGCCTTTCCGCCGTCAATGCGTCTGCCAACGTAGTCCCATGGAATCATTTTATCATGATTACGAAAAGGAAAAAAGAGGTTTCTTCCCTGGCCGGATTGAAATTTTCCTTCAATCCATATATAATGTTAAAAGAGAAGGAGGTGCTGCCCATGGAAGAACTGTATCAAAGTGCCGAGAGCGTGCTGCGCTACGTGGTGGAATTCTCCACGTTGCTGCTCGAGTTTTTTGGCATCTGCATCCTTGTGTTTACGGCACTCAAATGCTTTGTTTTTTGGATCAAAAAAGATGATTCCATCCGGCTCCGCCTCGCACAGGGCATCGCCCTCGCCTTGGAATTCAAGCTTGGCGGCGAGGTTCTCCGTACCGTGGTCGTCAGGGAATGGGCAGAGCTTGGGATCCTTGGCGCCATCATTACCTTGCGGGCTGCACTTACGTTCCTGATTCACTGGGAAATAAAAAACGAGAAAAAGGCGCTTGCTCCAAAATAAAACTAAAAATACGAGGCAGAAGAATCCGTTCTCCTGCCTCATTTTCATTTAATAGACCGTGATCAGCATCACGCGATTTCTCTTAAGCTCGATCGACACGGTGACACTATCGTCGCCGTCCCTTTTTGTTCCGTAAAACGAGTTGGAATCCTTCTCATATCGCCCGTCAAATCCGGCATCCATGCACTGCTGCACGTACGCGAGGAACTTCTCCGGTGACATGTCATTAATATAGGCCTTAAAGAAACCTGTCGCCATGCTCTCGACCATCATCTCCTCGGAGTCTGGCTGCGGCACGTCTTTTAGGATTCCCTGCGTCGGCCAGATCAGAGCGTCGAACTCCAAAGCCTTGTACATCTTCAGGTAAATGGGATCATCCTCAACGTTCTGAAGGAAATCCAGATCCAATTCATTTCCGGCTTCATCATATGCGTTGAAATGCGTTGCATCCTCCGTTACATCAACGTTGAAGCCTTCCTCCTTGCACTTTGCCACGTACTGTGCAAAGATTTCTTCCGTCGCGTCCAAAATGGTCGCACTAAATTCGCGGTCGTTCACGTAGGAATAATCCGGCTGGTCACCCCAGCGAGGAACCGTTTTTGCAAATCCTTCCTCCGGCCAGTAATAATCCCGCTGATAGATTTCATCCTTGTCGGCATTCCTTTTGCTCGAAGTATCGGAGCTCACCGTCAGCGCAAAGAGCCACACCAATATCATAAGGGCTGCCGAGATTATGCACCAGTTTGCCACCAAGGATATGCTCCGCCTATCCGGACGTCCTTGGGAATTCGCCTTTAATATGATGGCCGACAGTAAAAGAATGCACTGGATCAACGCGACTACGCCGGATGCCTTATATTCGGTAGTCAGACCAAACAACGCCATGATCAGTGTAAAAACTGCTGCTACGGTAAGCACCACGTAAAGAGCCACTCGCGCGGAAGTCTTACTCGTGCTTGCAAGCGCCATTTCCCTTTGCTGCGCGGCAAGCATGTCCCGCATCATCTTTTGGCTTTCCTCGTTCGCATCCTTCAGCGCTCCCTTAAGCAGTTCCTCAATTTCCTCCTTCGAGGAACTGTCAATGGGCTCTGTCGCGTTACAATACGGACAGATAAAAAGTTTATTCTCCGCGTCAACCTGCATGGTCCCGCCACAGTTTTTACAATTCACGTCTTTTCGTCCTCTCGATTTATTTTTGTTTTCATTTTATCAAACTCATATCAAAAACGCAACCTAACGTGCACGCAAACTTTCGGAAATATTCCTGATTAAGTTGCATTTATCAGATAATTTTGTTAAAATAATAGAATACTCTTAAAGGAGGATCGCCATGTTTCATAACGGCAGAAAGACCATCGGCGTATTCGCCGAGAACATGTCAAATGAAGTTCAGCACAAGGTTTGCGATGGCATCATCCGCGAGGCCAGGGCAAAGGGGTACAACGTTGCCCTTTTTTCCTCTCAGGGCAGCTATGGCCAAAGCGAACTGTTCTGCACCGGCGACATGCAGATCTTTCATCTTCCTCCTTATGAAGAGCTTGCCGGAGCCATTCTGATCCTGGACACGATGGACCGGAAGGAAAACATTCAAAAGGTTATCGACATTGTGAAAGGTCGCAGCCATTGTCCCATTGTGAGCATCCGCATGACCATTCCCGGAGTCAATACCATCCTGGTTGATAATGCCACCTGCATGGAGAACGTGATCCGCCACGTGATCGATCATCACAAGGCAAAACGGATCTGTTTTATGACGGGGCCCAAGGATCACTTTGATGCCGTAGAGCGTCTGAATGGTTTTCTGGCCATCATGAAGGAGTATCAGCTTCCCGTGGAGGATAAGCAGATCTTTTACGGGGACTTTTGGAAGTTTATGGGACCTGCCGCCTGCGATCAGTTCCTGGCCGGACCCGAAAAGCCCGATGCCATTATCTGCGCCAACGATCACATGGCGCTGGCAGTAACCAGCGAGTTGATCCATCGCGGATATCGCGTTCCGGATGACGTGATTGTCTGCGGGTATGACGGTTTGGATTTCGCCCTCTCCTTCTCCCCTTCCATCACGACCGCGAAAGCGCAATTGGAAGAGATGGGCAAGAAAAGCATTGAACTAATCGATGAACAGCAAGACGATTATTCCAAGCCGGAAATTCTCCACTTGAAGTCGCGGCTTTGTCTTAGGGAATCCTGCGGGTGCCTGAAGGGACATAACCTTAAGTTGATGACGACCCGGCGCGATGAATATGAAAATCTTCAAAACGGCAGTCACTTGAGCGTCGTATTCAGTTACATGTCAGCTCAGCTGACGGAATTCTCCGACGTGGATGGCATCTCCAGCGTGCTTTCCGAGTATTTGAATCATTTTTCGCATCTGCGAAGCTATGCGATCTGCCTGAACAAGGACATGTCCAGCGATCACAAGATGCTCGACTATGCCAACGGCATGGAAGTACGCGTTGCATATAAGGACGGACAAATGATCCCGCATGCCAGACTACCGTTTAACAAAAAGGATCTGCTTCCCGGGGAGCTTACGGGACCTGAGCCGCAGGCATGGTTTTTTATTCCGTTACATTTCATGGATTACTGTCTTGGATACGAAGCCTTCCGGTTTGAGGAGGATCATCCGGCAGGCATAACGTATTTCCAGTTTGACGTCATTGTTGGAAATAACGTTTACAAAACCTTAACGTACAAAAAAATGCAAAGCATGATCGACGAGCTTAAGGCCGCCTCCATGCATGACTCCCTGACGGGACTTTATAACAGGACTGCCTTTACAAATTATGGCGGCCAGACCTTTGAAGCGGCCAAGGTCATTCACAAGCCGATATTTGTTGCCGTTATGGACATGGATAACCTTAAGCTGATCAATGACGAATTTGGGCACGTGGAAGGCGACTATGCCCTCAAGCGCGTTGCCTCCATCATTTCCAACTGTTGCAATGATCAATACGTCTATGCCAGAACCGGCGGTGACGAATACTATATTGTTGCAAAGGACCTGGACGAAAAGACCGGCGTAAGTTGCATGGCCGCGATCGAGAAGGAGCTGGAAACGTTTAATAACTCAAAGAAAAAAACTTACGAGATCCATGCAAGCCAAGGTTATTATTTTGACGTTCCCAAGGATGCCGAAACCCTGGATGACTTCGTCAAGGTTGCCGACAGCTTCATGTACCACAATAAGCTTGAAAACAAAAAAAAGAGAGGCGAAAGCCTCCGGTAAAGTTTTGGGTCAGGGGACGTCCCCTGACCCAGTTTTTATTCAAACGTCATGTACTGGCCATATTCCTGCCAGATCAGACATATCCAGGTCTTTCCCTGGTTCAGCACGATCTCATTGCCATTTTCGTCATACAGATAATCCGCGCTCTGGTCGCTGGATTTCACCCAGGTTCCCCGGATCATCTTACCATTCGTAAAGACGATGCATTCGTCCTGTCCGTGAACCCTGTACGCCAGATAATCCAGTTTCGGCTGATCTGGCGTTCTCTCCTCACCATGGCAGATCTTAAACACCACGTTGGTCACGGCGATCTTTTTATTATTCATGGAATCAGACAACGGCTCTCCATATTGGTAACGATAATACAGATGTCTCTCCTCGTCATACTCAAAGTAAGGATTCTTGTCTGCATAATTTCCGTATCCGCCGGAATTCTTGCCCTTTCCGCCGGGCCAGATCCTGGTTACGGTCGGATAATCCTTATAGGTTGCCAGCTTATCATTCGCGAAGAGGAAGCCCTGCTCAAATGTGTCACGATATTCCGTGGAGTATCCGTAATCTTCAAGAGCTTCCTTCAGTATCGTCAGGTCAAAGTATCCGTTATAATCCTTGCTCGCGTCGGGAATAATGTCTTCATCCCGAAAGAACGCATCATCGTATCCCTTTGCGATTCCAGCCGTAGGGGCGCTTACGTCATCAATTCTGTCGGAGTTGATCAAAGCTTCCGTAAAGGCTCTCGCCATTCCCCAGCTCACGAAGATGGAATCAAAGGACATGGCATCATAGATGAAATAGTCGCGGGCATTTGCAATGGGTCCAAGCCTCTCCAACTGGTCATATTCCTCAAAAATTCCCATCAGTGCCGTGATTCTTCCCTCTACGGGAGCCTCATAAATGATGCCGGCTCTGGAAATTCCGTATAGCTGCAGTCTGGGGGAATTATTGTTTCCGCCTGCGCGATAAGCATTGGGGAACATCACTGCAAGGCTTCTGCGATTAACAATGTCTACGTCCTTCCATTCGCCCGTGAGATAACTCTGCATCACCTTAGGGGTTCCCTCACCGTCCTCGAGCACCCTCTGGTCAACCGGCTCTTCCGTCGCAGTTTCAGGATCTTCGTCATCCGGTTCGATCTCTTTGTCTTTGACTACGCGTTCCCGAATGGGTTCCGCTTCGCCGCCCTCCGGTAATTCTACCCAAGCGCCTTCTGCCTCACCAAAAAACTTCGCTTCCTTCGGCGTAGGCGCCGGAGTCGGTTCGGGAGTTGCCTCTTCCGTCGGCTCTTCCTCTGAGCTGTTCGACTCCTCCTTGGAATCTTTGTTTTTTGCCGGCCCCTTCGTCTCTGTCTTCTCACCCTCCAAAAGAATGGGGGAATCTTCCGGCAAAATGCTACATCCGGCAAGGCAGAGGATCAATACCATGGTCAGCAAAATCACGCCTTTTTTCATGAATTTATACCCTCTTTTCATAATAAAAGCAATTGAGCATAGTAACACATCATATATACATTAGCACCAAAGGGCGGGAATTGTCAAATTTTCCGATATTTTTTCTCCTTTGCAAAATCCTTCAAATTGTGTATACTGTATTTTAATGACATAGCTAACTATATATTTAATAAGGAGACAATAGCCATGGAAAAAATCGCCAGCTTTACCGTTAATCATATTAAGCTTCAGCCCGGCATTTACGTATCCCGCAAGGATAAGGTCGGCGCGGAAACCATCACCACGTTTGACCTGAGAATGACCAGCCCCAACGAGGAGCCCGTCATGAATACCGCTGAGATCCATACCATCGAGCA
The DNA here is from genome assembly GCA_024693365.1 of Acetatifactor sp. Lineage (GTDB taxonomy): Bacteria > Bacillota > Clostridia > Lachnospirales > Lachnospiraceae > Acetatifactor. The sequence goes on along the minus strand of JAILLF010000044.1, from coordinate 60,639 downwards.
TCTGGGCGCCACCTTCCTGAGAAATCATCCCCTCTATAAGGATAAGATCATCTATTTCGGTCCCATGGGTTGCCGCACGGGCTTTTATCTCCTGCTGGCAGGTGACCTGGATTCCAAGGAGATCGTTCCCCTGATCACGGAGACCTTCGAGTTCATCCGTGACTTCCAAGGCGAAGTTCCCGGCGCATCCCCCATGGACTGCGGCAATTATCTGGACATGAACTTAGGGATGGCTAATTTCCTCGCAAAACGCTATCTGGAAAACGTGCTCTATGGCATCACCGAAGAGCGCCTTGTCTATCCCGTATGATTGTGGCCGTCGTAAGATTTGTTGCCAGCATTACCCTTAAACATATAAAATTCTCAGATAAAATTTAATTTTAGAAAGGATTGTTGCGTGAAAATGATCGGAATCATTGGTGCAATGGAATTGGAAGTGGAGGAGCTGAAGTCTTTGCTTCAGAACGTAAAAGTAACCAGCCGGGCAGGCATGGATTTTTATCAAGGCACCCTGAGCGGCGCGCAGGTCGTGATCGTCCGCTGCGGCATTGGCAAGGTGAATGCAGCGCTGTGCGTGCAGATCCTTGCAGACGTCTTCCAAGTTACTCACGTTATCAATACTGGCGTGGCCGGCTCTCTAAATGCAGTGCTCGACATCGGCGACATTCTCATCTCCGTGGACGCCGTTCATCATGACATGGACGTATCTCCCTTGGGATATGCCCCCGGCATCGTTCCTCAGATGGCAGAGAGTTACTTTAAGGCCGATGAGCGTCTTGTCAACTTAGCCTGGGACGTTTGTCAGGAAGTAAATCCCGACGTTAGCGTCCTGAAGGGACGCGTAGTCAGCGGTGACCAGTTTATCGCAAAGAAGGAAGTTAAGGAACGCCTGATCAGCACCTTCCACGGTGACTGTGCGGAGATGGAAGGCGCTGCCATTGCGCATGGCTGCTACCTAAACAAGATTCCCTTCGTGATCATCCGCGCCATCTCCGACAAGGCTGATGACAGCGCTGAGATGGACTATCCTACTTTTGAGAAGGCTGCCGCAAAGCATTGCGCAAAATTAGTGGAGAACTTAGTTCCTTCCATTTAATGCATTTATTCTAGGAAAAACGTGTCACGGGGACGTGTCTACTGACACATAAAATGTGTCAGTAGACACGTCCCCGTGACACGTTTTTTAATTTTTTCAAATAAACAGTATATAACAGTTGACAACTGTTACAAACTGTTATATACTGTTAACTGTAGACAGCGGGAGGGCAATCGCGCAAACGTCCTCCAGAGCTTTGTATGGCGCGTACAAGGTCACTGCTTACAAGAAAGGTAAAAACCATAATATGCATATTATATTGAATAACTCATCCATGATACCGGTTTACGAACAGCTGATGGCACAGATCAAGCAAGAGATCATTCAGGGCGGTCTCGCCGAAGGGGAAGCACTTCCCTCCGTGCGCAGCTTCTCCAATGAACTCAGGATCAGTGCACTGACCGTCAAGAAGGCTTATGATAAGCTGGAAGAGGAAGGCTTCGTGGTCACCGTACACGGGAAAGGTACCTACGTGGCGGCCATGGACAGACAACTTGCAGTAGAAGCACGCCGGAAGGCCGTCGAGGAGGACTTCTCCCTTGCGGTCTCCAAGGCAAAAACCGTCGGACTTACCGATGACGAGATTCGGGAAATCTTAGAGATTCTCCTTTCAGAATCCTAAGGGAGCCCCATCGTCGCCTCCCGGCGGTGCCAAATCATTAGAAACAAAAGGATTGGAAAAGAATATGATCAAAATAAATAATCTTCAAAAAAACTATAAGGATTTTTCACTGGACGTTTCGCTTGAAATCCCGGCTGGAACCGTTACCGGACTCATCGGCAAGAACGGCGCCGGAAAAAGCACCACCATCAAAGCCATCCTCGGCCTGATCAAGCCAGACGGAGGAACCCTGGAAGTCCTGGGCAAGGATCCCCAAAAATTCACTTCCAAAGACAAGGAGCAGCTTGGCGTTGCCCTCTCCGATTCCGGTTTCAGCATGATGTTGAATCTCGAGGATATCGTAAAGATCTTAAAGAGCATGTATCGCAGCTTTGACGAAAAGTTCTTCCGCGAGCAGTGTAAGGAGCAGGGACTTCCCTTTGACAAGGTTCTCAAGGATTTTTCCACCGGCATGAAGGCGAAGCTTCGCGTTTTGGTTGCCATCAGCCATGCTGCCAAGCTTCTGATCCTAGACGAGCCCACGTCAGGCCTCGACGTTCTTGCGCGAAACGACATTCTCGACATGCTTCGCAATTACCTTGCGCAGGACAGTGAGCGTTCCATCCTGATCAGTTCCCACATCTCTTCGGACCTGGAAGGCATTTGCGATAACGTTTACATGATCCACAAGGGCAAGATCATTTTGCGCGAGGATACGGACGCCATCCTTGGGCAGTATGGCATCCTGAAGGTCAGCGAAGAGGAATACGCAAAGCTGGATAAGCAATATTTGAAGGCGACGAAGAAGGAATCCTTCGGATACGCCTGCCTGACAAATGAAAAGCAATTCTATTTGGACAATTATCCTAACATTGTCGTTGAAAACGGCAACATCGACGACATGATCATGATTTTACTGGGAGGAAAATAACGTGAAAGGTTTATTGATAAAAGATTATTTAACGATTGCAAAGCAAAAGAAACTCGCCGTACTGTACGTATTTGTTGCTATTATGCTGAGTTTCTCGATGGATTCATCATTCATCGTATCTTATTTTTCCTTAATTGGATCCTTACTTGTATTAACAACGCTCACCTATGATTCCTTTGACAACGGCTATCCGTTCCTGATGAGTCTGCCCGTGACCGCTAAGACCTACGTATATGCAAAGTACCTCTTTTCGTTTCTTGGATTGCTTGGCTTTTGGGGATTCTCCGTCATCCTTCAATTCGCCAGCTTGATTCTCCGGAAGGAGTCTTTTGAAGTTCTTGACGTTCTAAGCATGGACGTGACCTTTTTCCCCATGTTCCTGTTCATCGTAGGCCTGATGCTTCCCATCAGCCTTAAATTCGGGGCAGAAAAGGCACGTATCATTCTCATCGTCATTTTTGGACTTGTATTCGTCGTAGGCATTATGGGAAAAAAGCTGCTAGAGACCGCCGTTAAGGATTATCATATTGATTTCGAAACCATCATCAAAAAATTAGATGCCATGCCGCAGCAGGTCGTGGCACTTTCCCTGGCTGGGCTTGGCATCTTGGCATTCGTGATCTCCATGAAGATCAGCATTGGCATTATGAAAAAGAAAGAATTTTAATTCTCTTCCTTCTTCTTTTTACGAAAGATGAGAAATTTACTAAAAATATAATTTACAACCATGACCAGCACGGAAGAAATAAATATTTTACAAATCCAGTAATTCCAGTGGAAGATATTGACCGTCAGCCACATAATGAAGACGTCTAGCACCCACGTGGACAATCTGGAAGAAGCGAACCCCAGAAATTCCTCGAATATCTGGGGATTCGTGCTTTTAAACACCCATTTTCTGTTGAGCGGATATGCAAAGCAGACGCCCGCGATCCAGTTCAGCGTATTGTTCAAAAAGTTCTGGAAGGAGGAATTCTCCACGTCCAAAAACAGTTTACCAATGCCGGCCACGCCCCAGCAGAAAAACGTTACCATGAAGCCTACGATCACGTAGACAATCAGCTCACGGTACTTTATCATCAGTTCTTTGATCTTCTTAAACATGTATCAATGCTCCAATTCCCATTCCGTCATTGGATCACATTCCGGGAAGCACAAACCAGATCATATAGTTTGCCGCCGCTCCCGCGATCAATGCAATGATCGTAATAATCCAATGCTTTAAGGTAGAATATCCAAATCTCTTAAACAGTTTGGCGATCTTGATCAAAATCATGCCATACAGGAAGAAAAATGGCAGTGCAACGATGCAGATAACGCTGTGGAATAAAACTTCAAAAACAAGCATGACCACCAGCGTGGAATACCACATCTTCGAAAGCTCATATTTCGGGTAATTCTCGTCCGCCTCGCCAACCTCTTGATCAAATCTTGTGATCAAAACGTTGGTGCTGATGAAATTCCAGGTAAATCCAGCTCTCAGTTTCTCTTTTTTCTTAAGTTCGTCATCGATGTCGTCACCCCAATTATTCGTCATCGCCATGGCAATACCCCCTTAGTAAATCGTTTTTATCCCTGCTATTATCTTATTCCATCAGAGCAAGAATGTCAATTGTTTTACAAATCAACTATTTCCATGGAAGCACTAGGGGTTGACGACGTTGCGGTTCTCGCCCCGCAAAAAGGAGGCTATGTTGTCATATACGCCCTGCACGCAACGCTTTCTCGCCTCGACGCTCGCCCAAGCCAGGTGCGGCGTGATAATCAGCTTTGTGCTGTCTTTGATCTTTGACAGAGGATTTGATTCCTGAAGCGGCTCCTTCTCAAGCACGTCCAAGCCCGCTGCCGCGATCTCTCCATTCATCAGGGCATCATAAAGATCCGGATTATTGACCACCGGGCCGCGCGCCACGTTGATCAGATATGCCGTCTTCTTCATCTTCCGAAGGGCCCCGGCGTCAATATAGTTGCGCGACAGATCGCTCAGCGGGCAGTGCAGTGACAGGAAATCACTTTCCGCAAGGAGCGTGTCTTTATCCACCTGCGGATAATCCGTACAGGTGCTCTTCCCGGTGACGGAGGTAAAGATCACCTTACATCCAAAGGCTGTCGCAAGTTTTGCCACGCGCCTTCCGATATTGCCCATGCCGACGATGCCCCAGGTCTTCCCCTCCAGTTCATAAAAGGGAACGTCAAAATTCGAGAAACGGTCCTGTGCCGAATATGCGCCGGACTTGACGTATGTGTCATAATGCATCAGCTTCTGCGACAACGCCAGCGCCAGCGTCAGCGTGTGCTGTGCGACCATTCCCGTGGAATAATCCACGACGTTGCGGACCTGAATCCCCCTGGACTTGCAATATACTAGGTCACAGTTGTCAAATCCCGTTGCAAGCTCACAGATCAGCTTCACGTTTGGGCAGTCCCTTAAAGTGCTCTCCCGCATGGGCGATTTGTTGCAGACGATAACGTCCGCGTCGCCCACCCTCTCGGCGACCTCCTGCTCCGTCACCGTATTTGCGTAAGCCGTAACGTCACCCAGTTCACTAAAACAATCCACGGAAATATCCGTGCCTGCACTGTTTCTCTCCAGTAAAACGATTTTCATTTTTCCTCCCATTCCATCGTCATTGTATTCTTTGTCTCTAAGTATAATCGATACATCTGCCAATTACAATTGAAACTTCTTTCGATTGCTTTTTCCCGTGCTTTCGCATATAATGATGTGGGGAACTTTGCCCGGAGATCTTTGACGAAAGGAAAAATCATTATGAGATACGTAACTCACGGAACCTGTTCCACCGCAATCGAGGTGGAGGTAAAGGACGGCATCATCGAATCCGTACAGTTTGTCGGCGGTTGCAATGGCAACACAAAAGGCATCAGCGCACTCGTAAAGGGCATGCCCGTGGAGGATGCCATCAGCCGTCTAAAAGGAATTAAGTGCGGATTTAAGTCTACCTCCTGCCCGGACCAGTTGGCACAGGCCCTGGAGCAGTTGCAATAGACTTGCGAGCGCAGACGGATACAACGTTAGCGTAATTTTATTAAAAAAATGATTCGAGGATAAATTCATGAAACGAATTGTTCTGACGGGCGGCGGCACGGCAGGTCACGTGACGCCTAATCTTGCGTTGCTTCCTTCTTTACGGGAAGCCGGCTTTGAGATAGAATACGTTGGTTCCTACGATGGCATTGAAAAAAAGCTCATCGCAGATTTTGACATTCCTTATCACGGCATCGCCACGGGAAAATTCCGGAGATATTTGGATCCCAAGAACTTCTCCGATCCGTTCCGCGTGATGAAGGGCTTCTTTGAAGCAAAGAAAATTCTCAAGGAATTCCAGCCAGACGTCGTGTTCTCCAAGGGCGGCTTTGTCAGCGTTCCCGTTGTCCGGGCTGCTGCATCCTTAAAAATCCCTTGCATCATTCACGAGAGCGACGTAACGCCCGGTCTCGCCAACAAGCTTTGCATTCCCGTGGCAAGAAAGGTCTGCTGTAATTTCCCTGAAACGCTAAAGACGCTGCCTGCCGGAAAAGCAGTCCTGACTGGCTCCCCGATCCGGAAGGAACTGGCTGAGGGTAATGCCGTTGCAGGTCTTAACCTGTGTGGATTTACGGCCAACAAGCCCGTCATTCTCGTCATGGGTGGAAGCCTTGGCTCCGCAAACGTAAATCAGGCAGTGCGCACCGCACTTCCTGAACTATTAAAGGATTTCCAGATTGTTCACCTGTGTGGTAAGGACAAAGTCGATAATCTCCTTTTGGATCAAGTGGGTTATAAACAATTCGAATACGTAAAGGCCGAGTTAAAGGATATCTTTGCAGCCACTGATCTTGTGATCTCGAGAGCCGGCGCAAATGCCATCTGCGAGATTCTTGCATTAAAGAAACCTAACATTCTGATCCCGCTTCCTGCGGAAGTCAGCCGCGGTGACCAGCTTTTGAACGCTGCCTCCTTTAAGGAACAGGGCTTCTCCGTAGTGATCGAGGAGGATGACCTAACGACCAAGGCCCTGACGGAAGCCGTACAAAATCTTTACAGGAATCGTCAGGCATACATTCAGACCATGTCCGCCAGCAGTCAGATGGACTCCGTAGCAACCATCATGGGACTCATCAAGGAAGCGGCAGGCATGAACGGAACGGAGAATTAGTCCATGGCAAAATATAACGTGATCGATCTCTTTGCCGGCGTTGGCGGTTTAAGCTATGGCTTTGCGCACAATCCCAATTTCAAAATCATCTTCGCGAACGAATATGAAAAGGACATTGCAAAGGCTTATACGTTAAACCACCCCGGCGTCAACGTGATCAATGAGGACATTCGGAATTTAACCAAAAAGCGGATTCTGGAAGCCACGGAAGGCAAGACCATCGACGTGCTTGTCGGCGGCCCGCCTTGCCAGTCCTATTCCACCCTAGGCAAACGCCAGATGGATGACAGGGCATGGCTCTTTGAGGAGTACTGTCGCATTCTCTCTTTTGTGAAGCCCAGGCTCTTCCTGTTCGAAAACGTATCCGGTCTTCTTAGCATGCAGGGCGGAAAGCTGATCGACGTGATCAAGGAGAGATTCCTGAAATTAGGATATGAAGTGCAGATCAAGCTCTTAAATGCCGTTGATTACGGCGTCCCCCAGTATCGGGAGCGCGTGATCCTGGTTGGCATGAGAGGCACAAATTGTTTCAAATATCCCGCTCCGACGCACGGCGACGGCAAGGGACTGCTTCCTTACGTAACGTTGGAGGACGCCCTTTCGGACCTTCCCTCGATCAAAAGCGGCGGACGTGCGACAAAGTATAAAACGAAACCCAAGAACGCTTATCAGGAATGGTTGCGGAAAAACAGCACCTCATTAGAAGAGTTTGAAGCACCGAAAAACGGCGAACGCATCCGTGCCATCATGGAGGCCCTGCCGGACGGCGGTTCCAAGGAGGATCTCCCCGAAGAGATCCGTCCGACCAGCGGTTATGGGAACACGTATGCAAAGATGTGGTGGAAAAAGCCCGCGCCGACCATGACGCGGAATTTTGCAACGCCGTCTTCTTCGCGCTGCATTCACCCCAGGGATTCCAGATCCCTTACAACGCGCGAAGGCGCAAGGCTGCAAAGCTTCCCCGATGATTACAAATTCTACGGAAGCCGCGCCAGAAAGAACTTAGAGGTTGGCAACGCAGTGCCTCCCCTTCTTTCCATCGCACTTGCCAAGCAGGTCGTGAAAGCTTTGAAATAGCGAAACCCGATATCAAAAAGGGGACATGTCAACAGACACGTCCCCTTGTCACGTTAGCTTCCTAGCGATCCTATTCCTCCGCATAAATGGCGCGAGAGCCGCCAATATATTTCGCGCGGGTGCGGGCGCAGACCACGTGGGCATCCCCGATCTGGGTCGTACGGATTCGCACGGGCACGGCCACGTCGCGCAGGTGCATGCCGATCAAAGTGTCTCCGATATCCATTCCGGCATGGGCCTTTACGTGTTCCACCGCCACGGGCTCTTCGAAGGAGTTATACGCCGCAGTTGCAAAAGAACCGCCTGCTTTCGGCTGGGGAATCACGTTGACGATCTCATATCCATATTTTTCTGCCGCTTCCCTCTCCAAGATCAATGCGCGGTTTAGATGTTCACAGCACTGCGCCACCAGAAAAACGCCAGCCTCTTCCGTAGCCTGATAAATGCCTCCAAACACCATCTCCGCAAGCTCCGGGCTTGAAAACGTCCCGATGGTCGCGCCCCCCACCTCACTCGTCGAGCAGCCCACGACAAGCAGGTCGCCCTTCTTTAGCTTTGCTTCTTCCAAAAGCTCCTTCGCCGCCTTATAAGCTTCATCACCCATTGCCACCACGTCATTCATTACCATTTCGCCTTCCCTCCCAATATTTTCAAGACGCAGCTCAGCCCTCGAGCCAAACGTTCGCAATTCTTTCGTGCCAATCTCACAAACAGACCGTCTCGCCAGGCTTACATTCCAGCAGCTTCGCGCCATCCTTGATCCAAACGCTTATCACGGAAGGATTGTAAACCTTCTTCCCATCCATGGAATAGATCAGCCCCCGCACGGCATTTACGTAATCGCAGATCTCCAGATTGGTTGCATACCATAGGTCATCGCGACCGTGCATGAGCTCGCAAAACTCTTCCATCACATTCCAAGTGCCATCCCTGTCAAACTCATAGCTGTGTCCCCAGACGTACATGAGCGGCATGATGCGGTATTCCGGCGAATTCAAAAGATTCCTGCCAATCTCCATAAGCCTCTCGTCCGCATGATGACACGTTGGATTCCATTCCATAAAATCTGCAGGCACCATAAAATCATGCGTTCTGTTTACGGTTCGGGAATACTTAAGGCCCACGGTTCTTGCGACCCGCTTCACCACGTCACTGTAACGGCCATACGCATAGGACAATCCTTGGATCATTCTCCCCGTCAGGGCCTCCAGCGTCCTTCTGTCCTCCCCAAACTCCATCAAAAGCTGTTGTTCCGTAAGAAGCAGCGGATCCTTATGTTCCACGCCGTGGCATGCAATCTCATGATTTGCATAGATGGTCCTTAAATCCTCTTCCCCGATAAAGGTCCGCCCGTGCTCCTTCGTGCCAAACCTTCCGGAATTCAGGTGGAACGTCGCCTTCATTCCATACTTGTCAAACAAAGCTGCGAGCCGTCTGTCAAAAATCTGACCGTCATCATAGCTGAAAGTCAGTGCCAAGTGTTTTCCTTCCGGATACGTATATTGCATGTTTTTTCCTCCCTGCCCAATGCCGTCCATGCGTTCACGCGCATCCGGCAATTCTTCGAAATCTATCCCCGCGCGCCAGACAAATCCAAGAAACCTATCCCCACGCGCCAAGCATCTTCAATCCAAAATATCCCATCAACAATACTGCCAAAAAGCAAAGGTTCGCCACCGTAAAGTATCTAAAGTATTTTCCCTTCTTGTCAGGCACCAGTCTCGCCACGTACTTGTACGAGATCAAGCTCGCCATGGATGCGATCAGCGTTCCCAGGCCTCCAAGATTCACGCCGATGAGCAGCGCCTTGTAATCATCCGAGAAACCGGAAAGCAACAGGGCTGCCGGCACGTTGCTGATGACCTGGCTCGAAAGAATTCCCACTATGACTTCCCTGCCGTTCACAATGCCTGCGAGGAAATCGGCAAACGCAGGAATTCTGCCCATGTTCCCAATAAATACGAAAAACGCAATGAACGTAAGAAGCAGGAAATAATCCACCTTCTTTAGCGTCTTCCGGTCAAAAACGCAAATGCACGCAAGGGTTATGCCCAGCGTCACCGGATATGCCAGCACGTCCGCCACCGTCAGGAGGCTTAGCAAGAACAAAATGCCGTAAACTGAAAGCAAAAATGTCTTTTTCGCGCCGGCCACGGTTACGGAATCCGCATCCCGCAGTGCAAATGCCATCTCCAGCTTTTCCGCCCCGTCAGCGCCGTCCCGGGGATTTTGCTCCTCAGCCGCGTTTTCATTAGATTTAGAAACGCCTTCGCTTGACTTTACCGCACTCCCTTGTGCTTTCGGTGCACCCTTCGTCTTTCCCACGCAAATAGACCAAATAACAAGCATTATGCCCGCAAGAATTGTCAGGGGCAGCATGTGCAACAAGAATTGTCCTACGGTCAGTCCCGCCTTGCCATATAAATAAAGGTTCTGCGGATTTCCGATCGGCGTCATCATGCTTCCGAGGTTCGCGCCGAGCGTCTCCAACACGACCACGGGAATGACCAGGCGATTTCTCGTCTCCTCCCCGAGGAGCTCCAGCACCGTAAACGTAAAGGGCACAAACGTGATCAGTCCCACGTCGTTCGTGATCAGCATACTGAAGAAAAAAGCCAATAACACGAGAACCAAGGTCACGCGTACGCTGTCCGTTCCCACCTTTTTCAGAAGGCCTTGTGCGATCTTCCGAAAGAATCCCAGCCGCTGGAACCCTCCCATGACCGCCATCAGACAAAAGAGCAAGGCCAGCGTGCGAAAATCCACGTATCCGAGATACTCCTTATCCGGATGGATCAAAAATGCTGACGCAATGGCCAGAACCGTCGCTGCCGTCAGTACGATCTCGTTTTTCAAAAACATAAGAAAACTTCTCATGGTCTTATCACGTACGTTCCTTTGCTTAATATCATTTTTCACCTCATTTTAGCATGGGCGGCGTGCTTTGTAAACATGGCGCATAGCATTTGTGATCTTGGGAAAACTATGAGCAAAGAAAGCGCATCAAAAACAGGTGCAACAACATCAAACTGAGAGGAAACCTCATGACGGAAAATAAGAATGACACGTACGACAGTGACCAAAACAACTGGGAAAGCAACGACAAAGCCCTGATCCGGGCTGAGCTTGGAGAGAACGTGGCCAAGCTTCACTCGCTCCTGCCTCTTGGAAAAAGCTTTGACCTGATGACGAGGGATCTCCTCCTCGGAGAGACCAAGGCTTTCTGGATTGGCCTCAATGGTTTTTGCGTCTCTGAATTATTGGAGAAAATGTTTGGCGCGCTGCAAGGAACGGAGGGAGAGCAGGCAAACCTGCCGCAGCTTACCGCCTCTGGGCAGGATTCAAATACTCCAGGCGATAATAACAATTCGCTTCACGCCTTCATAGAAGCACGCGTTGGCATCGCACAGATCAGCTACGCTTCCGATTTTAACGTCGTCCTTGACAAGCTCACCAGCGGTAATTCCGTTCTCTTTGTCGATGGCTTCGCGCAGGCTGTCATATTGGACACCCGCGCCTACCATTCGCGCAGCGTCGACGAGCCGGAGCTGGAAAAGATGACCCGCGGCGCCAGAGACGGCTTTATCGAAATCCTCCTGACCAATGCCAATCTGATCAGAAGGCGGATCCGTTCCCCGCATCTTGTCTTTGAAATGCACGAGGTTGGTCAGATCGGAAAAACTGACGTTTGTGTCGCATATCTTGAGGACCGCTGCGATCCAGAGCTTGTCCGGAAAATCTCCAAAAAGATAGATGAATTAAAGATCACCGCCCTGACCATGGGAACAAAGAGCTTGGAGGAGCTTCTGGTGAAACGGCGCTTTTTTAACCCTCTGCCGAGCCTGCAAATGACTGAGCGCCCAGACGTGGCCGCCAGCTATCTGGCGGAAGGCTACGTTCTCATTTTGGTTGACAACACTCCCATGGCTCTCGTTCTGCCCTGTACCATCTTCCATTTTACGCAGACGGCAGAGGATTATTACAAAAATCCCCTGGTGGGGACTTACCTGAGATTCATCCGGTTCCTGTGCATGCCCGTGGCACTGTTGTTCTTGCCACTGTTCCTGCTCATCACGGCTTATTATCCCCAGCTGGCCGAAAGGCTCCAGCTGATCTCAACGGAAATCCCCTCCAAGGGACGACTTTTCTTTTACGTGCTTGTTGTTGAATTCTTTCTTGCAATGTTCCAGTACTCCGCGTCCTTAAGCTCAGACCGTTTTTCCGGCGCGTTGTCCATTGTGGGCGGTTTGTTGATAGGTGACATTGCCGTCAGTTTGCACTGGAGTACTTCAGAAGTCCTATTTTATGGCGGCATCACGCTCCTGGCGACCATCTCCGTCTCGTGCGTCGAACTCTCCGACGCGCTGCGCCTCTACCGCATGTTTTTGCTGCTTTGCACTTTTTTCGCCGGTATCCACGGCTTTTGGATCGGTTTAGGTCTCGTGCTCCTATCCATCCTCACCACCCCGACCTTCGGAGGCTACAGCTATTTCTGGCCCCTCTTCCCTTGGAATGGAAAGGCGCTCGTCAACCTCATCCTGCGCACTCCCACCGCCAAAGCCCAGCCTAGCAAGGTGTGGCGACGATAACGGCCAAAAAGAACCGTCTTTACTGTCATGGTCAGTAACGTGCCAAAAGGAACCGTCCCTACTGTCACGGGTTACTGACCTTGAAAATATGCATCGATCCCGTCTGCAATCCCCTTCGCCAACTTATCCTGGTACTCCTCCGTGGCCATGAGCCTGTCTTCCTTCTCATTGGACATGTAACCCATCTCCACGATGGTCACGGGAACCTGGCACCAGTTGATGCCACTCATGGTATCCGTCTCCCAGACTCTAAGCTTCTTACAACCGCACTCCGCACACAGTCCGTCCAGAACGGCATCCGACAGGTCCCTGCTTTGCCGATAAAAGGCACTATTGTAAGGATTTTTCTTTGTCTGACAGATGGTCTCCGCACCATTTACGGAGCTGTCCTCAGACCCGTTTGCGTGAATACGGATAAAGGCATCGGCATTAGCGTCATTGGCCACGGCCGCGCGCTCACTGTTGCTGATATTCACGTCATGCGTCTCCCGCACCATGATCACGTCATAACCCCGATCCAGCAAAATCGTTTGCAGCTTTTTCGCCACGATCAGCGTCAGTTCGTATTCTGCAAGACCCGTAAAGCGCCCCTCCGTTCCGTAGGAAACCTTCGACTTCATGGTCGTCGACCCCGGGCCGTCCGGTTCCTTCTCGGAGTTTCCCTTCTTCTGATGCCCGGCATCGATCACGATCAGCTTCCCGCCAGTCCGCAAGGCATCCGTCGCTTTATTCTCCCTGGTTTCGCTCTCCTTGGTTTCGCTCTCCCTGGTTTCGCTCTCCTTGGTTTTGCTCTCCCTGGTTTCGCTCTCTCTGGTTTTGCTCTCCTCCGTTGCCCAGAATTCCGGTTCCAAGTCCCCCGCGTTTACAACGCTTTCCTCCGTGTTGCTCTCCTCCGTCGCCCAGAATTCCAGTTCCAAATCTCCCGCGTTTATGACGCTTTCCTCCGGATTTCCTGCCTCCACCGCCTCCTGTGATTCGATCGGTACTCCTGAGGGAAATCCTTCCATCGTTTCCACGTCATCCGAACATGCCGAGAGAACCGCACAAAGGCACGCCAGCAACGCAAATTTCTTCATTTTCCAAAATAACCCTTTTCTTTTCACGTCAAATTCCAGCTTTCCGTCTTATGATTGAACGATATTTTATTACGTGCCACTCTTTCCTATCTTTGCAAGTCTTCTTCATTATAGCAAAAAATAGTCAAAATGAAAACGAAAGAAATCATAAAACGCACGGGAGAAATTAAGTTGCGCAAATCCCTCCCCTCGTGCTACAATCACCATGGAAAGACAAGGAGCGCAGGATATGATTCAAATTGATTTGATCACCGGATTTTTAGGTTCCGGCAAAACCACGTTTATCAAAAAATATGCTGAATGGCTGGTTTCGAAAGGCTACCAAGTCGGCATTATCGAAAATGATTTCGGCGCCGTCAACATAGACATGCTCATGCTGCAGGATCTTCTTGGAGACAGGATCGACGTAGAACAAATCGTCGGCGGCAGCGTCGTGACGGATTGGAAAAGGCGCTTTCGGACCAAGCTGATCTCCATGGCCATGCGCGGCTTTAACCGCATCCTTGTGGAGCCCTCCGGCATTTACGACGTGGACGCATTTTTTGACGTCCTTCACGACGAACCCATAGATTCCTGGTATGAGGCCGGAAACGTCATCACCATCCTCGATGCCGGCATGGATGAATGCATGTCCCGCCAGGAAGAGTATTTGATGGTATCTCAGACTGCTAATGCCGGCATGCTCATATTAAGCAAGGTACAGGACGCTTCCCCGGACAGGATCGCAACTACGCTCTCGCATCTAAATCACGCCCTGGAAGAATTCAAGTGTCCTCGCCGTTTCGAACTAAGCAGCACTAAGGCCAGTCCCCTGTGCAAGCCCTGGGACAGTCTCACGGATGAGGATTTTGCCCTCATTTCCAGCTGTGGCTGGGTGCGCGCGGATCACGAGAAGCTTTGGTTCGATCCCAAGAAATCCTTTTCTTCCTTGTTCTTCATGCACGTGAGGCTCTCGCAGGAAGCGTTGGAGGAAACGTTGCAACAGCTGTTTCAAGACGACGGTCTGGGTATCATCTTTCGCATAAAAGGCTATCTTCCCCTTCCCGAGGGGGATTGGCTCCAGATCAACGCCACTCCATTGGAGACTCTGTGCGAGTGCGTTCCGATGGGTCAGGAAATTCTGATCGTCATCGGGCAGGATCTGCAGGAATCCTTGCTGCGCCCTTACTTTTTCCCAAGGGACCTTTCTTCATGACGCGTAACGATACCCATGGCAATCGAAAGGAGAAACCCAATGTCGGATTATTTTGACGAAATATCGTCATCTCAAGAAGAATTTCCCCAAGCACCAACTCCCAACGGTTCGCCGAAGGAAACCAATTGTTTCTTTCAGTTGATGAAGGGCCTGTGTTATTTTTTGCTTTTTATTGTTTCTCAAGTCGCAGCCACCTACATTCTAATGATTTACTACGTATTTAAGCTACTGGCAGCTCGCGGCTCCAATACGGAAATGAATTCCTCACAAATGACTGACGTAGCCGGGCAAATCGTTGAAGAAGCATACAACAAGGCACTTGCGAATACCAACGGCCTTTTGTGCCTCTACGGTTTTATCCTCGTGGTCTTTCTGCTCATCTTCTTTGCTTTGCACAAAAAGAACTTCTTTGAAGAGACCCAGTTCCGGAAGTTTTCCCCAAGGTATCTTCCCGCCATGGTGCTGCTTACGTTAGGTTTCTACTTTTTTATTGATGCCGTTCTGAGTCTCCTGCCCGAATCATTGATGGAGAGTTATACGGAATCCTCCAGTTTTGGCTCCGAAGGATCCTTTGCCGTTTCCATGATTGCGCAAGCCCTCATCGCTCCCTTGACGGAGGAACTGACCTTCCGAGGTCTCATGCTCAGCCGTTTTGACAAAGCGCTTCCCAAGTGGATCGGCATCGCGATCTCTTCCCTGCTCTTTGGCTGGGTTCACGGAAATCCCATATGGTTTGTATATGCCTCTGCCATGGGTTGTATCTTTTGCATTGCCGCAGAGTACACCGGTTCCATTTTCAGTACCTTTTTAATGCATTGCACCTTCAACTCTGCCGGAACCATATTTGCTTACTTTTTTCAGGAAACTAGTCTCAAGGAATTACAGTGTTTCCTGATCATTGGCATCTCCATGATCATAGCCGGCTTTTACCTTCTTCATCGCACCCATAAAGCCGAATCGACCCTAGTCGCAGTAAAATCACAAACTGATAAGTGAGGACGCATTCGTGAACGTTTTGTCTTTGGATGACGTTAGTTTGGCCTTTGGCCAGAGAAAAATTTTTGACCATTGTTCCTTCTTTCTTCAGGAGGGGGAAAAGGTGGGGATTATCGGCATTAACGGGACAGGCAAATCCACGCTATTAAAGCTCGTCGCCGGCTTAGAGGAGCCTGACGAGGGAAACCGTACCTTGGCGAATAACCATCTTGTCCGCTTTCTTCCCCAATCTCCTTCGTTTCCGCCAAAGGAGACCGTCCTGGAGGCCGTGATGAAGGAGAATCGCCGTGAGGATAATGCCTCGACGCTTGAGGGCGATGCCAAAAGCATGCTGACGAGACTGGGCGTCACGGACTTTTTCCAGCCCTGCGGCGAGCTCTCCGGCGGTCAGCGAAAGCGCCTTGCGCTTGTGAGCGTTCTCTTGTCCCCCGCAGAAATTCTGGTTTTGGACGAGCCCACCAACCACCTGGACGGCGAAATGTCCGATTGGTTGGAAAAAACGCTTCGAAACTACCGCGGAACCTTATGCATGGTGACCCATGACCGCTATTTCCTCGACAGCGTATGTACCCGCATTGTCGAGGTCGACAAGGGTTCCCTTTATTCCTATGAGGCCAATTATGCAGGATATCTGGAGCTCAAGATGCAGCGCGAGGACATGGAGCGCGCCAGCGCAAGAAAGCGTGCGTCCATCCTGAGAACTGAGCTTGCGTGGGTGCAAAGGGGCGCCAGGGCCCGTACTACCAAGCAAAAGGCCCGCCTGGAACGCTTTGAGGAACTGAAAAATGCCAAAGGTCCCGTCGAAGACGGCCGCGTTGAAATCTCATCCCTCTCCTCGCGCCTTGGAAGAACCACCGTTGAACTCTGTAACGTCAGCAAGTCCTATGGCGATCAGGTTTTGATCAAGGACTTTTCCTACAATTTTCTGCGCGATGACCGCGTGGGCTTCATCGGTCCGAACGGTTGCGGAAAATCAACCCTCATGAAGATCATCCTCGGTTTGGAGAAACAAGATGCGGGAACCGTGGAAATCGGCCAGACCGTCAAGATCAGCTACTACGCGCAAGAAACTGACACTTCCGTCATGAATCCAAATCAGCGCGTCATTGACTATATTCGTGACGAAGCCGAATTCGTGGAAACACCGGAAGGCAAGATCAGCGCCGCAAGAATGCTGGAAAAGTTTCTCTTCGAGGGCGAGGATCAATATGGTCTCCTCGGAAAGCTCTCCGGCGGCGAGCGCAGACGCCTGCACTTATGCAAGGTGCTAATGAGCGCCCCTAACGTCCTAATTCTGGACGAACCTACAAATGACCTTGACGTGACCACCCTGCAGATTCTCGAGGATTACCTCGACAGCTTCCCCGGAATTGTCATCACCGTAAGCCACGACCGCTATTTCCTCGACCGCATTGTCCGCCGGATCTTCGCCTTTGAAAAGGGCGGCGTTCTAAAGCAATATGAAGGCGGATACACGGACTATGCAATCCGCAGGGATGAAATTCTTGCCGACACGGCAAAACACTCGGAGGATGCCTCTGCTCCTTCCCGCACTGACGCCGACAAAAACGCTGAAGGCTCTTCCGGCGCCAACTGGCGATCCGACCGGAAGCGCAAGCTTAAATTCTCCTATCAGGAGCAAAAGGATTACGAGACGATTGAGAGTGAGATCGAGGCAATTGAAGAAAAGATCGCCAAGCTGGATCAGGATTACCTAAAGCATTCCAGTGACTTCATCAAGCTTGGCCAGATCGCTAAGGAAAAGGAAGAAGCTGAGGCCCTTTTGGAGCAGAAAATGGACCGCTGGGCATACTTGGAAGAACTTGCGATCAGAATAGAAAACGGAGAGTACGTCTGACTGACGGCTCTCCGTTTTTGTCACTTTTTCAATTCATATAACCAGATTCCCCAATAGGAAGTATCCGACTCAAAATAGCCCATGGGCTTTAGTCCCGTTTGCTCCGCGTCCAGGATCTCCCCGGCAGAGAAAAGATATTCACATCCAAGATCCTTCAAGGCATCCAGGTCAAACTCCAAGCCCTGATACTTGACCTGATCCCGCTTCGAAAGCATGTATGCCGTGCCCGACTGGGAATTGTAGAGATAACACCGGCTTCCCCAATCATCAAAATAACTTGCCGTTGCCGGTACCTTTTCCAATTCCTTTGCGATGACCTTGCGGAATTTGTGCTTATACTCCAGAGAGTAATTGTTAGAATAACCGTCAACCGTGTAGAATCCGTGCATGAGGGAAACGCCGGGATTCATGCCAAGATGTGCAACGCGATAGGTTTTCCTATCCTTGCCGATCTCTTCTTCAATCTGCTTCATGACGTCCTCGGAGTAATAACCTTCCCAGGTAATATAACCCGTGATCTCCGGCCTGGTCCTGTTGTTATACTGATTGACGTTCTGATAGAAAAAGGAATTTGCCGCAATCTTTATGACTACCGGCAACAGGATTCCTGCGAAGATCACGCAAAGGATCGTCTCGCTCTGCCAAAGCTTTCCCCGACTGCCGTACGTTTTTCCGGCTTCGCCTTCCTTCCCCGCTATAATTCTGCCTGCGTCTTCCTTTTCTGCCCCCTTTTCGTCAGCGCCTTCCTTACGGATTGGCCACCAACAGGAAATGATCATGGCAAGCTCCAAAAGCCACCCTGCGGGATACAGCCAATAGAATCGCTCCATCTGGAAATACCGAAGAAACCCCGTCTGACTGTTCTTCCATCGTACCACGATTTCCGACTTACAGATTCCAAAAAAGACAGCGATGCCTACTAAAATAACAAAACCGCCCAGGGCGATCCAATACCTGGCCCTGCGCTCCTTCTCCCAAACACGCAGGAAAAACACGCCTGCGACCAGCAGGAGGATCATGGGCAAAATCAGTGTTCCCTGATAGCCGTACATATGCTGGGAGCCTTCCTTCAGTATGGTCCATACCGTTTCAAAAAAGGGCTGACTGCCGCTGACCGTCTCCACGCGGTGGCTGACAAAATCCCCCGTGCCAAACAAGATTTCCTGAAAAAGGTGAAAGCACGAGATCACGTAGGTGCCAAGCAATACAAAGAATCCAATCAGACAATGCTTGATCTCTTCCTTGCGTATCAGGCGATACAAGATCAGAAGCACGGCAAAGCCGAGGACGCAGTATCCCGTAAGCACCAGATGGCTGCAAAAGCCAAACAGGGCGATCATGCCAAGGGCGGGAAGGATCCTTTTTTTCCTGCATAAATACAAGAAGCCCAAGATCACCATCGGGATCCCCATCTGTGACAAGCCGTAGATCACGTAATACGGCAACATTGCAAAGCATGATGCAGTTGCAACCGCCAGAAGATTGCTTTCCGTCAGCTCCCTTACCAGAAAATACATCCCCAGGAAGGCACAGAAAAAGATAAAAACATAAGCGATCAGAAATGCCTTCAACGGCGAAAACAACGAAAACAACGGCAAAAACAAAATTGCCGAAGGCGTCATTCCGCTGGCACGGATGCCTCCCATCATTTCCGGAATCTCGCTTTGTCCCAAGTGCCTCGCGGTTAACACGTAATTCATCATGGACTCATCTAACTGATCATGCCACGCAAACACGCACCCCTCCCCTAACGCGGCGATGGGGGCAAACGCGACGGCGAACAGAAGAAAGCCAAATAGCCATAATGGTTTATGATCGAACCAGCGCAAGCACCGGTCCAAGGTTTTGATCAGATTTTTCATTATGCAACGCTCCAATAGACAAAAGAAAATGCTTGTCATGCATCTTTTCTTTGATTATAATAAACATTAGCATACTTCCATCGAAAAATAAAGGGGGAATACACATGGGCTTTCTAGACAAACTGTTTGGTTCCAACGTCGCTGACAAACTAAAAAATGCCGCTGAAACCGTGGCAAAAGAAGCTACCAATGCCGTAAACGCCGCAGTAAATTCCAGTTCTGCCGCAACCAACGCAAGATCTGCGTCCACGGCACCCGCGCCCTCTTCTTCCGGTGCGGAGTCCGGATTTTCCTGGGGGCCCACGATGCCCAATGAGGAAAATCAGTTTAATTATCCCGGCACCTATGATCAGTACTTCCTTGACGTTTATTCCAAGAATTTTCCCGCGTACCGCCTGACGACGGAACCCGTTCGCAAGGGCAGCGCAACCGTGATTACTTTTTGGAGCGGCGAGGCAAAGGCCTTGGTCGTGGAGCTGATGTCCGATACCAGCTCTGCCGAGAGCATCCGCCGCAACTGCTACAAGGAGCGCGTGCCGTATCTCAGATTCTACTACAATCATCAGGGTTGGTGGAACACCAAGGCATATGTCCTTGAGCGCACCAGCAAAGCCCTGAACCAGTGATCGCAACTAAGTAACTACATACGATCAACGCCAAAAAACAGGAAGAGAACGCTTAGCGCCTGTGGTGGGTCCGGCGTGAAACAATCCATGGTTTCGCAGGCAGCCGTTTCACGTACGATCCCGTAGAATTCAAGGAATTTCCTTGAATTTTAACCCTTTTCTCTTCCTGTTTTTTATATGTAACCATCCAAAGCCACACATACGCGTGACTAGGCAAACGCCATCCGAGGATCCCGAAATGTCTTTACTGGACAGTCTCTCCCAGAAGGAAGTCTGGGAAAAATTTTATGCATATAAGACGTCTCTCGCCTGCCAAGGGGCTGCCGCCCAGAGCCTGCGGGAGTTTATTGAAGTGCAAGGGTACCTGCCCGTCTGCGAGGAAATCTGGCAAATCACTTCCCAACAGACGGCTTCCGCGGAAGAATGCCCTACTTCCGGCGTCCAATTTCCTGCCTCCGGGGAAGAAGCTTCCGGCGTCCAATTTCCTGCCTCCGGGGAAGAAGCTTCCGGCGTCCAATTTCCTGCCTCCGGGGAAGAAGAAGCTTCCGGCGTCCAATTTCCCTTGCCCCGGAAGTCCGTCATCAGTAAGCAAAGCTCCCGGAAAAAGCGCGTGGTTTATACGTATCCTGAGGCCGAGAACCTCGTTCTAAAGCTTTTGACCTATCTGCTTCTCCGAAAGTATGACGGACTGTTTAGCGACAACCTGTTTTCGTTTCGTCCAAACAAAAGTGCCAAGGATGCCATCCGACGGCTTCATCAAATTCCGGACTTGCAACGAAAGTATTCCTATAAAGTCGACATCAGCAATTACTTTAATTCCATTCCCATCGAAAGACTCCTTCCGGAGCTGGAAGCCGTGACAATGGACGATCCGTCACTGTTTTTCTTCTTAAAGTCCCTCCTGACGGAGCCCTTCGTGACGGGCGGCCCGTCACCTGAAAGCAATCTGATCCGGGAACAAAAAGGCATCATGGCAGGCACGCCGCTGGCTTGCTTTTACGCAAACCTGTACCTTCGCGACATGGATCAGTTCTTTTTTGATCAGGGTATTCCCTATGCCCGTTACAGCGATGACGTCATCGTCTTCGGGGATTCCATGGAAGAAGTCCGATGCCATGCCGATGCAATTCGAAGTTTTCTTTCGCAGAAAGGGCTCGCCGTCAATCCGGCGAAGGAAGAGTTTCGCACCCCGGAAGAAGGCTTTCTCTTCCTAGGTTTTTTTGTGCGGGACGGTCAGGTGGACGTATCGCCCGTCTCCGTCCAAAAGATCAAGAAAAAAATGCGCCGCAAGGTGAGGGCCCTGCAACGCTGGCAAAAACGAAATGACCTATTGAGTGAAAAGCCGGCTAAGGCTTTTATCCGCACTTTTCACCGCAAGCTCTTAGAAAGTCCCGCGGAAAACGATCTCTCCTGGAGCTATTGGTATTTTCCGACGCTCACCGTCACGGACAGTCTCCACGTCATCGACCTTTACGCACAGGAGTGCATCCGCACCTTGCTCACCGGAAAACACACAAAAGCCAGGTACAATGCGCGCTATGAAGACTTAAAAGCCCTAGGATACCAAACCCTGGTAAATGCCTACCATCAGTTTTCAAAAGAACATTCATCCGGGCGTCCGTAACACAACAAAATCATTGATAAAGAATAGGATTACAAACCGTGAAGAAATCAATCAACAGTGCTTTTGCAAACTCCGCAGAAGCCACAAAAGAATCAGGATATAAAAAAGTCATCAGCCAGATCACCGGATTGTTTTTGCCCATCATCGGCTGTCTTACTGCCGCCAGCATCCTAAAGAGCATCCTTATTTTGCTGGTCAATTTCGGCGTACTCTCCACCCAAAGCGGCCTTTATGCCGTCTTCTACGCCGCATCCGACGGATTCTTTTACTTTCTGCCCTTCTTTTTGGCCCTGACGGCATCAAAGCAATGGAAGACGGATCCCTTCATCTCACTGCTGATCCCCGTTGCCATGCTCTATCCCGACGTCGTTGCCGTTTTGGAAAACAATCAGGGATTAAGCTTTCTGGGTCTCCCGATCCAGCCTGCGATCTACCATTCCAGCGTGATCCCGGTAATCCTTGCCGTTGGTCTTTTGTACTTTGTAGAAAAGCCCTGTGAAAAATTCCTTCCGGAATCTCTCAAGGGCTTCCTAAAACCGTTAATCTGTGCTCTGATCGTGCTACCCGTCACCTTCCTGCTCTTTGGTCCCATGGGTGGCTGGATCGGAGATCTCCTTACGAAAATCTTTTACGTATTGTACTATTGGAATCCAACCGTTGCCGGCGTATTTATGGGCTTTTTCATCCAGCCCATGGTCTTCCTTGGCGCTCACTGGAGCATCGTGCCCGTCTGCATCAACGCGATCGCTGCAAACGGTTTCGACACCATCCTGCCCCTGCTTGGCGGCGCCGTCTACGGACAGTGTGGCGCATCCCTTGCCCTCGCATTGATCGCCAAGGATAAGAAACAAAAAAGCATTTGCTTCCAGGCAGCCTTCTCCTGTGCCCTCGGCGTCACGGAGCCTGCCCTTTTTGGCGTAACCGTCAGCAAGCCGCGTGCCATGCTTTCCGCATGCATCGCTGGTGCTGTTGGCGGCGGCATCGCAGGTTTTGCGGGCGCACAGTGCAGTTCCTTTGCCTTCCCCAGCTTTGTCACCTGCATTGCCTACGTGGGCCCTGGCTTTGCCGCATTCCTTCTGTCCATGATCATTGCTTTTCCGATTGCATTCCTTTTGACCATGGCCCAGAAAAAACAGTTATCCTAATACCTCATTTGCCGTCCCCAGCCCCCGGCCTGCTGCGCCTGGGGCTTTTTTTGCATCAGGGATGCCCGGTACTCTGCAAAATCCGTAAAGCCGGTAATGCGCTTAATGTCTTGATAGCGATGGAAATATTCCTTGCTAAACACCACGTGATACTGCTTGGGCACGCGCTTAAACGCGTTGGTCAAATTCGTTTCCGGCCCGATTAAGTTAAAGACCTCATAATAGAAAAAGAACTGATTCACAAAGACCTTACGCTCAGGAACGTTCACCAGCGGGATCCGCCAGCAGTCTTTCTTTCCAAACATTGGCTTCATAAGGAGCGTGCGTCCGCCGGATGAAATCAACCACCAGCGGTCAAACTTGGGCATATTCTTCGTTCCGCGAAGCTGCTTTTGAAGATATACGGGGATGGCCAGTTCCACGTTTACACCATCCAATTGTTTTCTGATCTTCGCAGGAATCCTCTTTGCAACCAACGGGTAATCAGTTTTATAACCGCCAAAAAGCTTCCGGAAAAGCGGTTTTGCGAATACGTTGTTAAAGTATCTGCTCGCAAGGTACGCCTTGCGGAACAAAAGAAGTGCCATCGCCACCGTGAACAGGAAGAATACGAAAAATACCGCCGGCATGAACATGGCCGTCAAGAACGCCACCACAACGAGGAATAACTTTCCAAAGCCCAGAAGGAACGAAACAAAAGGCACAAACGTGCAGACCGGAACAGCCACAATGTCGATCAATGCGAATAAATAACGCATTAAGAAATACAGGGACATGGTGATCACAAGGACGCAAAAGCAACCCAAAACCATGGCCCACTGCGGCAAAGCTCCCTTGACGGAAGATGCTGCTGCGCCTATGGATGCCGCATTGACGGTTGCCTTCGGCGATACGTTTGCAACCATCTGCGAAGAAGCGATCACCGCCATCACTACGCCGTTCCATTTCTTCAACAGGTTTTCCAAAGCCAGTCCAGCCGCATACGTCTTGCTAAACGCCTTGAGAAGCAAGGGCAGACCGTACCAAACTAACAAAAACGTGCTGACATAGGTGTTCTCAAAGATCCCAAAGGAAAAACCTGACAGCTTATCAAATCCCGCAAGGCCAAGGCCCTTTCCGGCCGAGACGCCAAGTGAAACTGCACTTAGAATCACCATTACCCAGGACGTGTCAATGCCTGCGAAATACCCCGTCCCGATCACCGGCGCCATCGTTTTTCCAAAGCTTCCGCCAAGGGCGTCTGCCGTGCCTTTCGCATCCAATGCCTCAGCCCGTGCTATGCCTCCTCCGCCAAACGCAAGTACGGAGAATAAGAGGAATGCCGTTAGGCAGGCAAACAGATACCTCTTATTGTCTCCATATATTTCCTTAAAAATCTGTCGATGCGTCATCTTTGGTACACCCGTATTCCTTTCCAAAACATTCTCACGTCTTTCCATTTGCCGGCATGTAAATTCGTCTTATCACGCTAGTTCAACGCCAGTTTGTTGCGCAGCTGCCTTATCAATTCCACGTCCGCAGGAAGCCAGTCCACGTCCTCCAGCGTCTCTGCAGTCAGCCACCTTGCCGCCTCATGCTCACGCAGTTCCAGGTTTCCTTTCCGCACCTCACACCAAAAGCAGTCCATGGACAAATGAAATTCCGGATAGTCATGCTCTACCGTCATGATCTTCTCTCCGATGGAAATCTCCGTCCCCAATTCTTCCCGGATTTCTCTGATTAATGCCTCCTTTGGCGTCTCTCCCGGTTCGATCTTCCCACCCGGGAACTCCCATCCATCCTTGAATTCCCCGTATCCCCGCTGGGTAGCAAAGATTACGGGCCTTCCCTCGGGATTAACGGATCTTATGACTGCTGCCACAACTCTGATTGTTTTCATTCTGCTATCTCATTTCTCTATGATTGAAAATGACAGGAATCACAACAACGGCAGAAATATGCTTCCTGCCGTAATTGCTTTACGATATGACAGTTCTCATGGTTCGTCAATAAAGCTTCTCAAACACCATGGTTGCCTGGATTTTGTCACCGCCAAGGAATCCCTTGGTCCCGGACGAGGTCGTCGAGATCGTGTGCAGCCGGTAGCCCTTTGCCACCTGCTCGTTGATTGCCCTTTGGAGATTGGTGAGGCTAGACACCCCAGAGCCTGCACCAAACAGTTTCTCCGTCAACACAACCTGAATAACGACGTAGGCTTCGTCCGCTGCTCCTGCTGCCCTCAGCGTTTCGGAATCAAATCCAAATCCTGCCATGCTTAGTACTCCTTTAATATGAAATTTTTATAAGCCTTAGCTTACCTCGTAATAAAAGCACTCTTCCCACTTACATCCGAGTGCGATGCAGATCAGGCCGGACAGATATGCGGAAGGGGAATACTGCCCCGTTTCCAGGGAGCTAATGGTATTCTGCGTCGTACCGACTTCCTCCGCCAGCTTTGTCTGGGAATAACCCTTGGCCTGTCTCAGTTCTTTAATCTTATTTTTTAATTGTAAATGTGAATTCATCTTCTGAAAAACGCCCCCACGTATAAAATTAATAATAAGGCTGCGACAATGGCTTCCACCACGCCCCTGACAACTTGTTGCTTTTTCTGTAACTTCCGACCCTGATGCAATTCCACAAAGCAGGTGATGAGCGCCAGAAGTGCCGGTTTCCCAAGATCAATCTTGCGATAAATCAGGAATTCCGCAACAACCATCACTATCATTGCGATCATTGCAACGCCGATGGCTCCCGCCATTGCTTTGTTACTTGTCTCTTTCTCAAATTCGCCCGTTTTCGACGCCTGCGCCTGGGCTGCTTTTAAAATGTCTTGCTCTCCCATGGTTGCCTCCTTTACCAAGTTTGCGGATGTCTTTACGGACATATTACCAAGTTTACGGATACTTGTCAATGCCTTTTTATAATTTTATCTCAAAAAGTTTTTATCTCAAAATTTCATCAATCGTGGATACGGTGCTAAAGGTTCCTTTGTTTTTCGCGATGATCTCCTTCATTTTCGGTAATTCAAAATAGTTGACGTAACAGATGAGTGTTTTATTCTCTCCGGCAATGGCGCCATAAGAATTCATGATGGTACAGGTCTTGTTGAGTTCCTCCTTGATGGCCTTCACGAGCTTGTCAGGCTCCTTTGTGATGATGGTAACCTGCTTGATTGCCTCGTAGTGATCCGTAAAGTGATTGATGATGGAGGTCGCAACAACGTAAACGAGAAGGCTCATCAGGGCTGCATTGCGGTTGATCAACAGAAATACTGCCGCATAAACGCAGGCGTTAAAACCGATGAGCAGGTAAGTCATGCTAAAGTTCTTCCCCGTTTTGTCAGAGATTTTTTTCACGACAATGTTGGCAAAGATTTCTGAGCCGTCAATGCAACCGCCGTTTTTTAGGATGAGTGAAAGTCCCGCGCCAAGGATGGCGCCGCCAAACACAACCGCCAGAAAATGTTCCGTGTTAAGTTCAAAAGGAATCTGCTCAAAGACGGCGATGCCCACGGTATAAACGGCCGAGCCGAGCAATGCCTTTATGCCAAATCTCTTTCCCAGGATCAGAAAGCCTGCGACGATAAAGGGCAGAAATACGCCTGCAACACATGCCGAGAGGTTCCAGTGCGTCAGCTTGCTCAAAATGATCGCTATGCCTGCCGTTCCGTAATCGATCGCGTCATTCGGGATCAAGATGCAGACCACGGAAAAACTTGCGAGCAATGCGCCCGTCGAAATCAAGAAGCAGGAGAAAAATTCTTCGATTCTTTTGGAAACCATTTCCTTATCTTCACTCATCATTCACTACCACCCTATTCGCTTTACGTAACAGACCTTATATTCATTATATGAGAACCCGCGGGAAAAAGCAACGCCGTGGGAACGTGAAATCCTTTCGGATGCCTCTTGACGTTTTTTGTTTTATGTATTATTATTTGTATAGATACAAGTAATACAAACAATACATTGTTTTATATCATAAAAAGGAGTGATTAGCCATGTTAGTGATTAAAAATCTGGAAAAATTTTACAAAGGGACGGCCAAGGGAATCTCCGGCGTTTCCCTCCACGTAGAAAAAGGCGATGTTTATGCCTTCATCGGACATAACGGTGCCGGCAAGACGACGCTGTTGAAAGCCATCACCGGGATCCATCCCTATGATAAGGGCGAGGTTTTGATCGACGGGATCGACGTGCAAAAGAACCCGCTGGAGGTAAAGCGCCGCATCGCCTACGTCCCCGACAATCCAGACGTATATGAGTTCATGACGGGCATACAGTACCTGAATTTCATCGCCGACGTCTTTGGCGTCCCTGTCGCAGAGCGCAAGGATAAAATTGCGGATTACGCGAAGCGCTTTGAGATTACGTCGTCTCTCGGAGACCTGATTTCGAGCTACTCCCATGGCATGAAGCAAAAACTCGTACTGATCTCAGCCTTTTTGCATAATCCAAAGCTCCTCATCATGGATGAGCCCTTCGTCGGACTTGACCCGAAGGCGGCCTTTCTGCTGAAAGAAATGATGCGGGAAATCACGGAGCGCGGCGGCGCCATCTTCTTCTCAACGCACGTGCTCGACGTTGCTGAAAAGCTTTGTAACAAGGTTGCAATCATCAAGGAAGGACGCCTTGTGACAAGCGGCCTCATGAGTGAGGTTGTAAAGGACCAGTCCTCCCTGGAAGCCATTTTTATGAAAACGGTAAAGGAATGACGCGATTCGCGCAAAGGAGTATGACATGAAACATTTGATCACTTTTACCAAATTAGAATTGCTGAATCTTTTCGGCAGAAACGTATATAAGCACGTAAAGGATCCCTCGGAGAAAAAGCGCAAGACGCTTCTCGGCGTGACCCTCTTATTCGTGGCGCTCGTCCTTGGCGGATACCTTGCAAGCGGAGCCTATGCGCTGACCATACTGGGCGCAAGAGACAAAGTCCCCATGCTCTATTCCCTGCTCTCTTGCATCTTCATCCTCATGTTTGGAGCGTTTAAGGCAAAATCAAATCTGTACCGCGAAAAGGACTTGGCATTCCTCGCCTCCCTTCCGGTAAAGAGCCTTCCCATCGTTACCGCAAGGCTCATCCGGTCCTGCGCGGAAAATGCCCTTCTTAACGCCCTTTTGATTCTGCCGGCCTTTTTGATCTGCGGCATTTTGGGGAAGCTTGGCATTGCCTTTTTTCTAAATCTCGCACTTACCCTTTTGATCCTGCCCATCCTCCCCACCGCATTGACGGCCTGGTTCGGCATCCTAATCTCTGCCCTGACCGCGCGCAATCGCCATAAGGTCCTGACGGAGACGGCCTTAGCGCTGATCATCGGCGTTGGAGCCATGATCCTGCCGTTTATCTTCTTGCCGCACGGCTCCTCGGGTGACCTGCAGATTATTTTTTCCGGCAACGCGTCCTCAACGGAAGTAACCAAGGAATTGTCCCTTCAGGTGGCCAATGTTTTTGAAACTTTTGAAAACTCCTTTCCCGTCGTAAGGCATTGGGGTTCCCTGTTTCTCGGGGAAAACCTTGGCGGACTTCTCCTGTACGGGCTGACGTCTCTGATCCTGATCTTTCTTACGTCACTTGTCATCGGGAAAAATTTCTTTGCCATCTCTGCAAAGCTCTTCCCTCAGACGGAGCACAGAGAGTTTCATATGACGGAAATTCAATCCAAAACAATCCTTACGGCCCTGATTCAAAAGGAGGCCCGCAGATATTTTTCCTGCGGGATTTACGTGACAAATACGATCTTTGGTCCCGTCCTAGGCGTGATCTTTGCAGTTTCCCTGGGATTCTTTGATCCCATGACGCTTTTTTCCGGCGCAGAAAACCTGCCCGTGGAACTCAATCCGCAGGCAGGCATTCCTTTCATCCTTGGAATGATCTTTAGTCTAATGACGCTCACTGCTTCCTCTGTCTCCATGGAGGGAAAGAATTGGTGGATCTTACAGAGCCTTCCCGTTTCCATCAGAGACGTGATGCATGCCAAACTATTATTTAACTTCCTTTTTATCGCACCGTTCTACGTGCTCTCGGAGATTATTTTGCTCTTTACCGTGCAGGCAGATTCGTTGGAGCGCCTCTGGCTTCTCCTGGTACCTGCCGCAGCGATCCTGTTTTCCGTGACCTTCGGACTTTTTGTCAACAAAAAGCTCCCGAAATTCCAATGGGAATCCGCCACGGAAGTGGTAAAACAAAGTGCCGCCACGGGCATAAGCATGCTCTCACTCTTCGTGATTCTTTTACCCGGCATGGGCGCAATGCTCCTAAAGGGCAACTTGATCCATCTGGTGACGCTTGGCTTTATCGCGGCGATCTGTGCCGCTACGCTCCTGATCTACCGAAAAGTTATCGCGTAAAGTTTGTCCAGACGCGATCCTCCGTCGCAGGCAGGCCGATCTCCCGTTTCCCGAGCGCGATGCTCTTCATGAGGAAGATCATGTTTCTCGCAAGAACGCGCATCACCTGTCTACCCTCGGCGTCGACGCTCCCCTCTCCCGGCTCCCAACCGTAAATGTTGTTCCAATATTGGCTGGTTGCCACGGGCATGTTGCAGAGCGTAAAGAATTTATTGAGTTCATCAAAGGTTGCGGTACATCCCGAGCGGCGGGCGCTGACAACGCTCGCCCCAACCTTTAGGCTCTTGTCAAAGTGAGTGCTGTAAAAGAGTCTCTGGAGAGCAGACATGAGCGTGCCGTTGGCGGAACCATAATACACGGGAGAGCCAATGACAAGCCCGTCTGCCTCCTCAAACTTCACGGCCAGTTCATTTACAATGTCATGAAACACGCATTTCCCATTCTTCCGGCACGTCTCGCAGGCAATACACCCGCGCACGTCCATTCTTCCCAGCAAAATATTTTCGTATTCTACGCCATTTTCCTCAAAGACCTGCTCCATTTCATGAAATGCCAAAGCTACGTTACCCTTTTCCCTTGGACTCCCGTTCAGCATCAAAACCTTCAACTTCTTTTCCATCTTTATCCCTCCAATTCTACAGATTATCCTTCCGTTGATCGGTAAACCTGACTAATTGTATTATAACAAAAACGGGCAGCTGCACGCCACCCGTTTTCCTATGTCTGATATGCATTTTTTAAGATACCGGCGCTTATTTCTCCGTCTTTTTGACAGGGATCCTTATGGTTACGATCGTGCCGTCCGTCGGGAACGTCTCCACCTCCATCGTGCCGCCGCAAAGGCGTTCAACGCGTTCGCGCACGTTATTAAGATCAACGTGCAACGGGTCACTTACGTGCTTGGAACCATTCTGGAAGCCCGTCCCGTTATCCCAGACGATCACCTCATGGAAATCCCCCTCTCTGCTCGCGCTCACGCGGATGAGTCCCTGGTCACGAACGCGTTCATCCTGCCGGATCGCGTTCTCCACAAGGGGTTGCAGAGAGATTGCCGGCACCTGGAAATCCTCTTCCTTCACGTCATATTCCACCCGGAAATTCGGGAAGCGCACCATTTCCAGCTCCACGTATTTTTTTGTGTGCTCCAACTCCTTATGAAACGGAATCAAAGTTTCGCACCTCAGCGCGTCCTCGTTCTCCTGCAGATATCTGCCGACCTTCTCCGTCACTTCAATGGCACGGTCGGGATCCGTCATGCAAAGCGCCTGAATCGTGGAAAGCACGCCATATAAGAAATGCGGCTGCACCTGTGCAATCGTAAACTGAATATCCTGCTCGGCCATCAGCGCCCGGTCATGTTCCCTGGCGAATTGCAAATGAACCCAAATATAAAAGAACACGCAGCTGCATACCATGGAAACGGTCAGATAGGTAATCCATTGTGCGTCATCCAGGAAATAGTCTATGGCCACTGCCCCCAAAATCAAAACGGTAATCCCGATTGGCGTCAACATCTCCAATTTCTTGCGACGTCCAAACTTATAGATTGAAAGTCCCAAAAGCCAGAACAACAATCCCAAACTGATCACGTGACAACAATATCCCAACGGCCCGCGCATGAATTTCACGTCTTCCGTGTAAGAAAATGCAATTCTGGAAAAAAGTGCCGTCGAATAGATCAGTGCATTAATGATCACGGGAATCCATATCCACCTTTTCTTTTTATCCGGAGCCAAGAGACGAATAAAAAGTGTAATCACCAAGGGACGCATCTGATAGCCATACATGGCCACCAAAATCCGTCCTAATCGCGATACCTTGAAAAGTCCAAGGTAAGTATCAATTTGTCCTTGAAAAACAAGACTGCCGACGATAACGGTTGCTGAAAGCAACACACTCCTCTGCCATTTCTTCAGATACGGATCCACCAAGATCGCAAAGAGTAATCCCAAAAGAATCAGACACAATGCAAAACTAAAAATGACTAAAAGACCACTTTCATATTGCACCAAAATCAGATCATCCGTCATAGCATCCACCCCAATTCAGAACCCAAAACCCCCTTGTTGTAACCTTTCCCTAGACTATTATATAAAACTTTTGTTTACGTAACAATACGTATTTTGGTTAGAATTTGGGCATTTTATTAAATTTACGTAAAAAAATGGGGAATTGTTTATGCAAAATTCTTCATTGCAACGTAAAAAAGCGGTGCGTAAATGCACAGGAGATTTAGCCTTTGCCACAATCCTTCCTTCGCGATCACCGTATTTTGAAATTCCGGTTTGTCCGCCATTACAAACAACACAAAAAACGTTAGCGCCAGTACAAAGAAAACAATCCCTATGATCCCCGATGCTTTCTCTCCCGTCTTGAAGGACAATATCGCCAAGAGAAGCGGAACAAAAAGCATCAGCATGAATCCAATTGCCGAACCGGCGCCATGGATCCGGGATGCCGTCGTTACAATGTCTTTGGAATCATTTACGCTAAAGAAACAGGTGAATATGCAGGCCCCAATCGCAAAAACCGCCAGGAACAGAGCCGTTACGACGCTTAGCGGCTTTGAAACTTTACCAAATGCGTCATAAATGCAGGGGATGGAAAGCAAAAACAAAACGCCTGCGGTCAACATCCACAGATTAAACGGGATGCGCACGGGACTTCCCTTGCTTCCCAGCGCGCTGATGGCCATGGTTGAATGACTGTAACCCTTATAAAACGGTGCAAGAAGAAAGGGAACCAACAGTTCCCCCAAGACGGCGATGATAATAAAAATCCAACCATGTTTTATGATCACGTTCACCATTTCATTCTCCTTAAATGAATTAGCATTGAAGCTTTCCCGAAGTTCAAAGATTGCTTAGTGTCTCTTTCTCCAGTTCGATCACCCGGATCATCCGGTCGATCGCGCATAACTGAACGTACGTGGACTTCCCCTGAAGCATCTTCTCCCGGTTTTCCTTCGTCCCTTTTTCATATTCCTCAAGTAATGCCGCCCGCTTCTTCTTTTCCGATTCCAGTTCCTTTTTTGACAGAACGTCCGAATACATCACGGCAAGACAAAACCACACCGTGTCATAATCAATGCGTTCAAAGAGACCGCAGATCGTTGATTTCAGCTCGTCCTTCCCTTTTTCCGTAACGCGGTAGATCGCCTTCGCATCAGATTCCCCCGTGTTTTCGATAAATCCCTTTTTCTCAAGCCGGATGCAGGTCTCGTAAAGCGTCGTCGCCCCGATGGGAAACCAGTACTTCATGTTCATCAGATCGATCATCTTGAGCATGTCATACGCATTTTTGTCTCCCTTAAGCAGCATTCCCAGAATGACGATGGAAGTTTTTGACAGCATTCCCGTTTCTCCTTCTGATCAAATTTCTTTTCCGACTAACGCCAGTTTACTACGTATACGTAGTAATGTCAACCCATTTATTTTGGGCCCAGACTAATCAATAATATCATTTTGGAATCGGGACAAATGTTCATAAGGCAAAATCAGTCTGCCCCGATAGAATCCGCAACCGTCATTCATCATCTGATTGTTTACCGCGCCAAACATGTTTACGTCAACCTTCGACAGATCCAGCTTTTGTAACAGCATGCCCCTTTCATAGGCTTCATCAAAATAGACACATTCCCCATAGGGAATCTCATCCCTTCGCGTCCGTTCCTTCTCCTGTCGCTTTTCATATCCCAGATGATGCGCGGGGCCGATCTCCGCATAATCGTCCATCTGCTTCGTCCTAAGCTGCACTTCAAAATAGGATCTCGATTGATTGTCATAGAAGGTTACGTGCAAAGACCGATATCCGAATGCACCCGGATTCTCCACGTAATCCCTGTAATAAGGCTTAACGCTCTCATCCATTTTGTCGGAATGCGTGCCATTCGAAATCTCCGACACCTCTGTGCTAAAGCCTTTTTCTTCCAGAAATGCCGGGAGCACGTTGGCAATCTCATATAAATACTTTAGTTCCACGTCCTCTCTTCTCTCATTCTCCCGCAGATGGCATTGGGGCATGGAAATCACAAAGCGATATGCGATCAAATCCCTCACGTAACCGATCTGCCGCTTTAGCCAGGTAACGTCCGGACACGCGCCGTTTGCCTGATAATAATCATATACGAGTTCCACGATCTTCCCGTTGAACTTCTGCTCTGACCTGATCAGGGATTTGATCCTTCCCTTAAAGGTAAATGCCAGAAAAGGATATTCGCTCGTCATATACTTATAAAACTCCCTGATCCTTTGTGACTGGGAAGTCAGGAAATCATTATGCTCCAAAAGCTCCATTTGCTGAAGCAAAAAATTGCAGTGGATCACGTCCATCGCATTATGCGTGATCTTTGCATCTTCCTTTAGGTCGGCATAATACCTTTGCAAAATCTTCAGAACCGTATCGCCTGAGTACAAGTAATCATTGATCGATATCATAAGAACCCTCCCAAAACGTAAATCACGTTAGATCAAAAAAAGGACAAGGAAGTCTTTCCCAGACCTCCTTGCCCTTATAACCATACTAACGTGAAACGGCAAAATTGTACATAACAAAATGCATCTGCTTAACTCAATAATTCTTGCACTCGAGGATCCACTGGATCGTCTGATTTGCATAATCCCTAAGGTACTCGTGATTCTTAAGAACGTAATCCATGATCTCAGTGTCTCTCACGGGCGGAACGTAATCGTCCGTATCGCATCCCCAGGTACCGTAAACTCCAAGCTCTGCATAGATGATCACGTTTCCATCCAGATACCGCAGGCTCTCAATTTCAGCATCACACACGCCTTCATCATATCCAACAACGTAATTCTCTTCATTTACGCTGATGCCGTACATGTTTTCCGGCATGTTCTCAAAAGCCTTTTGGGCTATGGCGTCATTATCAAAAATATAATACGTCACCTGGTCTCTTTTTTCGTCATCATCATACGTTCTCAGTTGCAGATACTCCAGGCCATACCAGTCATTTTTATAAATTCTCCATTTGCCCGTACTGTCTTTATCCATCATTCCAACTTCCATGTCATAACGGGATACCGGGTTATTGTATTTTGATTCGCTGATCGCACTGAAATTGTATAATGCAAAAAACATCATTGCAAAGATAAGACCTCTCATGGCATTCTCCTCCTTGTCGTCACTTGGCTTCACCCTATATGACGAGAAAAAAAGGAAAAGGTTTCAAAATAGATCCATTAACTCACCTATGCCGTCAACAATATGATCCGGTCTTTGACTCTCGTCAACAATACTTTGATATATTGCATAACCTTGCCGCACCCAAACTGTCTTCATTCCAAGCTTCTTTGCAGGGACAATGTCATTATCCAGTCTGTCTCCAACCATAACGGCTTCGTCCGGTTCACAGTTTGCCTCTTTCAGAGCCATGGAAAATATTTTCAGATCAGGCTTGGCACAACCTGCTTCTGCCGATGCCACAACAACGTCAAAATACTTTCCAATGCCCCAATGATCAATTCTCTCCTGCGTTCCCAGAGACTGGTTTGCAATAATGCCGAGTTTATATTTCCCATGCAATTTGGAGAGTACTCTATCCGTTGCATCATACAGTTTTTCCAAACTGTTATCCCACTCAGGCAAACTGACTCCATAAGCTTTGGCTGCTGCCCTGATGGGCGTCGGGCTCTTTTTTGCTTCCTCATGAACCTTATTCAAAAACTCCGCGAGATCGACGTTTAGCTGTCTGGTTGCATATTCGCACCGGCTCTTGTAAACGTCACTTTCATCAACTAAGGTTGCGCCAAGATCAAAGAAAATCCATTTCATACTCTATTATCCTTTCAATCAAAAGCATCTTTTAGCGGCACGCCGTCACGTATCAAAAGCTCAAACTTCACCGTGGCAAAAATCTCTTCCAACTCCTCCTGATACTTGTCGTACCAGGTTTCACCTGCATAATTCCAGATGGAACAGCCTCTGTATTCACCTGACAGGGAGATGAAATCCCAATACGGGTGATCATCATAGGTTCCCTTATATGCCACGTGCCCGTTAAAGGTCGTCTCCACGGATTCCAGGCCCGTGCCGCAAACGCCAAAACCTTCCGCATATTTGATGGCAATGCAGCCTTTCGCATCCCCCTCTGCCTTTGGGTAGATGCCAATGCTAATGCTGCTTACTGGCACGTCTTCCGTCTGTGCCCAGCTATAGTCCCAGTCCTCCGGAAGGCTAAAGGAAATGTTGCAATACGCACCTTCCGGCGGCGCGATCACCACCTTTTCCCATGCTTTTTGATCCTGCTGCACATTGTCGCTTTCCTCCTGCTGCACGTTGTCGCTTTCCTTCTGCTGCGCGTTGTTGCTTTCCTCTGCTTCCGGCTCCTCAAGCCCTGCGACCTCCACTGGCTCCTCATCTTCTTTCGTGACAATTTCACTCACCGTCAAAGGCTCTTCCCCGTCAGCCACGTCCGTGTTTGGCGATCCGCACCCTGCCATGCAAAGGAGCATAATGAAACACACTGTCAGCAATATCCTTTTCTTCATGAAACGGCACCTCCTTTTCACGGATTCCGCCCACCCTAATCCATTTATTTCTGTGCTCCGTCAAAATTTTCCATCGGGGCATTCATGCCTCCATACCACACGTCAACGGGCCCAGTTGCGTTTTCATCCACTTCAACTTTCTCGTCATAAAGCCAAAGCGCATATCCAACCTTAGCATCCGCCGCAAAGTTTTTTACCTGGTCTGCCGTGGCATGCAACGTAAAATATATCTGCGTCGCATTTCCGTCCGAACATGTTTCCATCGCTACCACGTATCCCAGGTTGGCAAGCCTTTGCACTTCCTTCTTTGCCACTTCCCTGTCATTTGCGATTTGCACTCCATCCTGAAACAGCTCCACGTAAACACGGTAGCGACATTCCTCGCGATTGCCGAAGTAGTCAATTGCTCCGCATAAAGAACTGGATAAAAACACGCTGCCATTAGCCACAGCCATGTCATCTCTTATTTTCGCGGCCGAAATCGCTTCCGCATCACTATCTACCGCAAAGGAAGAAATCAACATCGTCTTAACGCGCTCGCCCTGCTGAATTGCTTCCTCCGTAGGCTTGTATGCGTCAAACACGTCTTCCTCGGAACCTTCCACCACGGCAATCTCTTCCGTGCCAAAACTCTCTTCCGCGCCAATGCTTCCCAAATCCGCTGCGCTTAGGCTCTCTGCCCTTTCCACGCCAATGCTTCCTGAACCTTCCGCGCTGGGGCTCCCTGATTCTTGTATGATCACCTCCGAAACACATTCCTCGGTAATGGCCTCCTGAGAGAAAATCTCATCGGTCTTTCTCAAGTCGCCATCTTTTCGGAATACCTTCCCGCCATCAGCATAAATCCATGCTGCCACGATCAATACAAGAAACATTGCGGCCACGCCGGTCCATTTCATGATCGTTGCAAACCTTTTGCCTGATCTATTTTCAGCTTCCCATGCCCCAAATCGTCGGACTTTCGCATCGGAATCTCCGGCCTCGTCCACGAAACTCTCGTCAGCTTCGCCGATGGCATACAAAAGATCACTTGTCGTCATTGAGATAGCCCTCCTTTTCCAAAACTTCCTTAAGCTCTCCCCGCATGCGATGCAATACGGACTTTACCTTTCCCTGCGTGTATCCGTATCTCTTGCTGATCTCAGGGACAGTGTCAAAATACCAATATCTGCGAAGAAAAATCTTACGTTCCGTCTGGCTCCTCGCACTCAAGAAGGAATTGATCGCTTTCTTCAATTCCCTTGCCAGAACCTCTCCCTCCACGCTATTTCCTGCCGGCATGCACTCCTGCAATTCTTCAGACAGTTCGATCATCGTCGCTTTTCTTTTTTGTGCATTCGTCCTTCGCCACTCGTCAATGGCAAGGTTTCTCGCGATCTTCCCAAGAAATGCAAAGAAGTGATCTCTTGGCTCATTTGGCGGAATCAAATCCCAGGCGCGCAAATAAACGTCATTCTCGCATTCCTTACATGCCTCATCATCCAACACGGACGAGATGATCTTTCGAAGGCCTCTGCCGTATTTTTCTTCCGTCCTGACAATGGCATCTTCATTCCGTGCCAAATACAGGTCAACAATTTCCGTATCCTCCAAAAGCCCACCTCCTTCCAAAATCCTTATATCCTATATACCGTATTTTAATCGACTAACGATTTAAAATCAAAAGAATTCCTTCGGTCCTGAAGGAATTCCTTCTCCTAGCAAAAAAGCCTGCAGGCTTTAGAAGCTCAAATGATGCTTAGTATGCTTTACAAATAATACTCCATTCTCACCCTGATTCGCCCCGCCTGTCACGCTACGTGCAAGCCTGGTGCAGTCTATTCTATTTAATATTCATCCAAGAAATGATGTCTTACGCCATCCTTCTTATATTCGATCACCGTATCCAGATTCACGTTTTCCATGCTTTTGAAAATATTCGATTCAACAAATGGATTGGTCTTTTCCAGTTCCGCGATCAATTTCTTTGTTTCCAAGCGCTTTGATGAGGTGGTTCCATCCTCATGGCACGTGGTGCAGGTATCCGTAAAATGGCAGGCACACTGCAGAAAATGAAGTTCATTGTAATCTCTCCAGGCACAGATATCGCTCTCTCTGACAAGGTAAAGAGGGCGAATGAGCTGCATCCCTTCAAAATTAGTGCTGTGCAGTTTTGGCATCATTGTCTGGATCTGCGCGCCGTGAAGCATGCCCATCAGAATGGTCTCAATCACGTCGTCATAATGATGTCCAAGCGCGATTTTATTGCACCCCAGCTCTTTTGCCTTGCTGTAAAGATACCCTCTTCTCATTCTTGCGCAGAGATAACAAGGACTCTTTTCGATGGTGTCCACCGTATCAAAGATCGTGCTCTCGAAGATGGTGATCGGTATTCCCAGCGCCGCCGCATTGCTCTCTATGAGCGCCCTGTTTTCTTTGTTGTAACCGGGATCCATCACAAGGAACGTCAAATCGAAGGAAACCTGCCTGTGACGCTGTATTTCCTGAAAGAGCTTTGCCATGAGCATGGAATCCTTGCCGCCTGAAATACACACGGCGATACGATCTCCCTCCTCAATCAGCTTATAAATCTTGCAGGCTTTGGCAAAGGGCGAAAAGAGCTGCTTATGAAATTTCTTCCGAATGCTCTCCTCTGCTTTCTCCCTCTTTTCTTCCCTGTCGGCCTCGCTTTTCATGCCAGCCCTGACGTAGCCAACGTAACCCTCCGCAAGGCTGTAGCAATCGCGGCCTTCCAGATACTCAAGGGTATCATCCATCTCCCGGGACATGCGCCCGATCTCGCAATAAAAGATTAACTTCTTCTCCCTTGGGATTTCCGCAAGTTCCCTGCTGCCTTCCAAATCCTCAATATAGATATTGGTGGCTCCGGGAATCATCCCGTAAGCCACCAGTCCCTCGTCCCTGACGTCAATCAGCTTGTAAGAATCCTCAGGCAATCGCCTAACCTCGTCAAACGTAATTTCCTTCATCCGCGTCAATTCCTTTATCTATTCCAATTCCCATTCTTCCTACTGCAGGGCGGCAAGCTCCCCGGCAATGTCGTCCTCCGTCGCCGCCATGGCCCTAAGCGTCATTTCAAGAAGCTTGTCAAGCTCCCAGCCGAGCTGCCCGGCACCGCGCTCAATAACCTCACGCGAGCACCCTGCTGCAAAGCCCTTGCTCTTATATTTCTTCTTTAAGGATTTCAGTTCCATGTCCTTTGTGCTCTTAGACGGTCTCATGAGCGCTGCTGCCCCGATGAGTCCCGTGAGTTCATCCGCCGCAAACAGAACCTTCTCCATCTCATGAATCGGTTCCACGTCAATCGTCACGCCGCAGCCCACCGTGATTCCGTATCCATGGGAGCAAACGGCATGAATCACGTCATCGCCAACTCCCCCATCCCTTAAAAGCTCCGGTGCTTTCAGGCAATGTTCCTCCGGATAGAGCTCGAAATCAATGTCATGAAGCAGTCCCACAATGCCCCAATACTCCTCTTGCTCCCCATAACCGAGCTCCTTTGCATACCATTTCATCACCGCCTCCACCGTCAGCGCATGCTGCAGGTGAAAGGGATCCTTGTTGTATTTCCTTAATAACGCGAATGCGTTCTCTCTTGTAATCATGCTTCCATGTCTCCTTTGTTTTCTGGGATTCCCTTAGCGAATGCCCTTGGTTTTAGGTGATCTTGCGATTCCCGCGATGGCGCGACATATACTCTTCATTGATCTCCCGGATCTCTCGCTTCCCATCAATATAATCCTGATAAATGTCCCAGGGGCTTCCTCCGCCAAGCCAGCAGCCGGTGCAATTCTCACAACCGCCTCCGCAATCAAGCGAAGATTTAATGATCTGCTCCCGCTCCTCGCGTGTCGTATCCTTGATCAGAATTGACATAAAACACCCTTCTTTTTTTAATCACTTCGCAGTATTTTGCTACGGTCGCCTCGTTTCACTTCGCAACGTGTTTCCCAGTGCGTCCCTTCGTCTCTTTGTACAGATCATTGATGATCTCACCGGCGATTATCAGTCCTGCCACTGATGGCACAAAAGCAGTGGAACCGGGAATGTCTCTTCTCTCCGTACACTTTCTGACGGTACCTGGCGGACAGATGCAATGCTGCCTGCAGCTGATCGACATGTCCTCAAGGGGACGGATGGGCGGCTCCTTGGAATACACCACCTTAAGGGAGGTGATCCCCCGCTTTCTGCACTCCCGCCTCATAACCTTGGCAAGCGGACAAATGGAAGTCTCGTAAATGTCTGCAACCTCAAACGCCGCAGGATTCACCTTATTCCCCGCTCCCATGGAAGAAATCACCGGAACGCCGGCCTTCTTTGCATTTTCAATGATCGCAAGCTTCCCCGTCACCGTGTCGATTGCATCCACGACGTATCCTCCGACCCCTCCGATCCCAAACACGGCAACCCTGCAGGAAGCCATGTATTGCATGGCTTCCACTCCATATAACAACTGTGTTCTTGAAAACTGGTTTAACATCAAAACACCCTTTCCACGTGGCAAATAAGTATTCACCTACCTGTTTGGTAGGCAGTTTTGATATTATCACGTTTTTTTCAAGCGTACAAGAGATTTATGGAATACGTTACACCGGACCGCTTAATCTCCCCTGTTCCATGGAGTAAGTCAAGTCTCCACTTCTCCCTGCAGATCCTCCATCCAAAGAGAAACCGATGCGTCGCTTGGCATTCGCCAGTCTCCTCTCGGAGATAGCGTGACGGATCCCACCTTGGGCCCGTCCGGCAGACAACTTCTCTTGAACTGCTGCGCAAAGAAACGCCTGAAGAAGTTTAGCGCCGCCGTCTTAATCTCCTCCAAAGAAAGCTCCGGATATGCCCTTAGCGCATAGGCGGCCGCTCTCGACGGTTCAAATCCGTATCTTAGAAAATAATACAGGAAGAAATCATTTAGGTCATATTTTCCAATCTTTTCTTCCGTCTTCTGCGCAATCTCTCCTCCCTCGCTTGGCGTCAGTTCCGGAGAAATCGGAGTGTCGCATATGGAAAGCAAAACCTGCCTTACCTCTTCCTTTCCGCAGATTTCCGCATATGCCTTACACACAAAGCGTACCATGGTTTTGGGCACGGAAGCGTTCACTGCATACATGGACATGTGGTCTCCGTTATACGTACACCATCCAAGTGCCAGCTCGGAAAGATCGCCCGTTCCCACAACAAGGGCATTTTTCATGTTGGCTGCATCCATCAGGAGAAAGGTTCGCATTCTAGCCTGTGCGTTTTCATACGTGACGTCTCCTTCTCCTCCATAGCCAGGCTCGTGGCCCAGCTGCAGCAGGTGTATTTCGACGCCTTCCCGTATCGGTATCTCGTGCGTTTCATCCGCCAAAAGTTCCATCAGACGGTTGGCATTGTCATATGTCAGGTTTGAAGTGTTGCCCTCATTCGGCATCGTGTAGGCTATGATCCTGATTTCCGGCACCAGTTTTCTTGCCTCGGCGCATACGATCAGTGCAAGCGTGGAGTCAAGCCCGCCCGACACGCCAATCACCAAATTCCGTATTCCGGTTGCGCGAACCCTTGTTGCAAGCCCGTTCGCCTGAATCTGCAAAATCCTGTGGCACCTTGCATCCCTTGCCACGTTTTCGGCGGGAACAAAAGGATTGCGTGCAACGAAATAACCCTGTTCCTTCAATATGCCCGCCAGTCCGGCAATGCCAATCTCCCTCGCGGCAATGGGCTGAATGCTGACGGACACGCGTCTGTACGTTGCATTTCCTTTGTTTTCAAAGGTGTTTTGTCTTCTCCTGTCGTGCATCATCATACCAAGGTCAACCAGAGTCTTTGAAACGCGTGCCTCCCCCGGGAAAATGGCTTCTTCAAGAATGCTCCCGTTTTGGGCGATGATCGCATGCCCCGAAAACACAAGGTCCGTGCTACTCTCATCCGTTCCGGCGGACGCATAGACGTAGCCGCAGTAGCATGCTCCGCTTTGTTGTTTCAAAAGCTCCCTGCGATATTCCTGCTTGCCAATCAGTTCATCCGACGCAGATGGATTTGCGATCAGGTTCGCCCCCGCAAGGACTGCATGCGTGCTTGGCTTGTCCGGCACCCACAAATCTTCGCAGATTTCCACTCCAAGCACCGCCCCGCCGTCGCGATCCTCCGCAAGCAGATCCACGCCAAAAGGGACCTCCTCTTCGCCGATCCTTATGCTTTCCCCGCGAATTTCCATTCCGGAAGCAAACCACCTGCATTCATAAAATTCCGAATAATTCGGAAGAAAGGACTTTGGTATCAGCGCCTTAACCTGCCCCTGCGACAGAATTGCGCCGCAGTTGTACAGGGCATTTCCGAAACGAACCGGTAGTCCAACGACTGCCGTCAGCCCGCTGCCCTCCGTAGCTTTTGCAATGAGCCGGACGGCGTCCGCCGCCTTTTGCAACAGCAGGTCACTTCGAAACAGATCCGCACACGTATATCCGGTCACGCACAGCTCCGGAAAGACAATCAGTCCGCAATCCAAATTGTCCTCAATGATTCTTCGTATTTCTTCCACATTATGCTTTACGTCTCCCACTTTCAGCCTCGGAACTGCCGCTGCTACCTTAATCAGGTGATTCTTCATAACCATCCCTGCCTCCCGTCTTTTTACGAATGGAATCTAATTTCACAACTCTAATTTCACAAAAAAAGGCAAAGCAGTCTTTTAAGACTCCTTTGCCTTCAAGGACAATATATCACTATTTACGTGGCTTGTCTACTCTATGATTTTTTATGCATGGGCTGTCATCTAGGCTCATCAAACCAGCGTAACGTATTCTTCCCTCGGTTCATTTGTCTTTTTTAGCTCGGTGACTCTGCAAACGGGAACATACCGTTGCTCCATCTCGTCATACCTAACCTTTAGGATACCCGCAACCTCCACCCACTCCCTGTTTTCCAGCTCGTATGCCTTTTGCCATCCACAAATAATCCCGATAAAGGAAACATCCGCCTCACAGCAGGTCAAAACCTGCCTCCCCGCAACAAATTCGAAGGCCCCTCCATCCTTTAGTTTGTATGCGCGGGCCACAAAGCGAACCTTCTTCCCCTCATATCTTTCGCTTCTTTCCAAAGAATCCATGCACATAACGACAAATCCCGTACCGTCAAGATCGAGTTCCCCGCCATTTACGTCATAAGGAAGATTTTCGTCGGGATCAAGAAGAATGTCTCCCTCGGATCCTTTGAAAACAAAGGCAGCGCCGGGATTGATCGCCCTGACGTTTCTTGCATAAGATGCCAACTTATCTCTTACTTTGTCCGCCTTATAAAATACAATGAGCTCTGCACGTCGCACCTGCTCGGCAAGAAGAGCTCGCACGTTATCGGAATATAATTTAAACGTGGTTGCGTCAAAAATTGCTATCTCCATAACGTCATCCCAGCACCTCGGAAATTTGAGGTTCTTCCGGTCCCACATTCCGTTATATTCAACGATCACTCTGTCCGGCGAATGTTTTTTCTCCAACGCGGTCAGCGTTTCCTCGTTGAACTCTTCTTCCTCCTCAATCCTTTCCGTCTCGGCATTCGCTGCTCTCAATTCCTCTTTCTCATATTCCGCATCCCCTTCTTCACACAATAAAATCAAAGTTTTTCCGGGAATCCGAAAGGACCTTCTGCTGATTAAATCCTTGATAAAAGTCGTCTTTCCTGCTTCAAGAAATCCATTCACAAAATATACGGTTTCCATTCACGCTCACCCTATCTTCTCAATGCAATCATACAAAAGCTTTAAAATCTCCGATTTCTCATACCCTTTTCCGATGAAAACAACCTGATTGCATCTGTCCCCATAAGTTTCATCCCAGTCATCCTTAAGATCAGGAAAATCGCTTACCGCCTTATCAAGTTCTTCCTTTGGCCATGCCGATACCCACTCGGAAAGCTCCGTAATGGATGCATTTCGTCCCGCCTGTTCAAAGAGCTGCACGTGCTTCCAATCATCTGAAAACCAGATATAACCTTTGGTTCGGATCAACACCTCCGGATATTCTTCAATGAGTTTATGAAATGCGTCCCTGTTAAAGGGCTTTTTCTCTTCAAAGACAAAGGAAGAAATTCCATATTCATCCACACAGGCTTTCTCATCATCGTGCTCACAGTTATTGAGTGCCCTCTGAACGGCGCTGTAAGCCTCGACTTCATCAAAATCGAAGTCTTCCCTGTTAAGGATGACTTCCAAATCAACCTCACCATTCACACACTCGATCATTTCCGCTTCCTGCTGAAGTCCTCTCAACCCCTCCTTCACCTCATTAAGCTGTTGGTAATTAAGGAGATCCGTCTTGTTCAGTATCATCAGGTTGCAAAATTCGATCTGATCCATGATAAGATTAATCACGTCGCCGTCTTCCGTTTCTTCCTCCTTCGCTAAATCGTGAAGAAACTCCCTGTAAATCCTGTCAACGTCGACTACGGAAACCACGGTTTTCAGGAACACTCTCGTGTTCTCCGTCATCTCCTCATAGTTTAGAAATG
This sequence comes from Acetatifactor sp., assembly GCA_024693365.1. Classification (GTDB taxonomy): domain Bacteria; phylum Bacillota; class Clostridia; order Lachnospirales; family Lachnospiraceae; genus Acetatifactor. The sequence continues at coordinate 16,481 of JAILLF010000044.1, read as the reverse complement.
CCCCGGCAATGGAAGAGGGTTCACTGATGCCGGATGCCTCCACAAAAATGGCTTCAATGCTTCCGTCCTCTGACAACCTTTCGACTTCTACCATGAACTCATCACGCAACGTACAACAAATGCATCCATTCTGCATCTGAACCATTTCCACCTGAGCGACCTGATTTCCCGTCTTGCTCAGTATGGAGGCATCAACGTTAATGCTTCCCATGTCATTGACAATCAATGCAACCTTTCGCTTCTCCTGCCTTAAAATATTTTGCATAAGCGTAGTTTTTCCGGATCCCAGGTATCCGGTTATGAGCACAACGGGTACTTCTCTTGTTGACATACGTTCTATCTCCTTTAAGCAATTTAAAATTAAAAAACGCAACACAGTTGCATTTTAAGCCGCCTGTTGCGTTTTGTCAATACAATTTGCAAATCAGTTGCATCTATTTCTTTTTCATGCGCCTGCATTTACTGCATTGCCCAAGAATAATCGACTTGGAAGGATCCGCGTCCAGCCCATACTCTGCAAGCACGGCGTCTACGAAGGAATCCGCGAACGGTTTGTCTAAATGAAATATTTTTCCACAAACGCTGCATTGCGCATGCATGTGCCTGTCACAGTTCTCATGCTCTGCCGAATACTGATAATACCAAGCATCTTGATTTGGCTCCTTGAACCTAAACAAGTCCCCCGTTTCACAAAGGTGCTCCAGATTCCGGTATATCGTCGTCCGATTGACTTCGACGCTCTGGTTGCATACTGCTTCGTAAATTTCCCGCGCCGTAAGCCTCTGCTCCGGATGATCCTTTAGGTGTGCCATTATGATTTCTCTTGCTTTGGTTTTATAGGTACTTTTCATCACAAATCCTTCTTTTCTCAATCACTAACCATAAATAATCCTGAATGCCCCTAATACGTCGCATTATCTAAATTATAACATACATCCTTATCGCAAGTCCATGAAAACTCTGTCTAACGCCGTTATCGGTTGGTTACCCGCCGTTTCCCTGATCCATGCCGGCCTCATGCCCAGTCACCGGCATGGTCCAGAAATGCCGCAACCTCCCGGATCCACTGATCAATTTCAAAGCTTGCCAACTGCGCATGCGCATATCCCTGAAAGCATCGGATTTCCGTTTGCTGATTTGCGGCCTTCATGCATTTTGCCGCTTTGGCAGATACCTTGGCTTTACTGCGGCCTGCCCAGCATCAGGATTACGGAATCCGCCAAGCAGGAAAACATGGTCTTGGCATATGTCACCAGCTCTGATGCAATTCCCTGCCCCTGACGTTCTTTATCCACACAAACCATCAGCGCATCCAAATGCCGCTTCTTTGAGTATTTTGCATTCGATGAACCAATCTGTTTCGCAAAGCCCATCAGGCTCTTTAGCTTTGAAAACCGGATATTTGTCAGCATTCTGAAAAGCATCCTGACTTGAGGGAGTTTTGGTGCATTTCCCGAATCTTCCAGGCCGATAAAGCCGGTAAAATCTTCATTGGCATATAATTCTCCGGCCTGATATACGTAATCTACGTAAAGTGCCATGTACTTCATGACGTCTTCACGACGCTCCTCTACCGAGCCCCAGTTATGAAAAAGCTCATTGGTAACAAACGCCTCGCCGACTGTTTTACGGATTTTATCAAGTTTCTCTTCCGATATACGTTCTACCCTGCTTATCATTTCTTTGTATCACCGCCATTGCACAAGGCATCCTTTTTATCATTTCTATTCTTCCGGAAACAATTCATTTAACAAACTGTCAGCTTGGCGTTTTTTATCCGCAGGAACATAAATTCTCAATCTGTCCTGAAGCCCTGTTTTTAAGCTTAACCCCGTGCCATTCACAGGAATTGCCACATACGGCACGTCATTGTCTTTTAAAACTTGTCCCAACATTTCAGCCCACATGGTTTCTTTTTCCGTCAATAACTCAAATCCATTATCCATAGATTTCCCCTCCTCACATAAATGATACATCGATTCGAGTATATCAAAGCCGGACGCTTCGGTCAATTCAAAGCAAACCGTAAGGTTTTATTATTCCCTGTCCTTCAAAATTTCAACCGGCGTAATGCGGTTAATTTTGTGCAACAGAAGTGCGTTTACAACAAAATAAACGAGCATAAGTCCCAAGTACAGCTCCAGATAGAGCTGCCAGGAATACTCCAGAAACATGGAGCACGCAACGTTCGGAATAAAGGAAGGATACAGCTTGTCAATGAGGAATTTCGCAATCGGGATTGTAATCAGTCCGCCAACAGCCACCACCGCCGTATTTCCATTCAAATATAACTTCCTCACTTCGTCTGATCGGTATCCAAAAATTTTGATCAAAGAAATACCCATGGTCGACCTGTCAATCATCACCGCCATCATCAAATACATGACAACACAGAAAATAATAATTCCCGCCGAAATCAGCGTAATCACCAGCGTCATCATGGTGTCCAAAAATACGCTTGAAGAATTCTCAATGTCTTCCTTCGTCGTAACGGAATAAATACGTCCCTCCTCGATGGGAAGCTCCTCACTGGAATAAACCACGTTGTAATACCCTTCCTCCTCACCGAAGAGCTCCCTCATGGAGGCTGCATCCATGAAGATCACAAAACCAACGGAATATTCACTGATACCCGTGATCGTAAAGGAATAATTCTGATCCGTCGTTCGATCCTCCAGCGTGATTTTGTCTCCCACTGCAAACCCAAATCTCTGCACCAACGATCTGTTGACAACTGCCTTACTCTTTCCCTTTTCCGGCTTTGCGTCGAAAAACCTGCTTTTTCCATCCAGTCCGATAACTGATACGTCCAGTTGATATCCCATACAATCGATGGAAAGGCTTTCCTGATAGACCCCTTCTCCGCCGGCCGGCACGTTCTTTTCAGGATACTTCAATGCGTATGCATATGCATATTTCGTATCTTCGATATTGTGATCTCTCACGCTCATGCATAGCACGTAGGTGTTGATTCCCAACGTGACAACCATCAGCGTGATCAGCATGCCAAGGACAACTATGACGGCCGAGCGCGCCTCTCGCAGGAGTTGCCTTACGGCAAACAGCAGGGTAAAGCTTTTGATCTTCAGCTGAAATTGCTTTCGGCTGTTACCGGTCTGTTCATTGCGAAGAAGCGACAGTGCCGTCCGCGAGAGCTTTCCATTGATGGTAATTACGTTTACGATCAGGCAAATAAGCGGCGCCATGCCAACGCCATAAATCACCAAATAGACAGGATAGGTCATTTCGAACGTCGGAATGGAAAAATAATCATAGGTGTTTTGTGCCATCACGCCAATGCCCCAGGGACTAAATGCAAGGGCGCTTCCAAGCATGCCGGCCAATAGGGCCAGAAGCGTCGGCAGCAACACGTAATGCCGCAGCAGGGCCCCTTTCGTCACTCCCAGGGAATACAGCGCACCGATCACGCTCTGTTCCCCCTCGATCTGACGTACGATAAACACGGACAGCACGTAGGCAAACAAAATCAATACGATCACGCCGGCTGCCAGTCCCGTTCTCTTATCCATGATCACGTCACCTGCTGCCGCCGCAATTCGAAGGTTATCCTCTGCCTTGACAAAGGACGTGAGATTGCAAGGAATCCCAATCTTTTCATAATCAAAATCCAGTGCCTTGATTCTCTCCTTAAGCTCATCCGCGGTTTCCTCGCCCAAACGATAGGCATAGACGTATTCCTCCGTCTTTCCGCTCAACTCCCGAAATTCCTCATATTGTTCCTTTGAAACAAAAAGAAGTCCAAAGGCGTGGGCATCTGCCGCCGGACTGCTAAAGGTTTTCAGCGCTGCGTCATAGTCCGGAACGGATCCGGTTCCAACGATTTTCAAGGAATGCCCCAGTACGTTTATAACTTCTCCCGTCCTCAGTCCATGAGCACGCGCGTAATTCTTTTCGAGAACTGCCTCGCCGGATGCCTGCGCCAGCCGTCCCTCCTCCAGCATGATCAAATCCACTTCTTTTCTTGTCTGGAAAACCCTTAATTCCACTCCGTCTGCGACACTCACGTCAAAGCTAAAATGCTCTTCGATCACGGTTCTCCGCGCTTCCAGACCCTCTATTTCTCGCTCCGTCAATGGAAGAAAGGCAGAAAACTGTCCATCCTCCACTTGATTTATTTCTTTTGCATTCTCCGTTCCCACGATCACCATATCGGCAGATCCGACAATGCTGACCACGAGATAGACTCCCAGCGTGATCATTAACGTCACGGCGAGATATCTTCCAATGTTTTTCCTGAGATCTCTCAGGATTCTTTTATTTAAAGTTCTGTCCATTATAAATCCTCCAACTCTGCCGCAGGTACCCTCACCTCATTCTCATAATCCTTCTTGATCAGCCCATCCTTTAGGATGATCACTTTATGCACCATGTTTTTAATGGAATTATTGTGAGTCACGATCAGCATGGTCATATGATACTTCGCATTGATCTTTTCTAGCAGCACCAGAATGTCCCTGGAAGTTTTGGAATCCAGTGCTCCCGTCGGTTCGTCACAGAGAAGGAGCTTGGGATTCTTAATCAGCGCCCTTGCTATGGCACAGCGTTGTTGTTGTCCTCCGGAAAGCTGGAAAGGAAATTTATTTTGATGTTCCGTCAGCCCAAGCGTCTCCAAAAGTTCCTCCATGTTGAGGGGATTCTTGGAAATGTGTTCACAAATCTTAATATTCTCTTTTACCGTAAGATTCGGGACAAGATTATAAAACTGGAAGATAAATCCAAGATTTTCCCTTCGATACTCAGCCAACGCCTTCTGGCTAAGGCCAAAGATCTCCTGCCCTGCCACCTTTACGGAACCACTGTCAATCGTATCCAATCCGCCGATGCAATTCAGGAGCGTAGACTTTCCCGATCCGCTGGTCCCTTGGATCACACACGTCTGCCCTTCCTTAACACCCGTTGTAACGCCTTTCAAAACCTGAATAAAGCTTTCATCCTTTCCATAACTCTTTTTCAGTTGATTAATCTCCAGATACATATGATCTCCTCCATTTAGTTAGTTTTTTCTAACCATGCCCTTAAAAAGAAACCCCGACAAGCAGGGCTTATCTTTTTATTCCGCACTATCCATAAGCACGTATCTCAGCCATCCGTCTACCATGAAATCCATCAAGGATTTCACGTGTCTGAGTGCTTCCTCTCTGTCTGCGACGTGCATGAGCAGATGTACAAACCCGTCAACCTGCACGTGTGTCATGTAGTGAAGCATGTACGGATCAATTCTCTTTCCTGGCCTGCTGGCGGCATATTTACCTGCCAGTCTTTTATAATACCCTTCCAAAACCTCAATAAGGTCATCAAGCACGTGTTCGCAGGAAGAACCACTTGCCTTTGTCAAAAGAATGATCGCTGCGTCATAATCATCGTACAGAATGTTTAGCATCCTAGTCGCCACTTCATCATGATCACCTGCATGATGCCGGTAAGTACTAAAATCCTCATCAAATTCTTCTCTTGCATGCTCCCCAAGTGCCGTCAGAAATCTTTGAAGCACACCGTCTACCACGGCATGAAACAGGGCATCCTTATCCTGGAAAAAGAAATACACGGCACCCGTTGTCACTCCCGCCTTGCTGCAGATGGAGCGAAGGGAAGCACCCATAAATCCCTTTTCCATAAACTCTTCTTTCGCACGTAAAATAAGCTTTTGTCTTTTCTCCGCTTCTTCTCTCATGGAGGCCTCCCATTGAAGAATAAAAAAAGATAACAGTGTTATGCAATCACATAACGCTGTTATCTTAACTCACGATCCTTCTGCTGTCAAGGCATCTTGCCTGATTCTTATTGAGTTATATTCTCAATAACTTCGTCATACTTTTTAAACTAATTCCTAACGTCGAGGCATTATGCAGCAGTGCGGAAGCAGTCGGTTGAAGGATCCCTCCCACGCCAAGAAGAATAAGCGTTGCATTAAAGCCAAGAATAAAACGATAATCACTGCTGATCCTCTCTGACAACGCATTGCTAAGCTCCTTTAACGTCACGATCGCATCCAGACTGTCTGCGGAAATCGTAACGTCCGCGATTTCCTTTGCAATTGCCGCCCCGGTGCTGATGGCAATTCCCGCGTCCGCTTCCGACAGGGCTGGCGAATCATTAATGCCGTCGCCGATCATGATCACCTTTCGTCCCTGCTCCTTCTCTTTTTTGACAAAATCAGCTTTTTCCTCAGGCAAGACCTCTGCATAATAGGTGTCCACGCCCACCTTGTCTGCAATGGCAGCTGCCGTCTTTTCATTATCGCCGGTCATCATGACAATCTTTTGAATGCCCAGCTTTCGAAGTCTTTTTACCGTCTGCGCCGCTTCCTCTCTCATGGGATCCTCGATGCAGATTACGGCGGAAAGCACGCCGGAAATGGCAAAGTACAGATACGAATACTCTCCCGTTAAAGCCTCAAAACGCTTCTGGTCCTCAGTTCTGATCGCGCATCCCTCATCCTCCATCACAAAGTGATAGCTTCCGATCACGACCCGCTCTTCATTGATCGTGCTGGCAATTCCGTGTGCCACAACGTAACTGATCTCGGAATGCATTTCCTCATGCGTCAGATTCTTCTTTATGGCAGCCTCCACCACGGCATTCGCCATGGGATGTGGATAATGCTCTTCCAGACACGCTGCCATGCGAAGATCCTCGTCCGCATCACTCCTGTTAAAGGGAATCACCTCTACAACTCTTGGCGTGGCATATGTCAGTGTTCCCGTCTTGTCAAACACGATCGCATCCGCCTGCGCGATTGCCTCAAGAAATTTTCCTCCCTTGATCGTCATTCCATACTCACTTCCCTCCTTCATGGCGGAGAGCACGCAGATCGGTATGGCCAGCTTTAACGCGCAGGAGAAATCGACCATGAGAACGGCTAACGTCTTTGTGGCATTTCTGGTCAACAGATAAGTTAGCAGCGTTCCGCCAAGGGTATACGGGACGAGCCTGTCTGCAAGATTCGCGGCACGATTTTCAGATTCTGACTTTAATTTTTCCGAATCCTCGATCATCTTCACAATACGGTCATAACGCCCCGTTCCGGAAACCTTGTCGACCCGAAGTACACACTCCCCTTCCTCAACAACGCATCCCGCATAGACGTAGGTACCGGCATCCTTTTTCACTGGCACGGATTCGCCCGTCATGGACGCCTGATTTACCATGGCTTCACCGGCTTGCACGTGTCCGTCCAACGGGATCACGTTTCCGGTTCTTACGACAACGAGATCTCCCTCCATTATTTGTGATATCGGAACCAATACTTCCGTCTCGCCTTTTTTCACCCAAGCCCTTTCCACGCCCAGCGCCATGGTCCGGGCAAGATCATCCACGGACTTTTTATGGGTCCACTCCTCCAGGATCTCACCAATTCGGAGCAGGAACATGACTGACGCTGCCGTTCCGAAATCGCCCCTGACCATGGATACTGATATTGCCGTGGCGTCTAAAACGCTAACGTCAAGTTGCCCCTTGGCAAGACTCCTTACGCCCTTCCATACGTATTTGCAGGCATTGATGATCGACAATGCTCTGTGAATGGGAATCGGCAACAACCATTTTTTCAAATAGCGCTTTGCAACGGTCATCACCAATTCTTCCTCATACTGACGATTTAGTTCGCGTCCCGTATGCTCAGGAACTAAGGCTTCATTCCTCTCATCCCGGTAGGTAAACCTGGCCAGTGCGAGGATAATACTCTCCCTGTCTCCGTCATGCCAGATCACGGCATCACAGGTTCTGTCATAAACCTTTACGTTCTTTACCGAGGGAACGGCCTTCAAATAATACTCCGCAACGTCAGCCTGATGAAGGCTCATCTTGGATTGCATTAAATGCACGCGAAGCCTTCCCTGAGATTCATGCATGATTTTACACTTCATAAGCATCCACCTTCCCAAAATGCCATTTTTCTTGAGGTTCTCATGGCATAAATTCGAAAAGGGCTGCCAAACTGACAGCCCTAACGTTTCTTCCTTTTACTTTGTATCAACGGTGTCCGCTTCGTCTTCAATAACGCATTCTTCCTCATCCGCGATCCTGCCATCATTGATCTGCTTTGCGTCGTTATAAATGTCGCCGCAGTTCTCCTTAACGTTCGTTGCCACTTCCATCACGCAGTCCTTTGCCCTCAGAACGGCTGCCGTTGCATGTGTATAAGCCTTCTTCGCATCCTTGCTTGCCAAGATTTTAATACCTGCCGTACCAAACAGAACTCCACCAAGAAATAATCCCCATTTTCCAAGCTTCATTTCTTTGTCCTCCATAACTCGCTCCGTGTATTATAACTTCCCTGCTTAAGGGTAATTTAATTGTACTTCCCACTCACAAAACGCGTCAATTGGAGTCTCTCTTAACGAGAAATATTATCGATAACGAGAATCCTTTGTCACGATCACTTTATCGTTGGTTCCGTCCGCATGACAGAAGCTTCCCGTAAACTCGACCGGTTTCATCTATCCTCTTCCGAGCTTCCACGTCGCTGCCTTGCTCCTTTCCGTAACAAAGCTCTTATAGATACCATCCTTTCTCAACAGTTCGTCATGCGTTCCCCGTTCGGCAATCCGTCCCTTGTCAACCACAAGGATCTGATCTGCATTTCTTACGGTTTTCAATCTGTGCGCGATCATAATGATGGTCTTATTTTTCGTCAGGGCATCTACCGCTTCCATCAGCTTTTGTTCATTCTCAGGATCCACGTTTGCCGTTGCCTCATCAAGAATGATCACCGGTGCATCCTTCATAATGGCTCTTGCAATGGAAATACGCTGCCTCTCACCCCCTGAAAGCGTTGCTCCGCCTTCTCCAATCACGGTATCATAACCATCCGGAAGCTCCATGATAAAATCGTGGCAGCATGCCTTCTTCGCTGCCTCCATCACCTCTTCCCTGCTTGCGTTTGGCTTGCCAAACCGGATGTTGTTTTCAACCGTGTCGTTAAACAGATAAACATTCTGAAATACAAAGGCAAAATTCTTCATCAGGCTGTCATAGCTGTAGTTCCTGACGTCCACGCCGCCAAGAGTGACGCTTCCCGCATCCACGTCCCAGAATCTGGCCAAGAGCTGCGTCAGCGTTGTCTTTCCACTGCCAGACGGACCGACAAAAGCCGTCTGCGTTTTCTCCGCAATCTCGAAGGAAACCCTGTCAATGATCTTCTTCTCATCATAAGAGAATTCAACTTCTTTCATGGCCAGCGTCATTTCACCGGGTGACAGCTCCTCACCCTCGATCTTCATGGTGGGTGCCGAGAGCGCTTCGTTTGCCTTGTCTATGCAATTTTCGATGGCACGAGTCAAACCATTAAAGGCACCAACCATATCCAGGGACTCAAAGATCATAAAGGAGCAGATTATCATCATTACCGCGTAAACCAGACTCATGGAGCCCTTTAAGTAAAACAGGATGCTAAGAAGCGTCATGACTACGCCCGACAATTTATTCAACACGTTCAAAAAAAACATCATAATTTCGTAGGTGGTTTCCATGCCCGTACTGTATCTCGCGAAACGGTCTATGGATTCGTCCACGTTTGTAATACTTTTCCCAAAGAGATTAAAGTTCCGGATCTCCGCGATTCCCCTGACGTATTCCAGGATCCTTGCCACCATGACGTCCTGAGCCTTCGTGAATCCATCGGCATCCGAGCTCTCCATTCGGATCATGAGTTCCGTGCCAAGGAGATAAATCACCATTGTGATCAATGCCACGCTCGCGATCCGCACGTCAAAAAAGAACATGGAGCACACGACTACCGCAGTGGTAATGATTCCCTTCGAGATCATCATGACGCACCTCGTAGCCATTCCCGAAAAACTTTCCATCGTATTTGTCGCAATGGAAGTTACCTTTCCAAGTCCCTCATTATTGAAGTATCCCATAGGCACGTAACGCAAATGCTCCGCGATTTCCATGCGCTTTAGCGATGCGGTATTGTAGCCTGCCCGCGTCTGCAGCATGGTTGTTTTCATGGTGATTGCCGTCTGCAATAAAATGGATGCAATGATAATGCCGATCGCTTCATAAGCCTCTCTCTCGGAAAGATTCCCCTCGAGAATTGCCTTTATCACAACATAGACTGCCGGTATTCTCATGGCGACAAACAGTGCATTGAAGACGCTTAGAGAAATGGAAAGTGAAAACTGCTTTCTCTCGGTTTCACCGCAAAATCGAAAGAATTTCTTTAACATTCTGTACATCCTACGCTTCCTCCTTTCGCGCAGAAACATGACTCTCCCACATGCTCCGATAAAGCGGACTTGTGGTCAGAAGCTCTTCCTGCGTCCCTTGGGCTTCCACCTTTCCGTCGTGAATGAGGAAGATTCTGTCCGCATCTGCGATCGTTGACAACCTGTGTGCGATTACGATCAGCGTCTTCCCCGCAGTCAGTCTCGACAATGCACTTTGAATCACGGCTTCACTTTCCGGATCCGTATAGCTGGTCGCCTCATCCAAAATAACGATGGGTGCATCCTTAAGCATGGCTCTTGCAATGGAAATCCGCTGCCTCTCTCCTCCGGAAAGGTGTCCGCCCGATCCCCCGCAGATCGTTTGATAGCCCTTCTCCAGAGACATGATGAAATCATGACAGCCGCAAGCCTTAGCAGCCGCAATAACCTCCTCATCCGTCGCGCCTTCCCTGCCCATTCGTATGTTGTCCATGACCGTTTGATCAAACAAATAGTTCTCTTGGGAAACATAGGCCACGTGACGATTATACTCTTCCAGGGACATGTCCTTGACGTTCACGCCTCCGATCATGATCTCCCCATCGTTCACGTCCCACAGGGATGCGATCAATCGTGCAATCGTGGACTTTCCAGACCCCGAAGGTCCAACAAGCGCATTCACCGTACCGCTCTTTAGCTCCATGCTGATGCCATGGAGAACCTCTTTATCCTTATACGTGAAGTGTACGTTGTTCAGCGTGATTCCGTGATCCTTCGGTAGCTGCCTTGAAGTCTCCGGACGCTTTAGGTCTGCTTCATCCATTACGTCGGCCATGTCGCTGATAATCTCTCCCACCTTCGAAATGTCATCCATGTAGGTAAACACGGTCACCAACGGTGCAACGGTGCCAAAGGAAAGAATAATGAGCACGATCAGGTTCGCAGGATCAAGGCTGCCATTCAGGCAATAGATGACGCCGGAGGGAAGGAGCCCCAAGAGCGTTGCCGGAAAACATGCCATGCCGAAATTCTGCCAGAAGTTTTCCTTTTTCATCCAATCGATAAAGCAATCCGCTCCCTCTTTTGCCGCCTTTACGAATTTCCCATACGATGTTTTGCTTTGTCCAAAGGCCTTAATCACCTCTATGCCACCGATGTATTCCACGGCAACGGCATTCAGCGCTTTTGTTTTTTCGATGGTCGCAGGATAATATTTCGGTGTTGAAACCATCATGATCGAAAAGGCGATAAAGCCGGCCGGAATGCAGATCAGCTGCCACAGGCCTACGCGCCAGTCAATGTTCATCATGTAAATAAACATGGCAATGGCGCCTATGATATTTGCCGTGAACTCTGGAGTTACGTGCGCAAGCGTCGGTTCGACCTGTTCGATCCTGTCGCAAATGATATTTTTATACTCTCCCGAGGAATGATCCTGCACCGCTCCGAGAGGCATGGTGTTCAATTTCTTCAGCATCAGTTTTCGCCCGTTTCCTATCAATCCAAACGTGGCACTGTGGGACGAATACGTGGAAAGCCCGTGAAAGACATATCTCAGAATCCAAAGGATTCCAATCTGCGTTCCTCTTTGTACGTAGAAATCCATGTCCCGGTTGCCGCCAATCAATTCCCGAATCAGTGCCGCAAGACAGACGTAAACCAACAGCATGCAGGCCACTCCAAGCAAGGCAAGGATAATGCTGAGCAGATAGGTGCCTCTTTTCCCTTCCGTAAAATGCCAAAGCCAGTGAAAAGAATTCCTGTTTAGAACACTCTGCATCGTTGCCGTATTTTGCCGGCTGTTTTGTTCCTTTTTCATTGTCTTGATCCTTTCTGCCATTTATTTTGCAAAAAGAGAACAGCGTTCTCTTTCCTGAATCAGAGTACGCTGTTCTCTATTGATTGTCAATGCTTTTGTGGGCTAACGATATAGTTTATCAATATGTCCTTCTACGTATATCTAAAACATGCCTTCCGGGTCTGACGTCGGGTAGTATTCCCGCCTCAAAGCCCTTTTCGCTCTCATTTACCGGACAAGATCAAGTTATTTAAGATGCCCTCCAGATATTCCTGCCTTCCTGAAGAAGGAGTTCTGACGTTCTTCATCTCACTCGCCCTTTTTGCAAGTTCCTCCAACGTCGTTTCGCCCTTTCTGATCTTTTGTCCCAATTCCGTCTCAAAGCTTTCGTACTTCTTCTTTGTGAATCCCTCCAGTCTGCCATCCTCAATAATCTCGGCAGCCTTTAATAATCCAAATGCAAAGGAATCCATCCCCAGAATAAAAGCGTGGAACATGTCATCGTACGTATTGCTGGGTCTGCGATTCTTGGAATCAAAATTAATGCCAACAGGCAATCCGCCATTCTTAACGATTTCATACATTGCAAGCGTTGTGTCGTAGACATTGCTTGGGAAGCAGTCGGTATCCCATCCAAGCATCACGTCGCCCTGGTTTGCATCAATGGAGCCAAGCATGTCATTGATCCTGCTGATGCGCAGTTCGTGCTGGAAGGTGTGCCCTGCAAGCGTTGCGTGATTCGCCTCTATGTTCATTTTGAAATCTTTATCCAGTCCATACTGGCGAAGGAAACCGATTGCCGTAGCCGCATCGTAGTCATACTGATGCTTCATCGGCTCCTTAGGTTTGGGCTCGATCAGGAAGGTTCCCTGGAATCCGATGCTCCGTCCATAATCCCTGGCCATTTTCATCAGATTTGCAATGTTCTCTTGCTCCAGCTTTACCTCCGTATTCAGCAAGGTTTCATAGCCTTCCCTGCCTCCCCAGAATACGTATCCGCGGCCGCCGAGCTTCACCGTCAGTTCAATCGCCTTCTTGACCTGTGCCGCCGCGAAGCAATATACGTCGACGTCATTTGTGCTGCCGGCGCCATTCATAAATCGCGGATTCGAGAACATGTTTGCCGTTCCCCACAGGCACTTAATGTTCGTTCCCTTTGTTTTCTCCAAGATATAATCCGTAATCTCATCCAGTCTTGCATTGGTCTCGTTAATGTCGTCAGCTTCCGGAACCAGGTCAACGTCATGAAAGCAGTAAAACTCAATGCCCAATTTTTTCATGAATTCGATGCCGGCATCCACCTTTGCCCTTGCGTGTTCCATAGTGCCTTCCTGCGCCGCGCCGAATCGCTTGTCCGCAGTCCCGCGTCCAAACATGTCAACGCCATTCGCTCCAAGATTGTGCCACCATGCCATGGCAAATGGCAAGTGTTCCTTCATCTTTTTTCCAAGTATGATTCTTTCAGGATCATAATACTTGAAAGCAAACGGATTTTTGCTGTCCGGTCCTTCATATTTGATTTCCGGAACGTTCGAGAAAATCTCTCCCATTTTATTGCCCTCCTCGCATATATTCTATCCCTTTTCGGGTTATATTGCCTTTACGGTTTCCAAAAAACTCAATCCTTCCACGGCCCCGGATTATCGGAGGGTACCCCTCCCCCCGATAAATCTTGGCCAAACGTGAGTTTTTAAAGGAGGTTAGTTACTTCTAACCAATAGATAATATACCTCTTTCTCATGCGGAATTCAAGTCGTTAAAAAGCGCATTTTTTCTCACTAACCTAAATGGAGCTTTTGCCCCCTCAGACTCCCAGCCAGTTTTTCCATGCCGAACCGTAGAATTCACTTACCGTTTTTGCGTAGTGCAAAGCCTCTTTTTTTGTCAGCCCATGTATCACGGGTTGGAACAACGCTTCCACGTAAGACGTAGTCAGAAGATGAAATTCCTTCCTGTTGAATTTCTTGACGTGATAACCCGCCTCTTTTAAGGCCTTCACGTATCGCAATGTTCCTTCTTCCTCACGCATTGCCACCTCATGAACAAAATCTTCATACTTACTTCCCTTCGAGCCGAAGATAAGTAAATTCATGTCATCAATGTGATCGTAAATGTATTTCATGACGCGAACTGCTTCATAGCCGTTATCCATGCCGGTGTCATCCCCGGTCTGCCCAATCCCTTCAAAGCACTCATCCTCTATTGTTTCATAGAGTTCGTAAAACCCTTTGATTACAGGCTCAACCAAGGACGCATACATCTCCTCCTTGCTTGCAAAATGCTTATACAGGCCACTGACTTGAATCTTTGCCTTTTCCGCAATGCGCCTTAAGGACGCATCATTGTAGCCATATTCCAAAAATTCTTTTCTTGCCGCGTCTACAATCCTGGCGTGGCTTTCCGTTTTATCCCTCGACATTTGTGCCTCCAATCAATAAAAGAACAATGTTCTCTATTTTTCCTTCAGAGTACAATGTTCTCTTATTTTTGTCAAGTTCTTTATGATTACGTTTTATTAAATAATCAGCCAGGCAATACCGTCATAATCGGTATCAAGTCCGTCACGGCAAATTACATTTTCCAATTTTGTGATATAAGCTGCTGCGCCGTCATGCGCTTATAGATGCTGTCATATCCTGACAGAAATTCAGGACTGCCCTGTTCGGCAACCACCCCATCCTTAAGCACAACAACGTGATCTGCATTTGCAATGGTTCTCATGCGATGAGCAATGATCAAGACCGTCTTGTTTCTAATTAGTCTGGACAGCGCCTGTTGAATCATCGTCTCGTTTTCCGCATCAAGGGAAGCCGTTGCTTCATCCAGTAGGATCACCGGTGCATCCTTTAGAAAGGCTCTCGCAATAGAGATTCTCTGTCTTTCTCCACCGGACAGCTCGTTTCCGTTCTCTCCTATGTTTGTGTTGTACTGATCCGGAAGAAGCTTTACAAATTCATCACAATTTGCAAGCCTTGCAGCCTCCATGACCTCTTCATCCGTTGCTCCGTTCTTACCGATCCTGATGTTTTCCATGACGGAATTGTTAAACAGCGTTACGTCCTGAAATACGATGGAATACTTGGAAAGCAACGTTTCCGGATCCACTTTGGATATGTCTTCCCCTCCG
The DNA here is from genome assembly GCA_024693365.1 of Acetatifactor sp. Classification (GTDB taxonomy): domain Bacteria; phylum Bacillota; class Clostridia; order Lachnospirales; family Lachnospiraceae; genus Acetatifactor. The sequence goes on along the minus strand of JAILLF010000044.1, from coordinate 1,384 downwards.
AGCGTGATCTTCCCGCTGCTTACGTCCCAGAATCTCGCCGCCAGTCTTGATATGGTAGTCTTTCCTCCGCCCGAAGGGCCGATAAGTGCCGTTACCTGCCCCTGCTTCGCAGTAAAGGTGACGTCCTTAAGCACGTCCGTATTGTCATCATACTTGAATCCAACGTGCTCAAAAACGATATCATAACCGTCATTCTTCATTTCTTCAGAACCTGTCTGGACCTTATGCGAAAGCACTTCATCCAGACGTTCGCACTGTATGCCGGTAGCTATGATCGCAGCAAAGTTCTGTAGGGAAATCTCCATGGGAGCGTACAGTCTTGATACAAGCATAAGAAACATAAAGAAGGTAAGCAGATCTATGGTGCCGTTTGCAAAAAGCGTTCCGCCCACTACCGCCGTTGTCCCTATGCCAAGCTTTAGGATGATTGCTGCAGAGTTCACGTACACGGCCATTTTTAATTCCGTAAACAGAGCAAATTTCTCAACCTTTTTGATCTTACCGTCAAGCTCCTCCATATATCTGTCCTGTGCATTGTTGGCTCTTAAATCTCTGATGGATTCCAGGCATTCCTGCACTCCGTCCGCCATTTCAAGCTTCACTGCCTGATTCTTTCGTGCCGCTCTTTTTTCCGCTCCGGCACAGGTGGTTACAATGATAAATGCAACCGGAATCACCCAGAAGCTTGCAAGTACCATTCTCCAGTCAAAGAAGAAAAACAGGCTGATACCCACGATGCCCACGGATATCACCGCACCGATCAGTTCCGGGATCCAGTGGCTTGATGCCGTTTCGATCATGGCACAGTCTCCCATGATATTGGTGGTAAGATCTGCGACGTTCTTCTTACCAAAGTAGGAGAGAGGAAGTTTTCTCAGCTTTTCCGCTATCGTCGTTCTTCTGACTCCGCTCTCCCTGTAAGTAGTCAGAAACGTTGCATTGTATTGGATAAAGTTCGTGAGAAAGACAAGCGCCAGCACTATCACGGAACCTGTAACGTAAAACGGTATTCTGTCACTGCTCAGATTGTTTTCCAGGAGATCCTTTATGAGCGTATACAAGATGCCTGCCGTCATCATAAGAATAATATTCGTGACGGTGACACTTACGCAGGCCTTGATCATATCCACCGCTCCTTGCCTTGAAAGAGCGTATTTATGCTGTAATCTCTCTATCATCTTCATGCACCTACCTTCCACTCGATCGATCTGGTATACTCGTCAAACATGCGCTTATACAAGCCGTCTTTACGCATCAGTTCTTCGTGGTTTCCGGATTCGATACACCTTCCGTCATCCATAACGAATATCCTGTCCGCATTCATAACGGTGCTGAGTCTGTGCGCTATCATGATAAGAGTCTTGTTCTTCGAAAGCTCTTCAAA
>JAILLF010000022.1 GCA_024693365.1 Acetatifactor sp. | reverse complement strand
GGGACGGTCATTTATAACGACAGTGTTACCAGAGAGGCTTTGTCACGTGATGATGAGAGGAAATTCCTTAAGTTTGTTAAGGAAGACAGCCATTTCTGCAAGTACTATGACGGAATCTATATTCTGTTTAACACTGGACTTCGTATATCAGAGTTTGTCGGGTTGACTCTTAAGGACATTGACTTTGAGAATATGAAGATCAACGTAGATCATCAGCTTCAGAGAAACAACGGTATTGGTTACAACATCAGAGATACCAAGACAGAATCAGGCGGAAGGCTGGTTCCGATGACAGAAGAAGTTGCGGAGTGCTTTAAGCGTATTATTCAGAACCGTAAGACTCCTAAAGTAGAGCCCATGGTTGATGGATATGTAGGGTTTCTTTTCCTGGACAAGGATGAACACCCGATGGTGGCAATGCATTGGGAGAAGTACTTTCAGCATATAGTTGAAAAGTACAACAACATCTATAAGATCCAGATGCCTAAGGTTACACCGCATGTTTGCAGACATACTTTTTGCAGCCGTATGGCGTCTGCAAGGATGAATCCAAAGACACTTCAGTACATTATGGGACATTCAGACATCAGCGTGACGCTCAACACTTACACTCATCTTGGCTTTGATGATGCCCTTGAGGAAATGACACGTATTTCTAAGGCAAAAGACACTAAGAACCATGAAGACGATACTGTAGTTTTAAAGGATTTTTCAGAATACAAGGGAAAGGCATCTAACGAGTAATATGGCAAGAATACCCGAGGTGCAATACTAATTGATTTGCACCTCGATTTGCACCTTTTGACGGAAAAGATATGCCAAAATATGCCGGGATATGCCAAGCCACGAAGTGCAGAAATGCTGATAATAACGAGGTTTTGAGACATGATACGAGTACTGTTCATTTGCTGGGGCATTCCACCAACATGTCGTGAGAAACCGCGTAAATACGGGCGTTGATGGGATGGCACACATGAACTTGCACCTCGTTTGCACCTTAAAAACAGGTCTGAAACCTCTAAAAAAATAAGCAAGTCAGGAGCAGAAAAACATTATGATAAAAGTATTATTCATTTGCCACGGCAATATCTGCCGTTCACCTATTTCAGAGTTTGTTTTAAAAGGCATGGTGGAGAAGCGGGGCATTCAGGATCAATTTGAAATCGCCTCAGCGGCGACGAGCACGGAGGAGATCTGGGGCGGGCGCGGGAATCCGATCTATCCGCCGGCGCAGGCGGTTTTGCGCGAACATGGAATTGGAAAAACAGCGTACACGAATTTCAGTAATAAGCGGGCGCGGCAGGTGACGCGGGCAGACTATGAGCATTATGATTATTTGCTCTGTGCGGACGCTGCAAACATAAGAAATACGATGAGAATTACGGGAGCGGACGGCAGGGATAAGATCAGGCTTCTCCTGGATTTTACGGACAGGCCTGGAAGGTCGATCGCCGATCCTTGGTACACGGATCGGTTTGATGAGACGTACCGCGACGTGGTCGAAGGATGTACGGCATTCTTGAATGCGTTGGAAAGGCATGGAGCAATCAAGCCGAATGGTTGACGTATAATGAACTGTTGGGTGCTGAAAGCTGCGGCTGGGCAGTATCACGTTACGCAAATTGCATACTTGACGAAGTGATTGCCAGATGATTTAATATCATTTGGTAATCATTTTTTGTGGAAGGATTTTAGAAAAAGTGGACAAGAAAACGGATTTTACGCAGGGGCGGATCATTTTGCCGCTGATGCGGTTTGCACTGCCTGTAATGCTGGCGATGTTTTTGCAGGCAACGTATGGTGCAGTGGATTTGTTTGTGGTCGGAAAGTTTGCGACGCCTGAGGACGTGTCGGCAGTGTCAACTGGCTCGATGATCATGATGACGCTGGCAAACATTATCACGAGTCTGGCCATGGGAACGACAATTTATTTTGGTCAGCAGATCGGCATGGGAAAGGCGAAAAGGGGCGGAGAGATCATAGGCGCGAGCATTGCGCTTTTTGCACTTCTGGGTCTTTTGACTTCGATTTTGACGCCGTTCTTTTCCGTACAAATAGCGACGGTTATGCAGGCTCCGGCGGATGCCTTTGCAAAGACGGTAGGGTATGTCAGGATCTGCGGCGGAGGCATGATCGCGATCGTGGCTTATAACTTGATCGGTGCGATCTTCCGCGGCATGGGAGATTCCAAGACGCCGTTATTGGCGGTTGGGATTGCATGTGTGGCAAACGTGGCTGGCGACCTGGCATTGATCGCGGGGCTTGGACTTGGGGCTGCCGGCGCGGCAATCGCGACCGTGGGGGCGCAGGTGATCAGCGTGCTTTGTTCCGTTGTCATCGTGTCGAGAAAAAAGTTTGTCTTTGAGTTTCACGGGAAGATGATTCGTTTTGATAAAGAGATCATTTCACGCGTTTTGGGGCTTGGTATTCCCATTGCGTTGCAGGATTTTCTTGTAGGCATTTCGTTTCTGGTCATTCAGGCAATCGTTAATACGTTGGGCGTCACGGCATCTGCAGGCGTCGGCGTCGCGGAAAAGGTATGTGGCTTTATCATGCTGGTACCGGCGGCGTTTATGCAGTCCATTTCGGCATTTGTGGCACAGAACGTCGGCGCGGGAAAGATGGACAGGGCGCACAAGGCACTTCGCAGTGCGATTGCGGTATCCTTCAGCTTTGGATTCACGATGTTTCTGCTTTCTTTTTTCCGCGGATCCCTTCTGACGGGACTGTTTGCAAAGGATCAGGGCGTGATCCTTGCCGGAGCGGAGTATCTGAAGTCGTATGCGATTGATTGTCTGTTTACCTGTTTTTTGTTTTGCTTTATTGGGTTCTATAATGGCTGCGGAAATACAAGGTTTGTCATGGCGCAGGGGATTATTGGCGCTTTTGTGGTAAGGATCCCGGTCTGTTTTTTGATGAGCAGGTGGGAGCCCGTGAAGCTGTTTCACATTGGTTTGGCAACACCATGTTCCACGGTGGTTCAGATTCTTTTGTGCTTTGGTTTTTTGTTCTTTTTGTCTCGTAAGAACGGGGCGAACGGAAAAATATAAGGGAAGCTTTAAGAAATGCGGCGTGAGGATGGTCTGCATGACGGATCCCGGGGAATTTGGGGTTGACAACAAAGTCGATCTAAGGCTAGGATGTTATACAAGTGAAAAGCTTTTATGACAGATGAAGTGATCAGCGGATAGAATCCTGTGAGGGTAAAGATTATGAAAAAGATTGGTATTTTGGAAGATGATGAGGCAATGGGGAAGGAGTTGTCGTATTATCTGGAGTCCAACGGATATGAGGCGCGGTGGATCGAGCCGGCGGAGTATGCAGGGAAGAAGGCGGAGGAGCTGGTGAAGCTGCTTCTTGACGAGAAGCTGCATCTTTTGCTGTTAGACGTGGGGCTTCCCGGGATCAACGGACTGCACGTGTGCAAGGAATTCCGGAAGGCGTCGGAGTGCCCGGTGATCATGATCACAAGTAAAAATGATGATCTGACGGAACTCATGGCAATTAACAACGGGGCGGATGATTTCGTGGCGAAACCGTTCAATCCACAGATTTTGATCGCACACATGGAATCGGTGATAAAGCGAACGTATAAAGCGGCAGCGGTTTCAGACGAATTACGCGTGGTTCAGGAGATTGACAATGGCGGAGAGAAACGCCGGCAGGAGTTTACGCTGGAGCTTTCCAAGGGCCGCGTTGTAGCGGACTCTGCCGTGGAGCTTTCGAAAAATGAACTTCAGATTCTGAAAATCCTTGTGGAGAATCAGGGAAATATTGTTTCGCGCGATGACATCATGAATGCGCTTTGGGACAATTGTATGTTTGTGGATGACAATACGCTGACGGTAAACATGACGCGCCTTAAGGGAAAGCTGGAGGACATTGGCATTACGGGTGCCATTGTGACAAAGCGCGGCATGGGGTATCAATTGCAGTAATGAAATTGCATCGGGGAAGAAGTAAATGAAGTACGTTACTTGGTTAAGGGAGCATGGAATCTGGATAGCGACGTATTTGTTCGCGTTGGTCACCATAGAGCTTTTCCTTATCACCATGTCAGGAGGCGGGTTCCTGATGGGTTACGTTTTCGTGGCGCTGACGGGATGCTTCTTTGGCGGGACTTACGTAGAATTTCGCCGCATGAAGAGCTATTTTGAAGAGCTTTCCCCGGCCATGGAGATTCTTAAGGAAAAGTATTTGTTTTACGAGATGATCGAGCGGCAGGATTCACAGGAAGAGAAGGCAGTGAAAGAGCTTTTTTATCAGGTGGAGACGAGCACGCTTTCGGAGTTGGAAACTTTGAAGAAGAATTCGGAGGATTATCGGGATTTTGTGGAGACTTGGGTTCATGAGATCAAGATTCCGATCGCGGTGATCCGAATGATCCTGGCGAATCACAAGGAGGCCGACGTGGGGCTGTCCGGTGAAGTGGAGCGCATGGAGCGTTACGTGGAGCAGGCGCTGTTTTATGCGCGGAGCTCAGCCGTATCGAAGGATTATCTGGTGGGCCCGCTGGATCTGAAAAAGACCGTGGAACAGACGGTTTTGGCGCGCAGGCGGCAGCTTCGCGAGATCAATGCAAGGATTGATTTGCATGATCTGGAGTATGAGGTTTACAGCGATGGCAAGTGGGTACAGTTCATGCTGGGTCAGGTGATGGATAACAGCATGAAATATGCGCCGGAGAAGGATGCGGAAGGATGCGGACTAGTCCTTGAGCTTTATGCGACGAACACGCCGAATGCGATTCATCTTCACGTGAAGGATAACGGCATTGGGATTAAGGCAAGTGAGGTGGACAGAGTGTTCGACAAGGGCTTTACGGGGCAGAATGGCCGGAGCGGCGCGAAATCCACGGGCATTGGCCTTTACCTTTGCAAAAAGCTTTGTGACAAGTTAGGGCACGGGATTGGTCTGACGTCGACGGAGGGTGAGGGCACGGAGGTGACTTTTGTGTTCCCGAAATCCAGCATGACAAAGGTGATGGAATGATTATGCCCTAGAACCTGCGTGGCAAAGAAAGGAAAATATGGATTGGGAAGGGGCGCTGGGCAAAAAGGCTCATCGCCTCTTTTTTGCAAGGTCGCGGGAGCGGAGTAAGGAGTACTTTTTGAATCTTACAAAATTGTAAGGTTCCGGTAAGGATAAAAAATGGCAAGGTCCGAGCGGTGGGAGTAGAATCAGTTTATCAAGGCGTAAAAAGAATTCGGCG
>JAILLF010000015.1 GCA_024693365.1 Acetatifactor sp. | reverse complement strand
TGAGCATTGTTTCCTTTTTGGAGATGTTGGTTTGGCGATTGACATTATACCAAAAAAGGGAGGACAATGCTCGTTTTATTTTGAACTCCCGATAAATCAAGGATTTATGAATAAAAAAGGTGTGTCGATTAGACACTACCGACGTACGCAGGGAGGAATTTTTATGGAAAAGATTTCTTTTGTTTTATTATGGGCGACGGTGATGGCATTAGTTTTTCGTTCTGGCGCGGCGAATGGGTATTCTAATTCGCGTGATTTGTATGATGGAAATGGTCGGTACGTACTTACGCAGGAGGCCTTCCGCAATGACGTAATGGGGAAGATCGGTACGCACGTGTATTATTCTTATAATGTCTTCGAGGGGAGAAATCTTTCGGCGGATGATGAGAAAGAAATCGTGGAGTATCTAAAAAGAGTTGATGAGGAGCTTACGGAGGACGTGTTTATCACTGGCTTTGGGAAAGTGTCCCATTCATGCACGTGGTGTTTTTATGCTGAGCAGTATTTGAACGGCGCGGTGATCCCGGAAGTCCGATACCGGACGGACGTTAGCACCACAAAGCCGAATCTATGTCTCGTAAGGGGCGAGCCCGTGAAGGAACTTGACACCTCGTGGGTGATTGAGGCACCGACTCTGATTCCGGCCGTTAAGGAGCTGGCACTGAAGCATGTCAACGAGCTCTGCGACTATGACCGTGACGGTTTATATGCGAAGTATCTTTTGACCTATGACGTCCACACTGATACTTTGGAATATGACTTCGTCATCAATGAAACCAGTCATATTATCGTTGATGCCTTTACTGGGCTGGTGATCAGTGAAAGCTATTGGGACGGGGTGTGTGAAGATTTAGAATAAGGGAGTTTCCTTAGTTTTTGCTCCAGGCGTATTGATTTTAGCATCGTCACGTGATACATTTTCAAAAAGGAAAGACGTAAGGCAGGGTGCTGTCAGCGCAGAGGGGTAAAGGAATGAGTAAAAAGAGAAAAGTAGTCATGAGTATTCTTTGTCTGTTTTCGATTTATATGATCAACATGCCATTTATGAAGCATTTTGACGCGACGGCGTTGGATCTGTTAAATCCGCAATCGCAGAACGGGATACAGGCTACGGAGCTCATAGGGGGAGATCTCGCAATCGTCGTAAAGGTTATTTACGTGATATTGGTAGGGTTGGAGCTTGTCGGGATCGTTTTGAATTGGCTGAAAAACGGAGAATGGGCGAAGCGTTGGAATTACTTTGCAGGCATATTTGAGACTTTGAGTGCGGTAACGTTGATCAGCAACGTCTACATGTTTTTCATGCAGTATAATGAGCTTATGGGCTTGGACGTTTTTGAACATACGATTGGAAAAGGTTTGTATTTCATGTTGTTACTTGGAATTCTTCAAATACTTTTGGCTGCAGGGAAGAACGGTGAGAAGGATGAAAGCATCATTGACTTGGTTCGCGGCAAGAATAATGATAAGGGATTCGAATGATGCTTGCGTCGTTTTATCTGAACGGTAATCGGGATGATGAGATATTGCGTCGATCCTATAATGACAAGGGGTATCTGATCAAGGAAGAGAGATACGTCCAAGGACAGGAATTGGTGAACGTCTCTAACTATGGAGGCTTCCTTGAAAACGGGAAGCCAACTTGGTGTGAACAGGAATATTACGAGAAGAAAAAGGTAGTTAGTAAGGAGCACGTCGATTACGTTCTTGTGTTTTTGGTATCTTTTTCACTTAGTTTTTGATATAATGAAGTGGGGTATTACTTGACTTACAATCGTGAGAGGAGGTTACGTCATGACAAATGAAGAGATCAAAGAGAAACTGGAAAAGTACTTTGAAGAGCAGGGGTTGAAAGCTGAGGAAGCGTCGGAGGAAGAACTGAATAAAGCCAAAGCGATGGTGACGAAAATTCCGTACTGTGACGTTGCGCAGATTGAGATTGGGCCACGGGCGCTGAGCAGCCTTTCCAAGGATAAGGCTTTGAAATATTGCTGCATTCCCATGGAATATGATGCGATGGATTCTTCCGTACTGAGAATTGTTTCTGATGATCCCTTTAACTATGACAAGGCGGATGACTTGCGGATCATTACGGGGGCTGAAATCTCTTTCTACCTGGGATCGCGCAGTGCCATCCTTAAAAAGATTGAGGAGTGTTATTCCGGAATCAAGAAGGATCTCGCTGCCGGGACAACCGCGGTGCCGAAAGCGAATGCACCGGAAGGTTTGAGGGGAAACGCACCGGAGAACGTGAGCGCGAAACCGGCAGAAAGCATGCAGGAGAAAACTTCCGAAAGCGTGCAGGATAAGCCAAAGGAGGGCGCTGACGGAATTGAGCGTTATGACGTCAATGAACAGTGGGCGCATTCCGGCATTGTGAAGGCGGGAGATTACTGCTTCCTGAGTTATTGCGTTGGCAACGTCGGCGGAACGATTGAGGAGCAGATCAACGGCGCGTTCGACAATATGGAAGCACGGCTGGCCATGGTTGGACTGAAGCTGGAGAATGTCGTTCAAATGGATTGCCTCTTCAGGGACGTTTATAACATTCCCATTATGGAGAAGGTGATCAAGGAGAGATTTCACGGGAAGTATCCTGCGCGTAAATCCATCCAGACAAACTTTGCGCACGCGGGAGGCAAAGATGGTTTGCATTTCCAGGCTGACGCGATCGCGTATTGCGGCCGGAAATAGCGTTTAGGAAATATTTGGAGAGCCTTGGAAGAAGGGCTCTCCTTTTTTTGCAAATTTTCAAAAAAAGATTTTTTCTTTAAGGACTTTTTAAAAAGTTCTGTTTTATACTGACTTCAGTTTCGAAACTGTGCTACAGTAAATACAGAGAAAATCGCTTCGGCGACGTTAGGAGTAATCTTATGTTTTTTCGGATGATCAAAAAGGATTTGAAGGATGGCAAGGGACTGAACGTCATCATCCTGTTGTTTATGGTGATTGTATCGACGCTGATCACCGCAAGCATGCTCCTGATCTTCGCGAACACCAGGGGAGTGGCGGTGTCGCGGGAAAGGTGCAAGCCTTATGACGCGCTCATCGGCTATCAGCTGTTATACGCGGACAGGGACCGGCAGCGTGAGAGAATGGAAGAGATCATAAAGGAGCTTTATCCGGACGCAAGGATAGAGCATTCCGAGGGGATCACGTTCGATTCTACGAACATTGACTATGAGGGAATTGATTTAAACAGACTCGGTCAGAGCTTTGGCTCACGTTACCATGTCTTGGTCAGGCAGCCCAGGAACATGAATCTGGTATACGATGAGGACAATTCCCCGTTCTACGTGGAGAATGGTAAGATCGCCATTCCCTATGCATTTTCCGCGGAGTACGGACTGAAGATCGGGGATGAATTTTTCATCACGATGCCCAATGGAAAGCGATACGGATTTGAGATTTCGCATGTTACGAGGGATCCAATCCACGATTTCGTACAGCGTTTTATTTTGTCAGACGCGGATTATGAATTCCTGAGCGCACAGGCGCCGCAGAAGCTTGGCGTCACCGGTTTCCAGACGGATGAAGTTTTTGCGCAGAAAGAGCAGAGAATTTTGAATTCCAAGCTGGCGAAGGATGAGGAATATGGCGCGTATTTCAAGTCGTGCCTCATGGACGGTCACTACTACAGTAACGCAGCCCTCGTTTCCGCATTAGTGATGTTTTTCCTGTGCGTCACCGGGGGATTTATGCTACTCATTATCTTCTTTGCGATAAGGTTTACGATCAGATCCATGCTAAAGAAGGAAGAGCGGGAACTAGGCATCATGAAGGCACTGGGAACGGATTCCTATTCTTTCCGGATGCTGGTGGCCGCGAAGTACGTGGCCTTTGCAGTGACCGGCGGCATTGTTGGCGCCATCCTCGGCGTGATCGCGGGCGGCATGCTGATCGGCAGATTTTATTACAATATTTCGTATTCCCTTTCCACATTGGATTTCATCGTTGCCATTGCCTCGACAATTTGCACGATCAGCCTGGTCATGCTTTTTATCTTCCTTTCCATGAGAAGGATGGATAAAATCTCGGTGATGGACGTTCTGAGCGGGGAGGCGCGGCAGGAAAGGATAGGGCACAGCGACCGCTTCCGGTTAAACCGCAGAAAAAAGATGGGGATCCCTCTTTTCCTTGCATTGTCAGACATTCTTGGACATTTTAAGAGATACGTTCTGTTGTTTATCGCGTTTACCATCGGAAGCACTGTTGTGATCATAAATATCCAGGTTCGGGATTCCGTGATCAGCTCCGACTTCCTGTATCAGTTTTATACGTATAAGCAAATGGATTTCGCCGTCAGCTTTGACGAAGCCACGTACAACGATCTGTCCCTGGGGACGGGCAGGGGGGACCTGTTTGTCAAGAATTTTGAGGCGCTAATGAAGAAGGAAGGCATCGACGTGACCCTGGAAATGAAAAAGGCACACAATGCGAAGATGCTCTTTGGGGATCAGTCGGAGATGGTGCTTTTGAATTTTGGATTTGATCCGGAAGGGCTTAAGATCCGGAAGGGCGGGCAAATACCGAAGCTTAGGAATGAAATCCTGATGGATTATGATACCGCCGGTTCGTTTGGACTTGTGATCGGAGACGCGGTGACCATAGAATATGACAAATATAATGAGGACCGCCTTGCCACGAAAAAGACGCAGGAAGAATTTGTGATCACCGGATTTGTGGATCGTCTTTCGAAGTTTAATGAAAAGGACGTGATCATGGCAAAGGAATTCAATGACGCGCCGGGAGAAGGTTCCACGCTCCAGGGCGTTGGCATCCGGATCAACGTTCCTGATTCTGAAAAAGCGGCAGTGATCGAAAAAATGAAAATCCTCTTCCCGGATCAAATCTTCGATACGGAAGTGATGGTCGCGACGGGATTCCTTGGCATGTACAACGTACTCTTTACGTTCATGCGAAACCTTATGGTCGTGGTCGTTGCCGGCGTGCTTGCATTCCTGGCGGTGATGTATCAGACGATTTTCATGAAGGACGAGGAGCCGGAAATCGCGCTTCTTGCTAGCGCGGGATTTGAGGAGAAGAGCACGAAGGGCTGGCAGTTCCTCCGCATGATGATCCTGTTTGGCGCGGCGATGGTGCTTTCGCTGATTCTCACGCCCACGGTGGCCGTGTGGATGCTGGGGGCGTTGTTCAAAATGATTTTGGGACTGACGGGCTTTGGCTTCACGAGAGGGTTCCTGAAGGCTTGTCTGTGGACGATTTTTATCACGGCAATGATTTCCGTGGTGATGCTGATCGTGCTCCGGAAGATCCGGAATATTGAAATTTGGAGGATTCGTAATGAGTAAGGTTTTGGAAGTAAAGGATCTGTGTAAGACCTACGTGATTGATGAATATAGCAATAACGTGCTGCAGAACGTGAATTTTAGCATGGAAGAAGGAGAATTCGTCTCCATCATGGGACCGAGCGGATCGGGAAAATCGACACTCCTCTACACGGTGAGCGGCATGGATGACGTGACCTCGGGCAAGGTGACGTTTGACGGCGAAGAGCTTTCCGGGCTGAGTCGCAAGGCCATGGCGAAGGTAAGGCTCCACAAGATGGGCTTTGTGTTCCAGCAGATGTACGTGATGAAGAAGCTGAACGTCATGGACAATATCGTTCTTCCGGGATATCAGGCGAAAAAGAAAAAGCGCTCAGAGGTCAATCTGGACGCGGAAGCGCTGATGAGAAGACTGGGCATCATCGAGACGGCAAACCGGTTTAGCACGGAAATTTCCGGAGGTCAGCTGCAGAGGGCTTGTCTTTGCAGGTCCCTGATCAACAACCCGAAGATGGTGTTTGCGGACGAACCTACGGGAGCGTTGAACCAGAAGGCTTCCTTGGAGGTGATCGGCGAGCTTGTCAAGGCGAACCGCGAGGGTACCTCCATCATGATGGTAACCCACAGCGAGAAGGTGGCATCCTTTAGCGAGAGAGTGATCTTTCTCGTGGACGGAAACATTCAGGGAGAGCTGTATCTTGGAAAGCTGGAGTCCGAGGATGACGTGCCCGTTCGGGAGAGAAAGCTGCGTAATTGGCTCATGGAGAGGGATTGGTAAGGATGAAGAATAGAGTAAAACAATGCTTGGCGGCGGCCGCAGTATGCCTGGTTGTGGCTGGCCTTGGCGGATGCGGGGAGAAGGCAACGTATGACGGGTTTACAATCCCGGTACAGGCGGCAAGCAGCCTGACGGCGGTATCCGATACGTACGTGGAAAACCCGAAGGTTTATGAGGATGCGGGGAGCAGGGACCGGGAGCTTGGAAGTTATGCCTCGAAGAATGGGGCATGCAAGATCCGGAAGATGGAGCATTATTATGACGTGACTCTGGATTATGAAAACTTTTTGCCGAAGGAGATCGGCAAGGCATACGCGGGAACGGTTTTGGAAGCATTTCCCGGATTTCACGAGATCATAGAGCCCTACGTATATGAGAATATTTATTGTGCGTTTCCGGCACTGGTTGATGATTTTGAGCCTGTTTGGAGCAGGGTTTCGACACTTCTTGAGACGCTTCAGGAGGACTACCGCGAGGAGCTTGTGGCCTATGCGGAGGAACTCTCCGGCGGCGTGCGTGGCTTTGTGGAAGACGGAAGGATCAGCTACGAGGAAGCAATCACGTTCAATTTTATTCCGGAGGCCCTTCGGGGAACGGCCTGTTCCGCGCTGTCCCTTTGGGGCGAAAAGACGGGCACCGGAGACCGGATCACCATGCGGCTTCTAGACTGGAATCTGGGAAGTGAAAATCAAATGTGCTCGGCACACGCAGTGATTCACGTAAAAAAAGGCGATCGTTCTTTTACGGGTATTTCATTCCTCGGCTTTGAAAACCTTGTCTCCGCCATCAATAATGACGGCGTGTTTGCGGCGATCCTTGACGTGGGTAGCAGCGGCGAGGCCTACTCATCCGATGGAAGGAGATGTTATACCTACGATCTTCGCTATGCATTGGAGGAGTACAAGACGGCGAAGGAGGTTGGCGATTTTATGATTGCCAACAGTGCAAAATATACCTGGAGCCACAATCTGATCATCACGGACGCAGGTCATTCCTACTGTGCCGAGGATGCGGTGCTGCAGCTTCAGGAAAGTGGCAAGGGACGTTCGGTTTTGCGTGATGAGAAGACGCCGCTCCTAAAGAATCTTAAGTGGGAGAATCCTGACAGTCTGTGCGTCGTGAATAGTTTTGCCTCGGAAGGAAATCAGGATGGTTTTTGGGTAAGCAGTAACGCAGTGAGATTTCAAAAGTACAATGAGTGGGTTGCAGAGAAAGAAAAATTCACTGTCGGTGATCTGAAGACAATGATCACGCGGGAAAAGGTAAACCAGGGGAAGGTGAAGGGCGAGGCAAAGGTGGATAACGTCCGCAATCAGGGAACCTCCCAGATCATTATCGTGGATTACCATACGGATAACGTGCAAGTAGGCTTTACTGGCCAGGACGGACCGTCAGATGACGTGATTTTTACTGACGTAGGAAGCTATAAATAAATTTGTCTACAATTCCGTGAAATTATGCTATAATGAAGCATAAACAATTGCTTGCAAGGGTGTTTTTGTAAGCTGGTTCATGAAAAAGACGCCTAAGAAGGCATGGCAGTAAGCTGTCATGTCTTTAGGCATTTGGTACGAGGAATTTGAGGAGGATGCATGACGGATATTCTCATCATAGAAGATAATGAGGAGCTCGGAGGACTGATCGCTGACTTTCTGAAAAAAGAGGGTTGGACCGTCAGACGCGCTTTTAGCGCGGAGGAGGGTCTTTTGGCATTGGAAGAAGAGTCGTTTAAGCTTCTCTTGCTCGACGTGATGCTGCCGGGAAAGAATGGGTTTGAAGCACTTGGGGAGATCCGAAAGAACAAAAACGTTCCGGTGCTCATGATGAGCGCAAAGACGGATGATGACAGCAAGATCCTTGGCATGGAGATCGGTGCGGATGATTACGTGGACAAGCCCTTTTCCATTCCCGTACTGACGTCGAAGATCAAGGCGCTGATGCGCCGGTCTTATGACATTGGGGAAGAGAAGGAGATCCTTTCCGCAGAAGGGATTACGGTCGATCTGAGTGCCAGAAAGGTGTATAAGAATGACCGCCTCATCGACGTAAAGGGAAAGGAATTTGACCTGCTGGCATATCTGATGCAACATCGCGGGAAGGCCCTCAGCAAGGAGGCCATCTTTAACCAGGTGTGGGGCGAGAGTTGTTTCAGCGAGCTTTCGTCGCTTGGCGTGTACGTGAGCTGGCTGAGGGAAAAGATTGAAGATAATCCGAGGGAGCCGAAATTGATAAAAACCGTGTATAAGGTGGGTTATCAGTTCGGTGAATCCTCATGAGGGCCTATGTCAGTAGGCTCCTTTGGATGATCCTGTTCTTTGCGGTGCTTGCCGTAGGGATGAACTTGCTCGGGAGGAAGCTTACGGAGCAAAGCGTCAGGGAACGTAACGTGGTCACGGGACGGATCAACGCGCAGTTTCAGAAAGAGGTGGATTCCGGTCATTGGAATGCGGAGGCGCTTGTCGAGAAGGTCTTTACGCAGCGCAGGGACGAGTGGTGCAGGCTGTATGGGGTGAAGGCGTGCCCGGAAGAGGTGCGGATCCTGCTGATTTCCGAGGATGACGTGCAAGGAAATGCAGGGGAAAAAAGAGCAGATGCCGCACAAGAAAACCATAAGGAGACTACGGGCGAAGAGCTGAGACAAGGCCTGAAGGTGGGAGAAGATACTTCCAAGATCTTTGGTCTGTATGCGGGCGGAAGGCTCATTGGACTGGCAGAGTATCGTTTCAAGGATTCAACTTACGGGCAGGTGTTGCTTCTCATGAACGGTTGCATTCTGGCATGTGCGCTTCTTCTGATCCTGTATGGAGTCTGGGTGTTTGGAAAGGTGATTCTTCCCTTTCACAAGCTGGCGGAATATCCGGAACGTCTTTCGAAGGGCGTAGCCACGGAGAAGCTCCCGGAAACTAAAAATCGATTCTTTGGAAAGTATGTCTGGGGCATGAACATGCTCTCGGACAAACTGGAAAATGACAGGCAGACAATCCGCAGGATCTCGGACGAGAGGCAGAAAATGGTGACCATGCTGGTCCATGGCATCAAGACGCCAACGGCAAACATCAAGCTCCTGTCAGAGGCGATCGCGACGGGACTTTATGATCCTGACGGAAAGATCAATGAGAAGGACGCTGAGCTCGCCGGGAAGATCGAAAAGAACGCGGACGACATTGAAAAGCTCGTGTCGCAGGCGGTCGAAGCGACAAACACCGTAAGCATTGAGTATGAACCAAAGACGGAAACCTTCTATCGGAGCATGATAGAGAAATTTGTACGTGAAGAATATCTGAAACGCCTGGAGATCAGCCGCATTCCTTTCCGGCTGGAGTGCGAGGGTGATCCGCTCGTCAAAAGTGACCTTGACGGCATATGCAGGATTCTGCGGCAGCTTATGGACAATGCCATCAAATACGGGGATGGCACGGGAATCCGTCTCAAGATGGAAAAGACGCAGGAGGGGCATCTGATCACGGTGACAAACAAAGGTACGCCGTTACCGGAGAGCGAGCTTCCCTTTGTGTTCAACAGCCTTTGGCGAGGCTCCAACAGCAGTCACGTAAAGGGCAGCGGCGTTGGCCTTTATGAGGCGAGGGTCATTGCCAGAAAGCTTGGCGGTGACGTGCGCATGCGCGCAGGTGACGGGGAAACGATGGTCACACTTTTTATTCCACTGTAGATAATCAACCATAGAAAAGGAGGAGGCACGTGAAAGAGTTAGAGAGTACTTCACTGGAGGTAGTGGGCGAGAATGGCAGCAAAGTGCTTCAGATAAACAAATCTGAGACGGATATCGATTACATGGGTGCATTGGACCGTGCGGCGCAGTACGTGAACATGGCGAACGTCGCCAATACGATCGAGAAGGGCGTGAAATACCTGGTGCAGGTTCCGGTAAAGAATACAAAGGGAGCCAGCGCGGAATTAGCTTCCCTTCTAAAGCTGACTGAGAATGGAAAGCTGAAGCTTGTCGACCAGCTTCCAATCAATCAGCCGGATCAGGCGAATCCCTATCAGGACATCTGCAATAGCTATCACAACATCGTCATGCAACAGCAGTTGGGCCAGATCGCTGAAACCGTGTCGGAAACGTATGAGACCATCAAGATGATGGCCGTAGGGCAGCATGACGACCGCCTTGCGTTGATCGAATCAGGAAAAGAGCAGATCCTGCTGGCGATGAGCATCCAGGACGAAGAGCACAAGAAGGATCTCCTTAGGTCTGGTGCGCACGACCTGCTCCTTGGAAAGGAACAGATTGGAAAGGCACTGGCAAGAAAGGTGGAAAACTTTAAGGCCTTGCCGGATGGAAAGTTTTCCCTGATCTTGAACACGCTTGCGAAGCCGGACTACCTGAGCAAGAAGGATGATGAGGTGGAGGCAATCCAGGATTGTTACTCCATGTACGTGGAAGCGACCAAGATGCTTGCCACCGCGTATGCATATGCCGGGGAGACGGGCGCCGTGGAGCAGACGTTTAAGAAGAGCGTGAGTTTTTTGAAGGACATTGATTTTAGCGCCGTAAAAACGATCGGGATTTCCCATAAGGATGCAGACTTAAGTGACTGGTTCTTTAATCATCCCGTGGAGTACGTTGAGGCAGAAAAGAGACCCTGTCTGGAAGCGGCAAAGGAATATGATTACGTGCAGATTGAAGTGAGCGGTGAAGATTTATTGGAGGTGTTGAAGGATGGCGGAAAAGAATTTTCAGAAACAGAAGCTGAATAAGATGGATCACCAGAAGACGGATGACGTGGCTAAGAGCATCCGCAGCGGAATCAAGGCGGCCGGCGCCGTGATGGCGGTGGGATGGTTTGTAGTTAAGTTCCTTCCGAAGCTTTTTGGAAAGAGTGACGAGGCATAAACGGGACGAGGCGTAAATGGGACGCGGAGCGCCCAAGGATTTACTTGGACGCCCGCGGACGTTCCGTTAGCAATTCTATGATAAGAAGATAGATGCAGAGGATTTCCCATATGAATACGGTTTGATCGAACCAATGCCATCTCATGATCAACAGCGCAAAAATGAAAAAGATCGCATAGAGAAGAGTGGAAATGGCGAAGACACGGACGGCATTATTCTTGGTGAGAAAGATTGTCAGCACGAAGGAAAAAGTTGCAGAAAACATGAGGCTGTAAGCAAAGGACTGATGGATCTGCGTCACGGTCGCACTCCAGCTTTCATTGCAGGGAAAGATCGAGCAACCCCAGATGCTTAGGAAAACGATGAAATACGTCAGTTTCTTTATTTTGGGTATGGGAGTCTTGCGTACGAAATCCGTAAGCAACACAAACATGATGGTCGCGCTGCAGAAATACAGCAAGACCGTCCACAGACGCAAACCGATGTAGGCGGAGATCGTGATGGAAAAATCATAGAGATGTAAGCCTGCAAGCCATGCCGTCAAAACGATAAAAAGCCATGTCGCGGTAAATAATACGGTTGTAATGATCACCGGTCTGTTGCCGGTGGTCATTTTTTTGACTAAATTTTTCACGCGTCCCGTCCCCTCATTAGTCTTTTTTTTACATTGTATCGAAAACATGGAGTCATGACAAGAGGAAGCGTAACAAAAAATACACGATAAGACTAAATTGACGTGCAGGATTTCCGACTTTTGGCAACTTCTTTTCCGTTTTTTTATATCGTTCGCGACAAAAGAAAGACGTTCACGACGTAGAGATTGAAAGTGGTAAGGAGGTGAGGGTATAGTGGGTTTTGGAAGGAGAAAACTCCATTCCGAAAAAAACCAAAATATGAGGAGGGTTTAAGAATGAAGAAGCATTTCGTAAAACACACGTTGGCGGTAATGCTATCGCTGACAGTCATCACAGGTAGCTTTTTAACGGGGGACGCGCAGGCTGCTAAGGCTAAAGACGCAAGTAGTCTTGACCAGATGCAAAGTTGGTATCAGGAATATAAGCAGAATGGGAATGCCGGCGCATTTGAAGCTACAAAATATGCTGAGGGCATTACCGAAGAAGCATCGAATCTCTATTCCGGAGGCTGGATCTATTCTGCAGAGTTTCGTTCCGGCGGTGGTACTTATAGAGGTTGCGGTAGCATGGGGTATCGTGCGTATAAAGTTTATAACGGAAACCGTGCTAATGGATTTGTCACCTCAAAACATATTTTCAAAAACACTTCGCTCAAGGATGTCTACGTGACGCTTTCTGATGGTTCGTATGACAGAATCGGACGCATTGAAGAACAATCCTCTGCTCTTGATGCCGTATTTATATCGTTGACTAGCAAATATGCCATGTCTGTTAAAAACAGAGCTGGGAAAAAGCTTTCTCCGGAGATTGCTACCGTAAAAGTTGGAGACAAAGTATCGCTGTGTGGGGCCAAGTCTGGAACTATTTCCAATATAGAGGTAAAACAGACCAGCTCGGATTATTCTCAATCCAGCATAGAGACTCAATACAAGACCCAAGATGGTGATAGCGGATCAGCAGTATATATTTACAAAAATGGTAAGAACATGATTGTAGGAATCCATAGAGGAAAGAATAATGTTAATGGTAACGGCATCGTTGTAAAGGCATCCGCCATAAATTCAACCCTTGGACTTAAACTTTATTAAAATGAATGGAAAACCTGGTGAATAATATGAGACCTTTATGCCCAAAAATATGTGTTATGTTTTGGACGACGTTAATTATTCTGAGCTTGACTTCATGTCAGCAAATGAATTCCATTGAATTGTCGCCCGTAACCGAAACTATATTGCAAAGCTATGGGGTGGAAAAAAGCTCCATTACTTCAATAGGCGATTACGATTTAATACATATTGAATTAAGTGCGCCAAACTTCGATGATGAAGGTTTTGAAGTATATTTTGATGAAGTGTATTCTTCGTTTGGAAAGCTTACGGACGAATTTGTTGAAGAACAATTTGGTTTTGATTCCGTTGAAGAGTTGGTGGAGGACGAAAAAGAGCAGTACGCGGGTCATCTTAGAACGATGGCAATCTATGAGGCTGAGGCTGAGGTTATTAACAAACTTTTGTTAGAAGCTACCTTTCAACTTGACGAGAAAGAGGTTGCTGAGTATTCGAAGCAAATTGTTTATAGGGAACAGAATTTCTCCACGTTATTTGGCTATGATAGCTTCGATGAATATGTTGAGGAAGAACTCGGATATTCGGAAAGCCAATTTCTTCAAAACTGTATTACGCAGGGTGAAAAAGAGATGAAACGCTATTTGGTTGTTGGCGCGATAGCGAAGAAGGAAAATCTTGACGCTGACGTAAACGAAAATACGCCGGAGGCATATGCATGGCTTGAAAACCAGGTTTTTGACTTGTTCATCAGTTATTCAGATGATTTTTGGGGTATAACCGAATAAAATTGAATTTTTGGTTTCTTGAAAGAGAATCTCAGATCGCAATTGGGGTCTGAGATTTTTTTTGCGTTGTTCGCGACAAAAGGAAGGCGTTCACGACATAGAGATTGAAAGTGGTGAGGTGGTGAGGGTATAGTGGTTTTGGAAGGAGAAAACTCCATTCATAAATTACAGGGAGGGAAAGAAAAATGCAAAGGAAACAAAAAAGATTCAGAAGAAGTCTGCTGGCAATGTTTGTTATGCTAGCGGCAGTTGTGGCCATGACGTTTTCATCAACGTCGTACGCGGCAGTAAAGGTTACCGTTAAATTCAGTGCCAATGGAGGAAGCGTGAGTACTTCAAGCAAACAGGTAAATTATCCTGGAACCTATGGGACGTTACCTACTCCGAGCCGACGGGGTTATTCTTTTGCCGGTTGGTATACGTCGGCTAGTGGCGGGACAAAGATCACGAGTACCACTAAGGTAATTCGAGGCACCGTTCACGCGTTATACGCACATTGGACTGCTAACAGGTATACGGTAACCTTTAATGGAATGGGAACCGCTGTTTCACCAAGCAGCAAGACGGTTACGTATGATAGCTCGTATGGCACGCTTCCCAGCCCATCCAAGACAGGTTATACTTTTTCCGGTTGGTATACCAACGCCAATGGAAAAGGGACTAGAATTTATTCCGGCACGACCGTAAAGACGGCAAGTAATCACACGCTCTATGCATATTGGGTGCCCATCAACAGAACATTATACTTTAATGCCAATGGCGGCAGCGTAAGTCCGACTTATAAGACCGTTACCTATGGTAAGAGTCTTGGATCCCTGCCTACTCCTACCAGAAGCGGTTATACGTTTGCCGGATGGAGCAAGACGCAGACGGGTTCGGCAAATTACGTAAACTCAAACACCACGTTTAACCAGACTTCAAATCTTACGGTATATGCAAGATGGAACAAGAACGTATCCTTTGTTACGAATGGCGGAACCGCAGTTTCCAGCAGAAATTATCTGATCGGGACTGCGTATGGAACGCTTCCTTCCACTTCAAAATCAGGTTACCTTTTCCTTGGCTGGTATCGCGGACAGAACAGCGGCGTTAGAGTATATCCGTCAGAAAGCGTTTCGACACTTGGAACTCTGTATGCAAAGTGGGAGCCAATCACTGGCACGTTCAAGGCAAGAGATTGTCATAATTCAGATGGTTCCTTCCATTCCGCAGCTTCTCATAAGCGTGCGTTCACGGCAAATGACGCAAAGGTCCAGGGATTACGCAGCGTGGTTCGGGGCATGGCGGATTCGAAGCAGAAATTCGCAGCCTTGTATGCGCTGGATGCAGTTGGAAGCTATTATTGCCAGGAGCAGAGAAAGACGAATGGCGCTTATGACTGTTCGTCGCTTGTAGGCAGATCATATACGTTTGCTGGCGTAACGGCTACGTTTAGTGATCTTCCCGTAACGGGAACCATGAAATCCCGACTGGATGCTTTGGTGAGCCAAGGTAAGGCGATAAAAGTTACGAATGGAAGTTATCAGACGGGCGACATTATGTTTAATTATAACAGCTATTCACATGTTTCCATTTATATTGGCACATACGGCGGCGTTAAGTATCGCGTTGCGGCAGAAGGTCACAGCGACGGCGTTGGATATTTTGACGTAACGAAGAGAAGCTATACGGCAGTATATCGTCTGAAATAAAATAAGAAATAGGGACAAGCTCCTTTGAAGAGAATCTCAGGTCACGATTTGTGGCCTGAGATTTTTCTTTACAAGGTGACGTTCTTTTAGTAAACTATGGAGGGAGCAATGAATTGGGATTTTTTCGCAAAAATTGGGAGTTTGTTTGGGGGAAAGCACATGGAAATTGGGATTTGCGATGATGAAAAAGCATACTGTGAAGTCATGATTGCTTATTGCCAAAAAGCATTTGCGGAATGGAGGCCGGATTTTCACGTCTTTCACTCCGGAGATGAAATGCTTGCTTCAAATCAGCAGTTTGATCTTCTTTTTTTGGACATAGAAATGCCGGGAATGGATGGAATTTCCGTTAAGGATGCGCTCCAGGATGCAAGGCGAAGTGATAAGATCATTTTCCTGACTAGCCATGAAGAACGAATGAGAGAGGCTTTTGGAGCAAACGTATTTGATTTTATTTCTAAGCCGATCGTTGATGCTGAAGTGGAAAGGGTTTTGCGGAAAATAAAGAAAATTTTGAACCGGCATACCGTTACCATAACCGTTGACGGCGTGACCAAAATGATACCGTGGGACAAGATCTTGTACGTGGAGGCGGAGGATAAGTACGTTAGCATTCACACAACGGAAGATAATTATCTGATCAGGCAGACATTAAATGAATGGGGCGACGTGCTTCCGGAGCCTTATTTTTGCAGATGCAGCAGGTTTTGTATCATTAACATGAATTACTATAATCAGAAAAAGAATGAAGCAGTCATAGGGGACAAGGTCATTCCCGTCGGCAGAGCATTTAAGAAGGGAATGATAAAATCGTATCAAGAATTTCTAAGGAGAAAAGACGAATGAGTGACGTCGTGCTGCAGATCGTTGCGAAACTGATTTTTGCGGGATGCGTGATCTTGGTATGTAAACGAAGCTTCCACTGGACCATGAGATCTGTCAAAAAATGGATGCTGACTATGTTATTTTTGGCAGTTAGCATAGGCAGTTCGTTTCTTCCCGATCCATTCAATCAATTTGCTTTTTTGTTAATGCCAATTCCCTTTTTGTGTCTGGCGGAAGGGAAGCTCTTTGACAGTTGGATCAACATATTGATCGTTCAATTTGGACTGGAATTATTTCAGTTTGTTTTTTTGAGCATCAAAGTGTTGGTGGTTGGGCTGGAGAAAGATTCGGCAATCTTTTATGTTTGCATAAACCTGCTTCTGTTAGCTGGGGCACTTTTTTTAACAAGCCGGAAATCATATCAAACAGGTGCCGGGGAATTTAAAAGTATTTCCGCCCGAAAGCGTGTCTTTATTTTGGGACTAATGCTTGCAGCGGACGTCATGGCCGCCGTTGGAAGCGTCGTCCGCAATGAGATTGGCGGAGAAATTGCAATCGCTTTTTTCTGCATCATTATGATCTTTATATTGATTGGTATTGTTGGCGTCCTGGTATGGTTGCTTGTTGAGAGTCATACGGGTACGCAATATAAAGAACAGTCTAGATTGAAGGAAGAGATTATTGTTTCACAAAAAATGTATTACCAAGCCATGCTGGAAAAGGCACGGGAACTTCGGGCTTTTCGGCATGACATGGGAAATCAGCTGGGCGTGTTAAGCATTTTGTATGAGAAAGGGGATCCTGCGGAATTCCAAAAGCAGTTAAACCGTCTGCTAAGTGATTATAATAATACGGGGATGCGATATGTTTCCGTAGGGGATGAAGTAATCGATGCAATCTTGAATGCTGAACTCGAGAAGGCTGCCAGACTGGGAATCCGCTTTCAAGTGGATGGCAGGGTAGAGAATTCCGGGAATTATGATCTTTATGATCTTTGTGCCATTTTTTCCAATACGGTGCGTAATGCCGTTGAAGCTTGCGAAAAACGTCTTCAGGACGCAGAAATCAACGTGATCATAAAAATGCATAATGGCTCTTTGTATTACAGGATTGAAAACCCGGCGACGGAGGAGGATTATCAAAATTTGAAGTCGGAAAAAACTTCGAAGGATGATGATGACCATCATGGATTTGGCGTGACAAACGTGAGAAGGGCTGTTGAACGCGTGAACGGACGAATGGAATGTCACTATGGGGATGGAAGATTAATCTTGGAAATATTTGCATAAACTGAACAATGGGCCCGAATGACGTCGTTCGCGACAAAAAAATGTCGTTCGCGACGTCGGGCTTGCGAAGGAAAAAACAATGATTTAATCTTATAGAAGAGAGGGGGTGTTATTATGTATGATTGGGGTATTGCTGGTTTCAGTCATGCAGAGGTGATGGTGGCGTTTGTTACGTGGTTATTGAGCAAATTGGGTAGATGAGAGAAGGTATTATATAAAGAGGCTTCAGGTCTTAGGATCTGAAGCTCTTTTTTTATTTGACGTCATATATGGACGAAATCATGAGAAAGTGATAAAATATTATTGTTTTGTACTTAGAAAATGAGGAAGGTGTCAGCATGACTGCTTCAGATTCGAAATGCCCTTACGCAAAAAAGTGCGGGGGGTGCATTTATCAGGGAAAGCCCTATGAAGAACAATTGAAGATCAAACAAAAGAACGTATCCTCGCTGCTGGGAAAATATGCGAAGGTCGCGCCCATCCTTGGCGCGGAGAATCCGGATCACTATCGCAACAAGGTGCACGGGATTTTTGGACGGGATAAAAGGGGCGTTGTTTTCACGGGGATTTATGAGGAGAAGAGCCACCGGATCGTACCCGTGGAGGATTGCGGCATTGAGGATGAGAGGGCGACGGCCATTCTAAAGACGCTCTGCACGCTGGCAAAGCAGTTTAAGCTTCAGGTGTATGATGAGGACCGCGAGACGGGATTGTTGCGTCATGCCTTGATCCGCGTGGGCAGAAAGACGGGAGAGATCATGGTGGTGCTGGTATTATCCAGTCCGATCCTGCCGTCCAAGAATAATTTCACGAAGGAGCTTTGCAGAAGGCATCCTGAGATCACCACGGTGGTCATGAACGTGAATGACAAGCGGACCAGCATGGTGCTTGGAACGCGCAACGTTGCGTTGTATGGAAAGGGTTATATTGAGGATGAGCTTTGCGGGCTGAAGTTCCGCATCTCACCCAATTCCTTTTATCAGATCAATTCGGAGCAAACGGAGCGGCTGTATCAGAAGGCAATCGAGTTTGCCGGCCTTACCGGGAAGGAGCGAGTGATTGACGCTTACTGCGGCATCGGTACCATCGGATCCTGTGCAGCCCGGAATGCGGCAGAGGTTTTGGGCGTGGAGTTAAACCGGGATGCGGTGAAGGATGCAATCACAAATGCCAAGCTGAACCAGATCAAGAATATCCGCTTTTGGAATGAGGATGCCGGAAAATACATGGTGCGCATGGCGGCGGAAAAGCAAAAGGCCGACGTGGTGTTCATGGATCCGCCCCGGAGCGGCAGCACGCCGGAATTCATCGAGGCAGTCAACGTTTTGAAGCCAAAGAAAGTGGTTTACGTATCCTGCGATCCCGTGACGCTGGCGAGGGATCTGGAACTCTTTGGCAGTAAGGGATGGAAGGTACGGAAGATTCAGCCCGTGGACATGTTCCCTTACACGGGGCATGTGGAGACCATCGTATTGATCGAACGGACCAGAAATGCGTAGGATTTTGTGCAGATAGGTATCGATGCGGAAGAATACTACAAAATCAAAGACGAGGATAAATAATATAAAAACCACGCATTGCGAAAAACTTAAAAATGTGGTATGCTGTCCCTATAAACACGCAATGCGAGGTAATACTATGGATACTGCAAAAACTATAAAAGAATTACGAGAAAGCACAGGGATGTCACGTAAAGAGTTTTCAGAATATACGGGTATCCCTGTTCGTACATTGGAAGATTGGGAGGCAGGAAGAAGAACACCGCCGGAGTATATTCCGAGGTTGTTGGTGTATCAGATAAAATTTGAGGGGATTTTTTCT
>JAILLF010000002.1 GCA_024693365.1 Acetatifactor sp. | reverse complement strand
CGGTCGTGGTACCGTTGCTACCGGCCGTGTAGAGCGTGGTACCCTTCACCTCAATGAGGAAGTTGAAATCGTTGGTATCAAGGAAGAGACCAAGAAGACCGTTGTTACCGGTATCGAGATGTTCCGTAAGATGCTTGACGAGGCTATGGCTGGTGATAACATCGGCGCTCTGCTTCGTGGCGTTCAGAGAACTGAGATTGAGCGTGGCCAGGTGCTGGCTAAGCCCGGTAGCGTAAAGTGCCACAAGAAGTTCACCGCTCAGGTGTATGTTCTGACCAAGGATGAGGGTGGCCGTCATACTCCTTTCTTCAACAACTATCGTCCTCAGTTCTATTTCAGAACTACCGACGTTACCGGCGTTTGCAACCTGCCTGCAGGTGTTGAGATGTGCATGCCTGGTGATAACGTTGAGATGACCATCGAGCTGATCCATCCCATCGCTATGGAGCAGGGTCTTACCTTCGCTATCCGTGAGGGTGGCCGTACCGTTGGTTCCGGACGTGTTGCTACCATTATCGAGTAATTGCGCGAGTAATGAGAAGCGAATAAAGCGAAATAATAAAGCGCCCAGAGCAAGCTTGCTTGCTCCTGGGTGCTTTTTATTTCGCGAAAATGTTTGCGGCGAATGCCGCGAACATTCGAAATTGCGCAGCAATTTCGAATTCGCTTCTCCTCACCCCTAGCGAAGCTAACGTCAGAAACGCGTCATACCCCGAGAAACATTTCTAACGTAAACTTGACAACATATGTGCTAAATGATACAGTTAAACCACTTCAAATTATCTTTTGCTTAGTTCTAAGCAATTATCCCAAGTATTAAAGCTCTTTAAGCTCATATATGTCTACTAGAGCCATATTCCGTCCATAAACAAGATTTTTAGAATCCCCCTATGGAGCATTGAGTAGCCCAGAGGGGGAAAATTCCAGGAAAGTAAGTCCGGAAAATCCCCCCGTGGAGCGTTGAGTAGCCCAGAGGGGGAAAATTCCAGGAAAGTAAGTCCTGGAAATCCCCCCGTGGAGCATTGAGCAGCCCAGAGGGGGAAAACAAGTTTAGTGAAAGGAAGGGAACACATATCAACAAGGAAATTCAAAAGAACATTCAGAAACTGGAAAGAATTAGACAACATATAGTATTTGAACGAAATAAGCGCACAGTGTCTAATGAGGCGAACCCTTCAAGGGAAAAAGAGATAAGAGAAAAACTAATATGCAGGAAAAAGAAAACGAAATATTATTACTATATCGATGATAAATATATCGGCAAGAAACATGGGCTGACGCAAATAAAGGAAATGGCCAGGGATGAGTATTGGGACAGACTATTACCAATACTGGAAACAGAGAAAAATGTTTTACGGAGGGCACTAAAAACAGAACAACGTTTGGCAGACGCATATTGCAAAATGCATGAAGGAAAACAAGCTCTGTTCACTCCAGATTATATGCCTGTTGAGAAAAAAATTAAGTATTTTGAGGCGGAGGAATATGTTGGTTTAGACTTTGAAGAAGATGATCGAACGGAGTTTATAACAAATAGGGGGGAGAGAGTTAGATCAAAATCAGAAAAAATAATTGCAGATGAATTGACAAGATGGGGAATCCCATATAAGTATGAAAAACCACTGCCTTTAAATGTTAATGGAAAGATAAAAGACTTTTATCCGGATTTTACTGCCATGAATAAAAACACTGGAGAGATTAGATACGTGGAACATTTGGGGATGATGGATCATCCTAATTATTTCAAAAACACTCTTACAAAACTAGACGTATATGAAAAGAATGGACTGCTCATTGGACGGGACGTAATCCTGCTGCATGAAAG
The DNA here is from genome assembly GCA_024693365.1 of Acetatifactor sp. Taxonomy (GTDB): domain Bacteria; phylum Bacillota; class Clostridia; order Lachnospirales; family Lachnospiraceae; genus Acetatifactor. The sequence goes on along the minus strand of JAILLF010000002.1, from coordinate 34,741 downwards.
CTCGTATCGGCCACTAAATACGAGAGTAATTGCCGATTACATAGAGGAATACTTGACCTGACGCATGACAAGAGAAAAACTAATTTTTACATAAATAAAGATGCAGCGGTAATTTGAAACCGCCGCATCTCTATTCACAAAAATCATATGTTACATCCTTTATTACAACCTTGAACAGGCCATACGTACCATGCCATTTTATAACCTTGCGCCAGCCATACGCATCATCCTTTGCCACAATCTAGCGCCGGCCATGTGCTTCAATCCCTGCCATAATCCTGACGCCTTGCCTTATGCTTCCTCCTTTGTGACTACCATGATTACCGGCGGAGCGGGCTTGGCATAATCCTTCAAAAACAGCCCTCGGCTTTTCGCCTCGTAGATCAGGGCGCTGGGGAAGAAACCGCAGGTGTGAAGGTAGCGTAAGAATCCTGGTACGTCCTTTTGCAGCTGCTTTGGCACGGTGACGGGGTTTTTGATCATTGTCAGGTACTCATCATGAAATGCCCTCGAAAGCTTTTCCGTATATTCCTCCATGAGATCGTAAAAGGCCTTCCGCTCCACGTTGCTGAGGACGGGAACATTCAGCTTTAGCTTGCCGTCAGGGAGTCTTTCCACCAGATCCAGCTTGAGATAGGTATCCATGTTCTCCAAAAGCTTCCCCGGGATTCCGGAAAGGATGTTTTCATTGCCTGTATGAATCGCGTAGAGGAACTTGATCATTCCTTCCCTGGCATTATCAAAATTCTCCTCGTAGTGATACGCAGTATGGGAGCGCCCCAAGGCATCCGTGTCATAATCAAATAATCCGACACGGCTGGCACCGGGCAAACGATCGATGCTTCCGCCTGCTTCACCGCTGATGTCATATCCTTTGTAGGGACTCTTGTCATACTCATAATCAGCTGTATGGCGGTTTCCCATGGCGAACCACCTGCCGCCGTCTTTTCTGTAAGGATACTCGGAATAGGGCCAAAAGCCCGCAACCTCATCCCGGACCTTTATGACGGAATGATAGGTGGAATGAAGCACAAAATAGCCCTCCAGCTTTGCGGCCTGGGAAGGATTCTGTCTTTGATAATACTCCGTGCAGCGAAGATTTCCCAGCCCTTCCTCCAAATAGCGCCAAATATCCCGACACAAGGTATTTGCAAGACTTTTTTGCACGTCGAACATATTTACCATATCCGCTTCCGTGTAGATGATGAAGTCCGTAAACACCTTATCTCCGATGCGTTTCATCAATTCTCCGTCCACAAGACGATCCACGATGGGCTCAACGTAAGTGGTTGAAATTCCGATGGCATCTGCCAACTCTGGAATTGTGACAGGCTTGTCATATGCCAGGATCAGAAGATTCATGGTGATCTTGTCATTTCTTACTAAGGAATACGGCTCTCCGTTCATTCCGCCGTTTCCGCTGCTGGAAATCCACAGGACTTCCGGTTCATAGCTTTGTTTTTCATATTTTTCCATGGTTAAATCCTTTCTGAGTTTCTCTCTGCCCAGGCGAAGGCGACTTTTTACAGTATTCTCGGGAATGGACAGCGCGTTTGCGATTGTCTCAATCGACTGCCCGTGAAAGTAATGCCTTACCAGCACTTCCCGATAGACGTAAGTTTGGCGCGCAACCAGACGGCGAAGGTTTTCCTCCTCGCTCAGTTCCATGTCATCTGGCGTCTCGGGCGAATAGCCTTCTTCATATGGTATGTCATAATCCATTCCATAAAAGGTCAGCGGTTTCCGATACTTTTCACGCAACAGATCATAATACTTTCTGTTTAGCACCGTGGAAAGCCAGCTCTTTGCGCTTTCAATTATGGTTCCCTTCCTTATCGCAAGAAGCCCTTCCAGCAACGTACTCTGGACAAGATCCTGCGCCTCTTCCAAGGAATCGCATTTGCCAATCGCCACGCGAAACAGATAATCTGTGTGTTCTGATAATTCTTCCGTATTCATATGAGGTCCCCCAGGCCAGGCGTTCTGATCATAAACGCCAGGCTTTTTTGAAGCTTCACCTATTAGTCGCAAAACAAAGGATATGGTTCACCGAATTTTTGAAAAAATTTATGTCACCTAATGATGTTTTGATGATATCATAAATTACAGATTTATCAAACCGTAAGACAAAACTGCAAGGTAAATTCGAAGAATTTTAAAACCTGCGGCACCCAAAAAGGTACGTAATGGTTGAAGGCGTAGGCGGAAAGAGTAAGGAGGTGAGGCGGATGGAGGAAACACAGATCATAGATCTATTCTTTGCCAGGGACGAGCAGGCAATCAAGGAAACCCAGGCGCAGTATGGCAGGCAGATGTATGCGACGGCATTTCGCATTTTGAACAATCATGAGGATTCCGAGGAATGCGTGAATGACGCCTTCGCCGGCCTGTGGAATGCCATTCCGCCGGCCAGACCAGGGAGCCTTTTGGCGTTTGCCTGTAAGATCACCCGAAACCTTTCACTAAAAAGATTTCAGTATTTGACGCGAAAGAAACGCCTTGCAGCCGTGACGACTTCGTTTGATGAGCTTGAGGCTGTGCTGCCGGATGAGCGCTTTATGCCGGGCGCGACGGATGAAGACGTCGGAAAGCTGATTAGTCAGTTTTTAAGGAATCAAAAAGAGGAAGTCAGGTATGTTTTTATCCGAAAGTACTTTTTCTTTGATCCCATAAAGGAAATTGCAAAGAATTGCTCCATCACGGAGAGCAAAGTAAAGAACCTTCTGTTTCATGCCAGAAAGGATCTAAAGGAATACCTTAGGAAGGAGGGTGTGGCAATATGAGAATGGTAGGTGCAATTGGAAACATAGAAGAAGATCTGATCTTAGAGGCCATGGTACCGCCAAATGCCATGGTACCGCCCAATGCCATGGTACTGCCCAAGGCCATGGTATCTCCAAAGGGCGAAAAGCACGGCGCCGGTCCAAGTAGCGCCTTAAGTAAAAATGCTGTTCCCAGGGCACCCTGGCTCAAGTGGGGAGGCGCCGCGGCATGCCTGATCATGCTGGTCCTCACGAGTGTGATACTCCTTCCATCTACACTTGGAAAGAATAAACAAGGCATGGGGGATGGCAGATACAAAAGCTTTACGCTCCAAGGTCAGGAGTCTACTGCCATCATTTGGCCATGGGAATACCAGACGGTCGGTGAAAAATACAGGATGATGATCGTGAATAGCATGGAGTACGTAAATACGGGTCACAAGGTCTCAGAGACCATGCTCAAGTCGGCATTGGGCACCTTTGACGTGACCGGGTATGATGAAATCAAGGAGGAGTCGCACGTCATTATCGGCGAGGCGTATGAACTGAATGACGTCGCGGCAAGCAGGATCCTTGCCGTAAAATTGGAGGACGGATACTATGTCTTTCGCAATTTCGAGTATCTGCCTGCAAGTACGCTCGGCGAATTGCTGGATCAGGCCAATCTTCCCAAACTCATAAACTTAAATTGGTTTGAGGAAAGAGGAAAGGATTCTAAATACAAGCGCTTTGTTTTAAATGATGCTTCCTGTCTGTGGAACGTTTTGACTACGGAGTGCAGGGAAGCCAAGTTTATCGAGGATCAAAACTGGATGGCTCAAAAACGTGAATATCTTGGCTTTTCCATCAGCTCTGAGGCGCTAGGCATCGATAACGTCGCGCTTTATGTCACTGGGGACGGGTACTTGTGGACCAATGCATTTGGCTGGCAGTCTCTCTATGACATCGGGGAGGAAGCCGCAGGGGAAATCATTCAAAACTGCAGGGAGCATTGTACGGAAATAGAGGCGCAGCCTTTTTCGAATGCGGTCATTGGTACCGTCACGGAAATCACCGAGGAGTATTTTCTGGTGGATGATACCGTTCTTTGCAAGGATCCGAAGGATGGCATCACGTACAAGATCTTGTTGAATGACGTTCGTATTTCCCGCTACGTACAAATGAATCTCATCAAGGCAGGAGACACGGTAGAAGTATTGTACCGTGATCAGATGGAGGAAGAAAACAATCATACGATACGCGAAGCAACCTACGCCTCGAAGGTGATGATCGTGGAAGGTAAGGCTTATATTCCTGAATAATTCAAGTCACCAGACGTGACGCGTTACTGGCCGAACTAAGTGCTTTTTCTTATCAGCGCTAAGTACCTTTGTTTGCGGCTTTGACGAAATTTGTAAGAAACAGAGTATGGATTTGATTGGTTGATGAGAAAAAGAGGTTGAAATTCTCCCGCCTTCGTAGTAGTATTGCTAGGTTGAATAAATTACGTGAAAAGTATGGGAGAAAAGAGACATGAAGAAAAAAATCATGATTGTAACGTTATGTTGTCTGGCATTGGGAATTAGTGCCTGTGGTACGAATGAGGAAAAAGCAGACCCGTTCAGCGGAGAACCCATCACCGCCGCCGAATCCCCGACAGGCAACCAGAATCAAGGCGAAGGCACGAAGAACGACCAGGGCCAAGAAGAAGGCACGAAGAACGACCAGGGCCAAGAAGGCGCGAAGGGCGACCAGGGCCAAGAAGAAGGCACGAAGGGCGACCAGGGCCAGGATAAAGGCACCGAGGGCAATCAGGGCCAGGCAGAAGGCAACGTGGCCGGTCAGAAGGTGCAGGAGTTCTTTGCGAACGGCGTAGAGGCGGCAGACTTAGGTCGCGACTATGATGCAGACCTTCAGACAAGCGTGGATGCGATTGCGGCTTCCTCCGCTTCCGTTACGGAGGAGCTGGCGGCCGTGGAAAAGATTGCCGAACAGTTTGACAAGCTTGCAAAGGCTGCAAACACACAATATGAAATAAATCAGACGGCGCAGTGGTTTTACGTCATCTGGGACAAAGAGCTGAACAGTCTTTGGGGCAGGATCAGCAGCCAGGCTGACGCACAGACAAAGGAGCAGCTTCTTTCCGAGCAGCGGAACTGGGTTTCGATGAAGGAAGAGGTAACGCTGGAAAACATTGGCAGCAGCGAAGAAAACGGAAGCATGTATCCCACGCAGCAATATGGATTTTGGGAGGAAATCACAAGAAACAGGGTTTACGTTCTTGCGAATGCACTCGCCAAGATCAAAGGAGAATCCTTTGCAATGCCGGAAAGAAACGCGAAATATGGTACGTACGTCAACAATGAGGGAACCGGAAGCGTGTATGATTCTCTGATCACCCGCAAAAGCTGGGAGGGAGAGGACGAGGCACTGATCGCCCTTTACAGAACCGGAGTGATTGAAGGAACCTTCGTGGATCAAGGGAACGGAAAGCTTGCATTTACTTCCTATGATGGGAAGGTGGAAGGAACCATCCTGTTGAGGGGATGGGACGGCGCAAGCTTTGAGGTGACGGCAGCCGGAGATGATGCCATTGTCAATGTGGGAGCGAAGTACGAATTCAATTTTGCTTATTGATGCGAGGTGAGCTGAAAACCTGGAACAGAAACTTCAGTACAATGAGAAGACTAAAAGAGCAGCGCATGGCTGCTCTTTTTTTGAGTAAATGCATGCGCTGCCCGTCTGGATCAAGCCGCAAAAGTTATTTTATCATGCCCTGCAGCCGCGCGATTTCCTGCTCCGTATGGAGGACGGAGGTTTCATCCTTGAAGCCCCATTCCTCATGTAAAAGCGTGAGAATGTGCTTATGCGTTTCGGCAGCTTTGGCATAGTCGCCGCGAATCTCGTGGATCGCGGCAATGCCCTCCAATGCATCCGTATAGCGGGGCTTCCTGTTGGCCTCCGATTCAAAGGATGCCTCATAATATTGGATCGCTTTATCATAATCGCATTTGTGCGCGTAAAACTGCGCTGCTTCGAAGAGAACGTCCGCATTCCCTGCATGATCGGCAAGGGCTTTTTCCATGATGGCATTTGCCTTCGGCTCATCAAATTCGGCGAGGGCGATCGCAGCCTCGTATACGGGAATGAGCACGGGCTTGTGCGCGGGGCACTTTTGCAATGCTTCCAGATAGGTGCGGGCTTCCTGGGTGCGATGGTCCGCGATCAGTTCATCCAGCAGGTAATAATAGGGAAGGGGCGTGTGAGGCTCTATGTTGTCATTCGCAATTACGGACTTATAAAAGTCGATGGTCTTGCGGTGATTGGCCACATTCCAGTCCCAGATGGTCCCGCCCTCCGCTTTCTGAAGAAGCCACTGGCAATCCTTTTGCTCCGGCGCATTCATGATGGCATCCCGCGCATACGCGGAGGTTTTCGCCGCATAGCTTACCAGACGATGATGATACAGATGCGCGAGAAGACTCGTTGCGCGCCCTTTGTTTTCAGGCACCTTGATCTGCTCCATTAAGTAATTTTCATAATCGTAAAAGACGTCAGGCGCAAGCTCTTCCTCCGTATCCATGCGGTTTTCGATGCGGTTCATCTTTTGCCCGGCCGTGAGGTCAAAGAGGTCATCGATCGTAACGCCAAAGGTTTCCGCCAGGGCAGGCAAAAGCATGACGTCAGGCATGGCTGCATTGTTTTCCCACTTGGAGACCGCCTGCGAGGTGACTCCCATCTTTTCCGCTAATTGCTCCTGGGTGTAACTGTATTGGAATCTGAGTTGTTTAATTTTCTTACCTAAGTTCATTCCATTCTCCTTTCCGTCGGCGCCTTACGTAATTATCGTAACAGCAAGAAACAAAAACATCAATAACGCATTTTTCGAATTCATACAACCAGTGGTTGGGAAAATGGATTTACGTTAAACATGCACCAAGAGCGGTACCGCCTTTTCATTTATTATCAAACGTCGTATATTATATTTAGAGTGCGACGTATTTTTTTGCTAAATGGCGTTGACTCTCAACCTAGCTTTAGGCTTATAAATGTTTCATAAGGTACCTTATCAATTGTTACTCCGTAAGCGCGGTCACGCGTTTGCGAAACCCAGGAGATGAGATCATGAAAATTGGAGACTTTGCCAGAGCGTGTAAGACGAATATTTCCGTACTGCGGCATTATGATAAGATTGGACTGTTAAAGCCCCTCTACATAGACCGGTTTACGGAATACCGTTATTATGATGAATCGCAGATTGCCGTTTTCCAGCGAATTTCGGAGCTGAAGGCGGTTGGATTTTCGCTGGCCGAAATCCGGGCCATGCTGTATGCAGATGAGTCCGTGGAGGCCATGTTTGCAGGCAGGAAGGCGGAGATTGAAAAGATGCTTCGTGATCTTGAGGAATTAAAAGAGAAGATGAATGGAGGGATCATGATGGAACAAAGATTTAAGCCGCTGGTCGAGGACGTCAACGTGACGTTTGAAAATGATGAGCAGATGATCGGAAAATGGCTCGTCCTCGGGAAGGACGAAGGAAGGACGGGACAAGCGGGCGGAAGCGGAAAGGCCCAGCCGTCCTTACTTGGCGACAATAACAGGCATTTGTATTTCCTGCCAAACGGAGAGTTTTACTGGTGCTTCGGGTGGACCAAGGGGAAATTGATCTTTGACAATGGGCAGAGCAAATTCCTAAGCGACTACCGGGTGGAAAAGCGGGGGGATGACCTTTACGCAGTGATCCAATATAAGACGCAGGATTATCCGGTGACGGGGGAAACGACGCCCATTGTCCTTCGAAAGCTGGATGACGTGCACTATTCAAAGGAGCAGATCACGAGAAAGGATGACGTAAACAAGGCATTTGTTCCTGACGACAGGGTGCTTGGAAAATGGAAGGCCTTCTGCTATTTTGATCCGCTGTGGATTGGCAAGGAAGACTTTGTCCCCTACGAGAATCCGCCCAAGGGCGCGGGGAATTACTTGGAGGACCCGTATTTCAAGGAGATTGAATTCATGGAGGGCGGTCACGTAAAGGCGGTCTACCGGGACCAAGTGATCACCGGAGATGACAAGCACGTATGGACAAAGGGCTATTGGCTTCGCAAGTGGAACAGCAACGCCTGTGCCTATGAGATCAAGATATTTGAAGACAAGGAGTATCTCATCATCGAGTGGAAGAGCGGGGATTACCGCTTTGGCGGAAGGGAAAGCAGTTATTACGTGATGGTGAGGGAATAAACGAAAAGGCTTCCGCGGACGATCCCGGGAGCCTTTTTTGACGTATTATAAAGGAATTCACGGATCATTCCCCCAGCGCCAGTAATTCCAAGACGGCCGGCATCACGGCATGGGCGCCGTCGTTGGGTTGTGACGCAAATTTCCAACCTGAAGTTGGAAGAACTGCGCCAGCCGCAAATTTACTTCCGTACAAACGTGAGGTTGCGGTAACTACGGTTTCTCGGTAAAATGAATCATAGGGACGTACGTCCCGGGCAGCATTTAACAATCAGTATTGGAAAGTTAGGGTGATCATTATGGAAATGGAAAAAGCTGGAATTAACAGCATTGGGATCCGCAAGCTTGAGGATGCGTCGGTGTATCTTTCCCGGGTAGATCAGTCAGAGGCGGATGCAGATTTTTATGAGGGCGTGGCAGACAATGGTGAGGAGATCTTTGGCATCTGTCATGAGGACGAGGTCGTTGGTCTGTCCTGCATCGTCGACGAGGCGGATGGATTTTTATACGTTTACGTTTTCCCGGAGTTTCGCGGTCAGGGGGTTGGCACGCTTGCCGCACGTAAGGCAGAGGCGCAGATGCAGTCGGAGTCAAGATGGAAGATCACGACCGCCTATGACAGTCACAGCGACGTCGCGAGAAAGCTTGCGGAAAAGTGCGGTTTCAAGAAAAAGTTTGCTTCCACCATCATGAAATATCAGGGCGGCAAGTTTGAAGAGAAGCCACTCCCGATCCGCAAATACAGGGACGAGGACTTTGTGGCCGCCTTTACCCTGGAGGATGAGGCGTTTCACAAGATGCGTCTGGAATCAGGGAGCTTTCCCGACTCAAAGCGTTCCGAGCCCAGTGATGACATGAAGAATTTCTATGCGGAGCATGCGGAGGGTGAATACGTATGGTTGGAGGGCGAAGAGATCATCGGCTTTGCGCAGATTGACGGCGCGGAGCTTTCCTCCGTATCGATCAAGCTCACCCACCAGGGGAAGGGGCTGGGAAAGGAATTCACGAAATTCCTGGTCAACCGCATTTTGGAGCAAGGGGACGAGACGCCGTATCTTTACTGTATCGTCGGAAACGATAAGGCGCATAAGTTATATGAATCCCTTGGGTTCCATGAGGTCAGCTGCAACGCATATGCTGAAAAGTTCCTGGATAAATAGTCTTGAAACATGATTACTTGCATGACGTAATGATTTTTGATATGATTTTCTTGGAATGCAAATCGCACTTACGCAAAAACAAGGGGGAGTACGCATGGAAATCAATCAAATGTTTAACCGTGAACTAAAGGAAGCATTGGTAAATACGTCAATTGGGGTGCTGATGCAAAACAATCTGATGACGGAGAAGGACTTTAAGGGCCTTGGCGTCAGCATGGGCTACCTTTTCACCACTGAGGAACAGCAGGTGGAGGGCCTTTTTAAGATCAGCTTTTCAGGACAAACGCACTATTTTGCGGCGCAAAAGGGCAAGCTCATGATGGTGAACATTAACGAAGAAATGTTTCAGCAGACGGTTGCCTACATGGAGGGATGTCACCCCTGCCTGAAAAATAGGGAGCTTCCCGAGACCCCAAAGCAGAAGGAGCGCCGTGAGAAGAACAACCGGCTGGTTGGCAGTCAGGGGATCACGGTTGGGGATAACGTGATGACGCGCTGGGACGATGAGAGCGTTGTGGTAAAAGAGAAGGAAGCCATCTGCAAAAGGGCGATCGCCTGCTTTTACGTCATTCAGATTGCCTGCGACATTGGAAACAATAATTACGAAGAGGGACTCAATTATTTTAAGCCGATTCTGGAGAAGCTTGGCGTCATGGACCAGCTCAATTCCAAGGAAAAGCGCATCATTGACGGAACCTACTCCATGCAGGATGCCATTGACATGGACTGGGCATATGAGGCGTTCTGGTCCCTTTGCTGGTGCCTGGGACTCGTCAAGGATATTTCTGACGCCAGCAACGTCTGTGATTGCGACATGGCGATAAAGCTCATGCAAAGCTGCAAGTCAGTTCAGGATCTCGTAAAGAAGAGTAAGCTAAGGAGCAAGGAGGAGATTCTTGACGAATTGGATCTTTATTTCAGATACAATTGGGCCATCAACGATGCCAAGGTGAATGCAAACGCCTCCATCGGAAACCTAAATCCCTCCATTGTGATCGAGAGACGCCGCGGCCTGGAATGGGTGGTAACGGACGAAGAGGATTGGTATGATCTGACGATGCCGGCGTAAGTGAAAAATTTTCCTAATCTTCCTAACCTGCTTTCATAAATTGCCACTATGCTAATGAAAGCTTTCAAGTGGCGTTTGCGCTTCACGGCGCATGGCGCGCAGTGAGGAACAAGATGACAAAAGAACAAATGGAACAGATCGTGCTGGAAAACATGCAAAAGATTTACCTGTTTTGCGTGCGAAGGCTCGGGAATGCGACGGAGGCGGAGGACGTGGCGTCCGACGTGGTGGTGGAGCTCCTCAGATCCTACGCTAAGGTGCAAAACGACGATGCCGTTTATGGTTACATGTGGGCGGTGGCAGGAAATCTTTGCAAGAATTACTGGCGACGGACAAAAAAACATGAAACAACGGAGATTCCTGAGGACTATGCCGGAACCTATGAGATCACGCCAGAGGAGGCGTTCATCCGGCAGCAGGATATCTCAACGCTTCGCAGGGAACTGTCGCTCCTGAGCGAGAAATACCGCGAGATCATGATCGCCCATTGCATCCGCGGCGAAAGCTGTGAAGTGATCGCGAAAAACATGCAGATGTCCGTAACCAACGTCAAGCAGTATCTGTTCGAGGGAAGAAGGAAGGTTAGAAAAGGTATGGACATGCAGAGAGAATATGGTGTGTACAGTTACGCACCTGAGAAATTTACCATGAATTTCTGGGGAGATTCCAGTGAAGGCTATTGGGAGCTGTGTGAGAGAAGGCTTCCGGGCAGCATCATGCTCGCCGTGTATGACAGTCCCAGAACCATGGAAGAGCTGAGCATGGAGGTGGGTGTTTCCGTTCCGTATTTGGAAGAGGAAGTCGCAAAGCTTGAAGAGTATGGGCTACTTGTAAAGAAGGGGCAAAAGTATCACAGCGCCATTGTTATTTACAACAGGGAATTCTATGATGAGGTCAGCGGGGCTGCGAAGGCGGCGATCCTTGAAAACGTAGGTATCGTCAAGAATGCCATTGAAAAGGGAAAAAAGCTTTTGGAGGATACGGATTACCGCTGTTACCCGGAGGATGAAAATGCAAAGGGTTGGTTTATCCTTCTGTTGATCGCGTGGGAGGCAGTCCAGAATTCGGAAGAAAAGATGAATACGCATCTCACGTTCCCGCTTTTGGAGAACGGAAGCAAGGGCTACGTGCTGGGATCCCGCGGAGCCATTCCCAGTGAGGTGGCGGGAATCTACGGCATGGTTTCGCTGAACGGCGGATACATGCGCGTACTGAATTTCAAGTGTCTGACGGAAAAGGTTGTGAATCCTTTTGAAAAGGGAGCGCGAGAAGTGTTTAGCGCCTGCGAGGAGAGGCTGGGGGAGACTCCGGAGCTGGAAACCCTTTCCAAGATGCTTGAGAAGAAAATCGTACACGTTGAGGATGGCAAGATCTGCCCCAATTACTCCGAAATTTCAGAGAAGGATTATTTTAAGCTCATGGACGGATTGGCAGGGGAGATTGATGCCATGGCCACCATTACCGCAAAGCTTCGGGACGATGCGGCGGAGTCCCTTGCAAAAAGGACCTCGAAAGACATTCCGAACGTGCGCGAGATCGGAAGCATTATCTCCATGTGGAGCATTCTGGAAAACATTGTTCCTCCCATTCTGGAGAGCGGCACCCTTACCAAGGGCACCGAGGATCAAAACCTTACCACGCTCTACGTAAGAACGAAATAACAAGAAGTGAAGCCCTTTGGATTTCCAGAGGGCTTTGTTTATTCGCGCAGCGCCGCCATGGGTGAATTGACGTGGAACGGTGCATTCGGTATAATGATCCTGTTGAGAGAAAGTACCGCAAATGGCAAGAAAGGATGGAATCGCGCGTTGAACGAGAATGACGCAGAAAAGAGAAGAGTAATAGAGACCTCAAAGAAGGCGCTTGCGTGCCTTAGGCAGGCAAAGAGGGATTTGGACGGCGCCTTTTTCTGGGGCGTTTTTGATATAGTGGGCGGAATGTACGTCGTATCCAGCATTAAGCTCATTAGGATCGAGGCGGCGAAGGGACACATCCGCGAGGCGATGGGGTATCTTTCGCAGTTTAGAAGAGAGATGGATAAAACGGATTACGTCAACAGGAATTACATGCGCCTTGGTCTGGTGGGCACGGCATTTGATTTTGGCATTGACGGCATTGTGCCGGACGTATACGCGCAGACCAGGATCAGCGGCCTTCGGAAAAGAGTAAAGGAAGCCATCAACCGCCTGGAGACGATTCTAAGGAGTGCGGGCGTGGACGTGAACTGACGCCCTTTGTTTTAAGAAGAATTAAAAAACAGGCAAAGAATTTTGGCGCAAAACCTCCTATACTGAAAATAGATTTAGGAAAAGGCATTAAAAGGAGGATTGAGATGAGAAAACTGCGGAAACGTATCTGTCTGTTTGCGGCATTTGCCTTATTGCTTTGCAGTCTGTCAGCCTGCGACAACAAGCCGGTCAAGAATGTCAAGACGTACGAGAACGATTACGTGATCGAGCATTATACCCAGGATTTTCCGGAATATGAGAAGATGGAATATGAGCAGATTGTCTGGACGGCGAAATATTTTGACATAGGACCGCATGAACCTCGGTACCGCGGCGTGATCACCCTGACGGAAGAATCAGCGGCGGCACTTTTGGAAAAATATGAGTGGCAGGAGGTCAGCGATCCCTCCTTCGAATTTGACCTTCTCGACGCGGATCAGCTTGGGGACGGACCCTGGCAGCGCTGTCAGCAGTTTGAGAAGGACGTGATCAAATTTGTGAACGTAAGGCAGCTTTATTTTGACGGAAGGGTCATCGTGTTTGACCTGCAGGTAACGTAAGGAATTTTGTGGCAGTAAACACGTTCCCGTGACGCAAAAAGATGGAGGAGAAAGGCATATGAACAAACCAGTGGTATTGGTCATCATGGACGGCGTGGGAGAATCGCCGGAGGAACTTGGCAACATGGTCAGAAAGGCGACGACGCCTACCCTCGACGAGCTGAAGGGCAACTGCCCCTGGTTAGCCATTAAGGCCCACGGAACGGCCGTGGGCCTTCCTTCGGATGACGACATGGGCAACAGCGAGGTGGGCCATAACGCCCTCGGTTGCGGTCAGATCTATTCCCAGGGGGCAAAGCTGGTAAATGAGTCCATTGAATCCGGCACGATCTTTCAGAGCAATACATGGAAAGAACTCGTGCAGGGCGTGACCGCGGAACGTAAGACGCTCCATTTTTTGGGACTTTTGTCCGACGGCAACGTGCACTCGAACATTCATCATCTTCTTGCGATGCTGGAAAAGGCAAAGGAAGAGGGCGTTACAAAGGCCAGGATCCATATTCTTCTGGACGGGCGCGACGTGCCTGCCACCAGTGCTTTGGAATACGTGGATTTATTGGAAAAGACCCTGGCGAAGTTAAATGACGCGGGCTTTGACGGGCGCATCGCCTCGGGCGGGGGACGCATGTGCATCACCATGGACCGCTATCAGGCAAACTGGCCCATGGTAAAGGCCGGATGGGACGTTCACGTGCACGGGGAGGGCCGGCAGTTCGAGAGTGCAACGGAAGCCATTGAAACCCTGCGCGGGGAGACGGGGGCGATCGATCAGGATCTGCCTGCGTTTGTGATTGCCAAGGACGGAAAGGCCCTGGGAGCCATGGAGGACGGAGACGGCGTGATCCTGTTCAATTTCCGGGGGGACCGCGCACTGGAGATCTCCATGGCCTTCGACGGGGACGAGACGTTTGATAAGTTTGACCGCGGCATCGTGCCGAAGGTAACCTACGCCGGCATGCTTGAGTATGATGGGGATCTCAAGATCCCGCGCCGTTATCTTGTCAATCCGCCCCAGATCAAAGATACGCTGACGGAGCTTTTGATCGCGAACGGCATCCGGGAATATGCCGTGTCCGAGACGCAAAAATATGGCCACGTGACCTATTTCTGGAACGGCAACCGCTCGGAGAAATTCTCCGAGGAGCTCGAGGATTACTGTGAGATTCCGAGCGACGTGCGTTCCTTTGACGAGTGCCCCTGGATGAAGGGGACGGAGATCGCGGATCAGGTGATCCAGGCCATCGAGAGCCACAAATATGGTTTTATCCGCTGCAACTTCCCCAACGGGGACATGGTGGGGCATACGGGGAACCTTCCCGCGACGGAGATCGCCGTGGAGAGCGTGGACCTGGAGCTGGCGCGGATCAAGAAGGCCTGCGACGAGGCGGGATGCATTCTCGTCGTGACGGCGGACCACGGAAATTCGGATCAAATGTTGGAAAAGAATAAGAAGGGCGCGGTGGAGATCCGCACGGCCCACAGCTTAAATCCCGTGCCGTTTATCATTTATGACAAGGGTGTCAGACATGAGCTGAAGGAAGGCAATTTTGGGCTCGCAAACGTCGCGCCCACCATCGCGGGACTGTTAGGGCTAAAGACTTTTGAAAGCTGGGAAGAGAGCATGCTGAAATAATTCAGAAAACCATTGACAAACCCCTCATAACAGTATATAAAATGTATTCGTGTGGGTTAAGAGAGGATGGACAATGGTAGCACAGGTTATAGCAATTGAGTTATTTCTGATTATGTTTGGAATTATCATCTCGGAGAAGATCGAGAGACAGTGGGCTTCGCTGGGATGCGGCCTGCTCATGCTGATCATCGTGTTTGGCATTTGCATGCACAGTCCGCAGGCTATCTGGAACATTATTAACGTAAAGGAGTTCGCGACAAAGGCTTTTTGGATCGCGCACGGTGAGGGCGGAGAGGCCAGCGCCGGCGTCAATTGGGCGACGATCTCCTTTATTTTTGGAATGATGATCATGGTGGAAGGCATGGGAAGGGCCGGATTTTTCCGCTGGCTTTGCCTGCGCATTGCAAAGAGCGTAAAGTACAAGACGTTGCCCATCTTTATTACGTTCATGATCATGTCATTTGCATTGGCAATGTTTATCGACAGCATCACGGTAATCCTGTTTCTGGCAGCCGTGACCGTGGAACTCGCCGGCGTGCTCGGGTTTTCCCCCGTGTCCATGATCCTGGCGGAGATTTTTTGTGCAAATCTCGGCGGCAGTGCCACCATGTGCGGGGATCCGCCCAACATCATCATCGGAACCTCGCTGGGTTATTCTTTTAGTGATTTTGTGAAGAATACGGGCGTCATGGCCGTAGTTGCGCTTGTATTTACGATGCTATATTATTTCCTGTACTTCAACAGGCAATTAAAGAAAAAAGGAAAGACTGAGATTGCGGCTTCCTATCCGGAACCTTCGTCGGCGATCAGCAGCAAAAAGGACTTTATGATCAGTTGTCTGATCTTTGCCTGTACCGTGGCTCTTTTGGTAACACATTCCATGACGGGCCTGACCGTGGCAACCATCGGACTGTTTGTGGCGGCATTAACGCTTCTTGCGTCGCCGCGCCATGCATGGGAGCTGCTCCGCAAGGTGGATTACAAAACCTTATTGTTCTTTATCGGACTGTTTATCGTCGTTGGCGGATTGGAGCGGACGGGCGTGCTGGAGGCCATGGCTGGCGTGATCAGCGGCATCTGCGGCAACAATGCCTACGTCATGGTGGCAGTGATCCTTTGGCTTTCCGCCATCGCGAGCGCCTTTGTGGACAACATTCCGTTTGCGGCAACCATGATCCCTGTGATCAAGACGCTGGCGGAAACGACGGGCATGGACCTGAACGTCCTGGCCTGGACGCTGGCCTGCGGAACCGACATTGGCGGATCTGCAACGCCGATCGGTGCGTCAGCGAACGTCGTTGGCGTATCCATAGCATCACAGAACGGACATCTCATCGGTTGGGGAAGATACTGCAAGGTGACCGTTCCCATTACGATTGTAACGATCTTTATCTGCATGATCTGTATCTATCTGAGATATTTATAACGTGTCAAAAGAACCGTCCCCGTGACACATATAACGTGTCAATGGAACCGTCCCCGTGACACGGTTAACGTGTCAAAAGAACCGTCCCCGTGACACGTTTCCCTTGACGTGGGATCAATGGAGGCAAACATGGAAAAACAATTGATCGTATCCATAGGCCGTGAATTTGGCAGCGGCGGTCACGAGGTCGCCGAACTTATCGCAAAAAAGCTGGGGATCTCGTTGATCGATGACCGGCTCTTGTATGATCTGGCCAATGAAAACAACATCCCCTATGAGGATGCGAAGAAATATGACGAGAGGCCCAAGAATCCGTTTCTTTCGAGGACGGTTGCAGGCTTTTCCAGCGCCGTTGAGGAGAATCTTGCAAAGATGCAGTTTAAGTATCTGAAAAAGCTGGCGGAAAAAGGCGAATCCTTTGTCGTTGTCGGCAGATGCTCGGAGCACGTGTTGAAGGACTATCCCTGCATGGTTTCGGCGTTTGTACTCGGCAACGTGGAGACCAAATGCGAGCGCGTCATGAAAAAGTATCAGCTCTCTGAATCAGAGGCGCGCAAGCTCATGAAGAAAAAGGACTATACGCGCAAAAACTATCACAACTATTACTGTGAGGGCAAATGGGGCGATTCCCGAAATTATGACATGTGTGTCAATAGCAGCAATATCGGCGTGGAGGGAACCGTTGAAGTCATCCTGAAGTTTATCGAACGGAAGAAGTAACTCCATTTACGACAAAAATGTTTCCGTTTACAACAGATGTTCTCCCCTTTTCATATTCTTGACGTATGATGGGATCATCAAGGAAGCGAAGGATTGTTTCCGTAAACAGGGAGGATGAAAGAGTTCCGCAGAGGATTTAAAGCATTTGGTTGAACGCGCCAATGCCAATTTTGTAAATGACGAAGGCAAGGAAATCAAGGGCGTGCAGGCTGGACTTGTCTATGCAATGCTGAAAAAGACCGACAAGCAGAAATACGTGATTGGCGTAACCGCGATGAAGAGAATCGACGGCGGCCCTACGGGGAAGACGGGCGTGGCGGCATGGTTTGCGGACTCCTTGGACACGTACGTCATGCAGGAAAGATATTTTGCGCCGGACCTTCCGAAAGAGGAAGCGTATTTTGACGAGTGCGTGTTGGATAACCTAAAGCATACGGTTAGTTTTGGTCAGGTTAAGGAAGCAGAATACCTGGACAAAATGGTGGTCAAGGCTAAGGAGCGGAAACTTTGGGGAATCACGTTTACCAGAGCAGGTTTCTTTTTGTTGATGCTAATCATTTGGAGCTTGGTTTTTAAAAGCTTTGGGCTCGGCCTGTGCTTTGCGATAATGTTTTTGTCAAGCTTTACGTTGATCACTTCCAAGACGAAAGTGAAAGAGGAAGTGAAGCCTCTGGAGGCAGACAAACTTCAAAAGACTTGACAGAATTCTGGAATTGGGTAATAATATAGAAAATCAAAAAGAAATACGAGGGCTTTTATGTTAACTGTGGTGAAATAACCATTGCAAACCGCATATGGAAAGGCAAATCAGGATCCCTTGCGGATTCCGGTTTACCCAGAGGTTAATGGCAGATGCCGTTAGCCCTGTTTCATTACGCTTAATATTATGGAATGACAGGCCCTTTGCTTCGCGCAGTTTGCGCGGAGTGAAGCAGGCTTTGATTGAATCCCTTCGTTTCTCTAAAAATATGTGGGAAGAAGTAACCATGATATCCATGCCGTGAGATATCATGGTTTTTTATTTGCAATGGTTATGGAAAATAAGGCAACTGATAACGCGGCGCGTTTGGGATTTGAAAGGATAAAAACATGAATAAAAAAATAAATTTGGAAAACTATCGAGAATTTTTTAATAAAGACTATTTGATGGGACCAAACAGTCTGCGGCTTTTGGAGGAGATGCTTCGGAAATACCCGCTGACGGCGGGAAGCAGGGTGATGGACCTTGGATGCGGACGCGGCATCACGAGCCTCTTTCTGACGAAGGAAGCGGGCGTTACGGTTTTTGCGACGGATCTTTGGATCTCTGCGACGGAGAATGCCAGAAGCTTTGAAGCATGGGGCGTTTCAGACATGGTCATCCCCATTCATGCGGATGCAAATGACCTTCCCTATGCGGAGGAATATTTTGACGCCATTGTGAGCATTGATGCCTTTCATTATTTTGTGACCTGCAGGGAGGATTTCAAAAAGATGGTGCTGCCGTACCTGAAAAAGGGCAGCGTTGCCATCATTGCCATCCCGGGCCTAAAGAAGGAATTGAGCGGAAAGGCAGCGGAGACTTTAAGGGAATGGGTTGGCGGATGCCAAAGGGACTATGATTCCTTCAAGACAAGGCAGCAGTGGCTCGGCATCCTGGGGCAGGACGAAGGATATGAAGTGGTCATGGATTTTGACCTGGACTGCTTTGAAGAGGCATGGGAGGACTGGTTCGAATCAGGCCATGAGTATGGAAATAAGGACAAAGAGTTTTTGGCGCGCGGAATGGATGAGTACCTTTCCTTTGTGGGACTTGTCATTCGCAGAAAATGAGAAGAGCCTACGGGCGGAAAGGCAAAAGAAGGAAAGCCGCCCGCAGAAAACGAGAAGAGCCTACGGGCGGAAAGGCAAAGACGGAAATGCCACCCGTAAAAAAGTGACGAAAAAGGAAAAACGGAAGAGAAAGAAAAGGAATAAAAAGAAATGAATACGGAACAACAGATAGAATTTGACAAGATCAAGGAATTGTGGTCGGCACTGGCGATCACGCAGGATGCAAAGGAAAAGATTGCGGGAGCGGGCGTGATCTTAAACGAATTAGAGCTTCGAAAGCAGCTCCGGGATACGACAAATGCGAGGGAGATGATTGAAAAGCTTGGCGCGCCGCCGCTTCAGAACGTGACGGAGATCTTGGAGATCATGACAATTGCGGAGCGGGGAGAGTGCCTTACGCCCTATCAGTTAGAGCGCGTGGAGAAGGTCCTGGTGGTGGTGGAAAGATTAAAGCTCTATTTATCCCACGGAAAGCAGTTTGGCAATCCGCTGGCCTATTATGACGAGAACTTAGATGAGCAAAAGGAACTCCGGGAAGAAATTTGCAGACAGATCCGTAATGAGGCGGTGGATGACCGGGCATCGAGAACGCTGCAGGACGTCCGGACCAGAATCCAGAGATGCGTAGAGGAGATGAAGCAAAAGGCGGAGCAGATCATCCGCGGTAATAAAGAATGCATGGCGGATACGTATTACACCATGCGGAACGGCAGGGTCTGCGTGCCCGTGAAGAAGGAATACAAGTTCCGGATCCCCGGGAGCGTCATCGACAGATCCTCCACGGGCAGCACCTTCTTCATCGAGCCTGTGGGGGTGGCAAAGCTCTTTGAAGAGCTGCAGCTCCTTCGCATCGAGGAAGAGGACGAGGTCTATAAGATCTTGTACACGCTGACCGCCATGGTAAGCGACGCCATCCCCTTTATGACGTTAAACGTGAAGATGATCGAAAAGCTTGATTTTATTTTTTCCAAGGGGAAGCTGAGCATCGATCTTTGTTGCACGGAGCCTGTCATCAACCTGGAAAGACGCATGACGCTAAAGGCCGCAAGACATCCGCTCATGGACAGGGCGGTCAGCGTCCCGCTCCATTTTTCGCTTGGAGGCCATGTCTTGGAACGGGCCGATGGAGTAAGAGAGGCTGAAGGAGAAGGTGAGAGGCAGGCCGATGGAGTAAGAGAGGCCGAAAGAGACGGTGAGCGGCAAAATGACACGGAGATCCGCGGCATCGTCATCACGGGACCAAACACGGGCGGCAAGACCGTGGCGATCAAGACCGTCATGCTAAACAGCTACATGGCCCAGTGCGGCCTGCACGTGGCATGTGAGGAGGCGGATCTGTGCATGAATGCAAATTACCTTTGTGACATTGGAGACGGACAGAACCTTTCAGAGAATCTCTCCACCTTCTCCGCTCATATTAAGAACGTGCTGGAAATCCTAAAGCAGGTGAATTCTGACAGCCTTGTCATAATGGACGAGCTCGGTTCAGGAACGGATCCTGCGGAGGGCATGGGCATTGCGGTGGCCATTTTGGAGGAGCTGAAAAAGAGTGGCGCGAATTTTCTGGTGACGACGCATTACCCGGAGATCAAGGAATATGCCGCGAGAACGGAGGGCATTGTCAATGCGAGAATGACCTTTGACAGAGAGACGCTGCTGCCGACGTACCGGATGGTGATCGGCGAGGCGGGTGAGAGCTGTGCATTCTATGTCGCAGACCGTCTGGGGATGCCGGAGCACATGCTACAGGTTGCCGCCAGGGCTGCTTACGGTGAGGAAGCGGCAAGAGATTATCAATTCCACAATAAGGAGAGCATACGGAAGGTTTCCGGAGAAAAGATTGCGAAGGAGAAAAAGTCTCACGTGGACAAGACCCTCGGCGCGAAATTCCAGATCGGGGACAGCGTCATGGTCTATCCGGACAAGAAGATCGGCATTGTGTGCGAACCCGTAAATGACAAGGGCGTTCTTCGCGTGCAGGTGGCAGACCGCAAGATCTGGATCAATCACAAGCGCGTGAAGCTTCACGTAAAGGCGCAGGAGCTTTACCCTGAGGATTACGACTTCTCCATCATCTTCGATACCGTGGAAAACCGGAAGGCGAGGCATGACATGGAGCGCAAGTACACCGATGAAATCATTGTACGCGAGAAGGATTCATAGTACAATGTAAGAAGGATCAGAGCCATGCGCGAAGGTCATGGCTCGTACCTTCCGTGCCGTACGTGGAAGGGGAATTTACCCGGGAGGAACGTGCACATGCAAAAGAGCTTTCAAAAACTATATACGACGGAGGGCGAGACGCTGTCAGGGATACCCTGGGAGCGTTATCCACGTCCCCAGATGAAGCGGGAAAAGTGGCTTTGCCTGAACGGGGACTGGAGCCTTCGGACGGAGGACGGACAGGAGGGGACGATTCAGGTGCCCTTCTGTCCGGAGAGCCTTCTGTCGTGCTTTGACGGGCCGGTCCGCTATGGGGAGGCGCTCTGTTATGAGAGGACGTTTGTCATCCCAAAGGACTGGGCGGGAATGCGGGTTTTGCTTCATTTTGGCGCAGTCAGCAGCCGCTGTGAGGTGTTTGTCGACGGTGAAAAGGTCTGCGAGCACGAAAACGGCTATCTTTCCTTTAGCGCAGATATAAGCGAAGTGATCCGGAAGACGGAAGAGAACGTGCGGGAACGCACAAATGAGGACGCGCCGGAAAACGCAAGAGGTCAAGGTGATGCATTGCATACGCACCATTTGACGGTGCGGGCCTGGAATGACCTTTCGGAAAAGCTTCCCTACGGGAAACAAAGGATAAAGCGCGGCGGCATGTGGTATACGCCCGTCAGCGGCATCTGGCAGACTGTTTGGCTAGAGCCCGTGCCAGAGAAGTACGTTCAAAGGCTGATCATCCGCGCAGATGCAACTGGCGCGGAGATTCAGGTGGTTCGCGGGGCAGCGGAGGGATTCGTAACCTGCGAGGGCAAGCGGTATGAACTGCAAGGGGGAAGAGTGCGCATTGAACCGGAACGTCCCAGACTTTGGACGCCGGAGACGCCAAATCTGTATGAATTTACCGTGACAAGCGGTGAGGACTGCGTGACGTCCTATTTTGCCCTGCGGAGCCTTAGCATAGAGCAAAGAAACGGCAAGCCAAGGCTTTGCCTAAACGGGGAGCCCTATTTCTTCCACGGGCTTTTGGATCAGGGATATTTTAGTGACGGGATCTATACGCCGGCTGCGCCGGAGCTTTATGAGAAGGACGTGCTGGCAATGAAGGAGCTTGGCTTTAACATGCTCCGGAAGCATATCAAGATTGAGCCGGAGCAGTTTTATTATGACTGTGACCGCCTGGGCATGATCGTGTTCCAGGACATGGTAAATAACGGGAAGTACCGGTATTTCCGCGATACCATTTTTCCGACGTTTGGCTTTTGCAGTGAAAATGATCATAAAAAGCACCCGGATCCGGAGGCCAGGGCCGCCTTTTTGGAGGGCATGAGGCAGACGGTTTCCCAGCTTTCCAATCACCCCTGCATTTGTTACTGGACCATCTTTAACGAGGGCTGGGGGCAGTTTGAGGCGGACAAGGCGTATGACGCCCTAAAGGCATTGGACGGAGATCGTTTTGTCGATTCGACAAGCGGATGGTTTCATCAGAAAAAGAGTGACGTGGACAGTCTGCACGTATATTTCCAAAAGCTCCATCTGGGAAAGCAAAGGGAGCTTGTGCAGGTGCTGTCGGAGTTTGGCGGATACGTATATAAGGAGCCAAAGCACAGCCACAACCTGCAAAAAACCTATGGATATAAAATATTTAAGGACAGAAAGACCTTTGCAGCGGCGCTTCGGGACGTGTACCTTAAGGAACTGGTTCCCTTGGCGGAGCAGGGGCTTTGCGCATCCGTCTACACGCAGGTTTCCGATGTGGAGGATGAGACGAATGGCATTCTGACCTATGACCGCAGGGTTTGTAAGCTGCAAAAGAAAGAGATGGACGGCATCGCAGAGGCACTGCAAGAGGCCGTGCGAAAATAACGCTGCTAAGAAAAATATTTATCATAGATTTCCAGTTTCTTAGTAAGGTGTTTTTCAAAGCCTGCGAGGGAGGAAGGATCCTTCGTTTTGATCAGCGCAACAAAGATGCGCCCGTTTTTACCATACGCGTAAGCGGCAGGAAAGGGCTTGGGAAGCGTTCGGATGAATTCGCTCGTCTTTTCCTGGCTCACGTTTAGGAAATTGAATACGATAATGGACTCCTCGGCAGAGATCCGGAACAGGTCCGTAAGGAATTCTTCCGAAAAGACCTGGGGATGGATCTGCTCGGCAACAAAAACGTCAACAAAGATGGCCTGATAGGATTTATCTTCTTTGCGTACGTAAGCAAAGGCATCGTCGCGGATCAGGTCAAAATTATGAAAGAGCGGGTCGGATATAAAGTACTTTTGGGCAATCCGGATCATGAGCCCGGAGTATTCAATTCCGGTGATCTTGGCATTCTTATGGCGAAGTGCAAAATATCTGGGGATGGAGCAACCGGCACAGCCAAGGACGAGGGCACTTTCCACGTGGCCGCGCTTTTTAGAGAAACTGTCAAATGCTGTTTGGGCATAAGGGCAGATGGGCTGTAATTTGCGCAATTTGCTCAAATAAACGCTGGAATAAACATAAGGATGGTTGTCCCGTACAAACGTGATCATTCTGCTGTCTCTCCAGGGAAGAAGGGGATTCTTTATTTCTATGATCTGAAAATGCAGGGACTCGTCTTCCTCATCCTGAAACGTTTCCAGTTTTGTTATCTTTTGGAATTTAATGATGATGTTTTTGAGCATTTTTTTCACGGACATGATCGACTCTCTCCAATCATACGTATGATTGAACATTATAACGTAAACGGGAGCAGAATCCAACTGGCAAAAAGTTGGGACATATTTTCTTTTTTTAAAACCTAAATGATTCTTTTTCGTTTATAAGGAAAAGAAGGTCTGGGAAGATGAAGACAAAATTACGCATAATTCTGGCGGCGATCATGGTCTTGTGCCTTGCGGGATGCGGATCACCGAAGGCAGAAGAGCCGGAGACGAAGGGACCAAAGGCAGAGGAACCGACGGAGCCCCTTCCTAACGAGGGAACGGTTGGTGAATTTGCATACTTGTTCAGCGATGCCAGGGAATACGACGGAAACTACAGAAACCGGGGATACTACGTGCTTACTTACAATGAAAACAGTTATTTTGCTTACGTGATCTGCAGCGGCGAGCATAGTACCGGCGGATATGACATTTCTGTTTCCAATCTGGAATTGGATGCAGACGGGAACCTGGTGGTGACGGTAAAGGAAACGTCGCCAAGACCAGACGCCATGGTGACGCAGGCCTTTACCTATCCAAGGCTTACGCTGATGATCTCTAAGCCCGCAGATTCGGATAAGCGTATCATTGTCAAGACACCGGGCGGAAGCGAATTTCCTTTCTTGGGCAATTTGGAGGATAAGGATGAGGAAACAGGCTTCGCATCAGGGGATGACCAAGTATCCTCGAAGGAGCTTTTAGATGAAGATTTGGGAGAAATTTACGTAAAGGATCCGGCGGATGATGACATAGTTACTTCTTCTGACGGAACAAAGTACGTAAAGAATCAGATTCTCATTTCCGCTGAACTGGATTGCACCAAGGACAAGATCGAAAAGCTCGGAGAGGAATATGGTTTTGAGGTCGTTGGTTACATAGAAATCACCCAGGACTATCAGATCGAATTTACAAGGGATTTGGAGGAAACTAAGCTGCGGGAGATGATGGGGATTTTGGAGAAAGAGGACTATATTTCCTCCTGCTGGTTAAATACGGTTTCTGAAATAAATTTTGAATAGATAAAAAAAGTTTAGAAAAAATTAAGGTGCAGCCGAGTTGAAAATGCATACCTCGCGCGGTATAGTATATATAGTTTCGACATTTAAGGAAAGAAAGCGAGGGAAACTATGTTACAGGACGTGATTGGGGCAAAGAAAGAACTGTTTGCGGATGGGGTACAGACGGTTCTTCGCGGTCAGGAGAACCGCAATCGCAGGGTTGTAATCCTGAAGGGCAACCTTGTACAGAATTCAAGAAGTGAGGGAAGGGGAATCAGCGCCAGGGTGCATGATCGCGGCACTTATGGTTTTGCGTCCATCGCGGAGTACACGACGGAGGCGGCGGAAAAGGTATTGAAGGCAGCGACGGAAAATGCAAAATTCCTCGCAAAGCATGCTACGAAGAAGATTGATCTGCCGAAATCCTATGGGATGGAGATGATCCCTCTGAATGGACAGATCGTGGACGTGGAGCAGAAGCTCATTATTGAACTGTGTCAGACAGTTGACAAGTACGTGGAGTCGAAGTATCCGGATCTGGCCAGCAGAACGATCGTGTATTCCGAGGATTCCCTGGACAAGATCATCTATTCATCGGATGCCTGCAGCGGTCATATCGTGTCACCGAGATGTTACGTGTACGTGATGATGAGCGCGGAATCAAAGGACGGCGCGCCCGTGGAACTGTTTAAGGCCTTTGGAGGATACGGGAGCTTCTTCGATCACTTTGCAAATCCCGAGAAACTATATCCCGGAATTGATGATCTTTATCAAAAACTCATGGACAAGAAAGAGGGCACGTATGCGCAGGCTGGTTACAAGACGGTTGTGCTTGGCGGCATGATGGGCGGAATGCTCGCCCACGAGGCGGTTGGTCATACCGTGGAAGCAGATCTTGTGCGAGGCGGAAGCGTTGCCGGCCCGAATCTGAATAAGAGAGTGGCATCCGATCTTGTTACCATGGTGGATTTCGCCCATACGTATGACGGAGGACTTGCGCCGCTTCCCGTTTATCTGGATGACGAGGGTACCAAGGCGGAGGATGCGGTTCTGATCAAGAACGGCATTTTGGTCGGTTACATGAATGACAGGGAGAGCGCGCAGCAGTATGGTATGGCGCCTTTGGGAAATGCGAGAGGCTGGCAGTTTAGCGATGAGCCTTTGATCAGGATGCGCAACACCTGTATCCTGCCAGGAAAGAACACGGTGGAAGAGCTGATCGCTTCCGTGGAGGATGGTTATTATCTGATTGATTCCGGAAATGGTCAGGCAGATCTTACCGGAGAGTTTATGTTCGGCGTAACCTGCGGTTATGAGATCAAGAACGGTAAGCTTGGAAAGGCACTGCTTGACACGACCGTATCCGGCGTCGCCTTTGAGATGTTAAAGACGGTCGACATGGTTTCAGACAAGGTGGAATGGTCGAGCAGCGGTTTCTGCGGAAAGAAGCAGCCCATGGCAGTTGGCATGGGAGGACCTCACATGCGCTGCAAGATCATGATCGGCGGCAGATAAGTTAAAAAATCTGGAAACGGAGAGATGATATGAGTGAATTGAGACAAATTGCAGATCGCTTTGACGCGATCCTACAAGACAGAAAATTGGAAAAATATACTTACACCCTTTCGGAATCCGAGAAGCGGGAGATGAATGTGAAAGACGGCGGCTTTAAGCTGATGCGCACCGTGTTCAATAACAACGGTTCCCTGTCCGTCTATCTCGGTACGAAGGTTGGTGCAGTAAACGGAAATGACCTGAGTGAGGAAGGATTGGAGAAATTAGTCAGCGACGGCATTGCGGCAGCAGAATCCGCAGCAGAGGATCCCTGTCATGACTTTGGACCGGATCAGGGGAAGGACGTCTTCCGTCAGGGCATTTGGGAGCCTGACTTGGATCTGTATTTAGAGAGGGTCAAGGAGTTTCTTGCCACGGCGGCAAAGGAATTTCCGAAGGTGAAGATCATGACAGCCATCGCATCCTATGACAGATGGAACTGGATCTCCCGCAACACGAACGGCACGGAATTTGAAGGCTTTGGCGGGCAATATAGCTTTATGGTTGAAATCTGCGCCGGAGAAGGGGAGAAGACCACGGGCATTGACGGCACGGGATTTGTGACGAAGGATTTAAGCACTCCGTTTATGGAACTGGCGGACGTTCGCCAGCACATGATCGACGTCCAAAACAGCATTGACACGGAGAGCGTGGAAGGAAAGTTTGAAGGAACCATCATTCTGACGCCTGGTTGCGCATCGCAGTTTATCAGCATGATCATTTCGAATTACGTGGGAAGCAGCGTGATCATTGACGGAACCAGCCAGTGGCTTGATAAGGTGGGAGAGAAGGTTGCGGACGAAAAGCTTACCATTGCGCTCAATCCTTATGACGACAGAATTGTCATGGGTGAGAGGGCAACGTCGGACGGGTTCCGCTCGGAGGCAGTAACGATTATCGACAAGGGCGTTTTGAAGACGCATCTGCTCGGTCTGTATGCGGCAAATAAAACCGGACGGCCGCACGTAAAGAATACGGGCTTTGATCTTGTCGTGGAGCCGGGGGAGAAGAGTCTTGCAGAGCTGATCGCATCGGTTGACAGGGGACTTGTCATGGGAGGCTTTTCCGGAGGACAGCCCGGCGCAAACGGAGAATTCTCCGGCGTAGCCAAGAACAGCTTCCTGATTGAAAACGGAAAGATCAAATGCGCCGTTTCCGAGACCATGGTCAACGGAAATCTCGGCGACGCGATCAAAAACGTTCGCGGGATCTCCAAGGAGGTTCTGCTCGACGGCACCAGCGTCGTTCCCTACGTTGCCCTCGACGGCATCATCATTTCCGGCAAATAAACCATGCCACCGCGACACGTGACACGGGGACGTGTCTACTGACACATGGGTGTCGGCAGAACTCGGGGCTGAGGCTTGGCACACATGCGGAAATAAAAAAGCGTTCTAGAAAGCCTTATAGCCTTCTCGAACGCTTTTATTTTGGCTATTTTGCGACATGTTACTCTCATCCCCGTTGCTGTTTTCGAAGGTTTTCCATAACCTCGAGGGGCAGGCCTGGATGGTATCCCTCCGGCATGTTTTCCAAGCGTCGGTACTTAGGAGCCGTAAGTGATCAAAGCGGCATTTATGACGGTTTTGATCACTGGCTCCATAGTACCGCTACGCTGAAAGCATAGTGCGAACGTGCCGGAGGGATACCATCCAGGCCTCGCCCCGAGTCTTTAAGCAGTCTTTGCCAGGATGAGATCCATCATGTCGCCCACTTTTTTCATGGACGTCACTTCACCGATGTTGAATTTGATTCCAAAGCATTTTTCAACTGCAACGATCAGGTTTACGTGCTCCAAGCTGTCCCAATCTTCAATGTCATTGGCGGTCGTGGCGTCGTTCACCGTGATCTCCTCGTCGTCAAACACTTCCTGAAACACCTTGTTTAATTTTTCGTAAGCTTCTTCTCTGGTCATGATCAATCCTCCGTTACTTCGATATATTTGTTTTGATTCTCATAGCATTCGGGGATCCGGAATTCCCAAGTGCTGTTTCCTTCCGCATCCTCTGACAGTTTATCAAATCCCAGGGTTTCGTAAAAGCTCTTAACCATGGCGTTCTTGGCCGTGGGATAGTAGTAGCCGATGATGCGCGTGATGCCGTTTGCCTTGCAGCGGTGGACGATGGCATCGAGAAGCGCAAGCTCCATGTCGCGCTTAAGCACGCGGCAGCTCATGAGCCAAAGCTCCATATGGAGCGCATCGCCTTCCGGCCTTCCGATTGCAACGGTGACCACGCCGTTATCGCCAAACTTATCCGAAAGCTTTCCGTAGAAGGTAAAGCGGGTCGAGGCAGCTTCCTCGATCTCACTCTGGGAATAGCGCTTGGTCGTCAGGTTAAACTGATTGCTCTTGTTGGTCAGCTGTGCGATCCGGGCCTCATAGAGGGGCTCAAAGGGTTTGATGACGCCCTTCATCTCCAGGGATTTCAGGTATTCGCCATAGTCGGCAAAGCTCTTCATGGTCTGCGCGCGCTGCAGGTTTGCCTTGTACATTTCGTTGCGGGACAGGTCGTCCTTGGAGAGCTTTAATACTTCGAAGTAGCCGTGACGGTCGATCTCGCGGATATACTTGTCGACGGTGGTGATCTCGGGAACGCTGATGCCCTTTATGGTGGAGCTGATGATCTCGCGCTCTGCGGGATTATCATCCACGAAGACAAAGCTGTCGACGCCCAAATTCAGCTCCTCTGCAATGGCGGCAGTATTCAGATTCTTGGGTTCCCAGTTCGCCTTGATCACCATGAAGTCATCGGGCTTCAACACACAGTCCTGATGGCTGAGCCCGGCAAGCGCGTTTTCCGCCTCATTCTTGGAGTTCACGTTCAAAAGGATGCCAATGTCCTTGTGGGCCTTTAGATAGGTCTGGAAGGCATCGTAGGCCTGCCCCATGCTGGTCTCCTGGCCAACCTCCAGATTCTCCGGGCCGTCGTCGCCGACAATGCCGCCCCAGAGCGTATTGTCGAGGTCTAGGACGAAGGCCTTTTTATTCTTGCCGTAGATGGCTTTGATGATATGGCTCAAATTGTAACAAAAGTCTGCCATGACGGGCACGCCGACGGCATATTTGTACATGTGCCAGTAGAAGGGGTCGGAGAAGCGGTCCAGCCCGACTACGGCAGACAGATAAGCAATGTCGTGGATATGGAAAAAGTCATGGCTTCTCGCATATTCCGCAAAACGCTCGTTTAAGCGGTTTAGAAAGCTCACGCGCCCGCGGACGTCCACGCAGTCATAATTGCCAAGAAGGCGGTAGGAGGGAAGCTCCATGTTGTTCTGGATGATGGGGCAGTGATGAGTCGCGTTTAGATGCTCCCACATCCCCTCAAACTCCTGATACGTGAGGTCAAGCTTTGCGGTAACCTCGTCGTCAGAATCCTGGATGGACGGGTAGTGCTTTACGTTGACATTGGAGGTGTGGATGAAAATGAGATCGGGATGGAATTCCATCAGCTCCGGATTGTCGAACATGGCATCCGCATAATACTGCGCATACTCCGATTCATAAAAGCTTGCCTGAATGCCCTGATTCAACAAAAACAGATCCAGGAGCACGCAGATATTGCTGGTGGTGGAACCGCCGAGCACGGCAATCTTCTTTTGCAGGAAAGGACCATTTTCTTGCAAAAGTTGCTTCTTTATGCTTTTTTTCTTGCTGAGGATCCATTCCCCATCGAAAGGATATTCAAGTTCTTTCATAGTTCCTCCTAAATAGTTGGTTGAAACGTGTCAGTAGACACGTCCCCGTGACACATTTTTAGAAGCCTTGGTAGATGAAGGATGCGGACTCGAAGCCGGTTCCGTAGCAGCCGTAAATGATGATGGCGTAGACAAGGAGCGCGTAAGCGATCCAGCGGAACAAGGCGTTCTGCTCTGCCATGAGGGCACGGATGGACTTGCCGGTGCGGAAACGCACGATCCCGGCGATGGCAACGAGTGCCAGGAAGAAAAGCAGGATGTTAAATTCCGTCCGGTCCAGTCCCAGTTCGTAAAGCTCTCCGGTAAAGAAAATCCAAGGGTTGAACGTAGTATAGGCGAGCTTTAGGTTGCGGAAGCCAGTCATCAAACTGCCGGCGCGGAAGAAGGAAAGGCCGGTGCCAAAGAAAAACCAAGTCCTTACAATGCGAAATCCCTTCCAGGAAAGGGCCTCCGTATTGACGTGCAATATCTTCAGGATCCAAGTAAAGACGGGATCCAGCATTTGACCCAGGATAATGATGGTGCCAAAGAGCAGGCCGACGCCAAAAATGTAATTCCAGCCGCCGCCATGCCAAAAGCCCACGAGGAACCAAGAGATCATCAGGCCGATCCATACGGGGATCTTCTTGCCGGTCTTTTTGCCAAAAAGCTTTTTCGAAGTTTTTCCGATCGCTTGGAACAAGGGCGATTTCAGAATGGGGTACAGGATAAAGTCACGGATCCAGCCGCCCAGCGTAACGTGCCATTTTCTCCAAAACTCCTCAAGCGTCTGCGAGAGGAAGGGAAGCTCAAAGTTTTCAGGAAGCTTGATGCCAAGCATCTCCGCGCTTCCAAGCGCGATGTCAATGCATCCGGAAAAGTCGGCATAGAGCTGAATGATGAAGAAGACGTTTGCCACGTGGAAAAACAGGCCGGGATAGCGATAGGGATTGCCGTAAACCGTATTGATAAAGACTGCGATCCTGTCAGCGATGACCAGCTTTTTCATAAAGCCCCAGGCAATCCTGGCGGCGCCGTTTGTTACGTTGTCGAGGGAAAGGGCGTTGCCGGACGTAACGCTTTCCCCGACTTCCTTGTATTTGACGATGGGTCCGGAGGTCAGCAGGGGAAAGAAACCGGCAAATGCCAAAAACTTCAGTGGATTCTTCTGAACGGGGCTGGTGCCACAGTAGGCTTCCACCAGATAAGCAATCCAGGAAAGGGAAAAATAGGAAATGCCAATGGGGGAGACGTTTAAGTCAGGAAGCCCAAAGAAAGAGGAATCCTGCAAAAGGATCAGTGCTCCGGCCAACGCGATCACGCCAAGCATCGTTATGGCCTTTTTGCTTTTTTCTTCCGTCAGGTAATTCACGCAAGTGGATATGGCGTAAGTAAACAGCGCCATGCCGAGCCAAACGAGGAGCTCCGTCAGGGAATTGCCTCGCCATAAAAAGTAGGCATCGCCGGCCAAAATCCCCATCCACCTTATTTTGCGGGGCAAAACGTAATATAACAATACCGTGACGGCTAAAAACGTCAGATAATGAAATGCTGTGAGTGACAAGAGGGCACCTCCTAAGGAAACTTTACTCGAATTGTCGAAGGGTTATCACTTTATCCAAAACGGCGTCATAGATAATGATGATGCTCCCGCCCATTTCCGAAGTGACGCAGACGTCTTTCCCAATGAAGACTTGGTCGGCTCCCAAGACGTCCGTCGGCGTAACGTAAATATATTTGTTGGGGGTTAACTGGTATCCGTATTGCGTTCTTGAGGGAGAATGGATCAGGGAACCGTCCTTCCAAAGCCAAGTGCCTCCCTTGGCGATCTCGTCGGGAGAAGCGCCGACAGCTTCCAAAAAATCGACAAATTCAGGGCGGGGTTCACTTTCCGGATGCAAGGTGATGGAAACGATCAGATCCGTGTAATTGAGCGGAACGTCAACCAGCGTCTGGGCGTCAGCGGAAGGAAGCGTCTCAACCTCCAAACACTTGTGGTAATAAGTTTCCAGGCACTGGTCATAGCGCTCATACCCCTTTTGTCCGCGTCTGTCGGGCAGGGAATAGTTCTGTGTCAGATAATCGGAGAGATAATTGCAGATCTTTCTGGCACCCAATACGTTGTAGTGATTTCTGTCGGCCATGTCAGTGGCCGGAACAAAATCCATCTCATCCATATGGAAGTTGAGGTCAAGATAAGGCACGCCGATTTCATCCAGGTACTGGAAGCAGCCGTTTAGGCAAGCTCTTTGCTGGGGGTAAAAAGCCGTGGGTACGGACAGGATCAACAATTGAAAACCTTGTTCTTCACTCAACTTTTTTAAGTTGTCGATCCACTGCTTATTTCCGGCGCTGATCTCCGTAGACTCGGAGAGGTCGAAACTGACGTCGCCCAAGCCTTCCAGATTTCCAACGTCACAGCTGTATTGGTATCCGAGACAGTTTTCGTATTCCGCAACGGGATGAAAATCTTCTTCTTGCAATTCGCGATAACGGCTGTGGACGATGGGCCAGCGCAGATAATAATCCTTGATCTCGTTTTCGCCCTTGACCGCATCATTTTTTGTGACAAGCTCATTGATCAGGGCGACGGAGTTTGGTGATTCCTTCAGGGACAAGGTGTTACGCAGCAGGTTCCCTGGAACGGCATAAACGTCCGTGTAAAAAAAAGAAGCGGAAAGAACGATTACCTTGGGAGACTGGGTTTTCAGCACTTCCTTGACGTAATAAGTGGAAGCGTTTCTGTCCTGACCGGAAACGGCATTGTTAAATGCGGCGATGCCGCAGTTTTCCCAGAAAATGGCGGGATTTATGCTGGAATACGTGGTGCTGGGACCAAAGAACGCAACGTCAACCACGTTATGCTTCATGGAATAAAATTGATTTACGGAGGAAAAGTAGTCGCCGGAGGTGTCCTTCCAGGAAAAGACACGATATAGAAGACTAAGACCGCAAAAGAAGAGTATTAAAAATGCGATGATCGATAGGAGCTTATAGCGTGTTTTCATAAGAAACCTCGTGGAATAATCCTATAATTTACTGTAGGTATTTTATCATAACGGGGAGGAAATGTAAACCTAAAAAACCCCCGAAGACAGGCTTCGAGGGTTTGGTTTCGCGTAACATATCCAATTTGCGGGGCGGCTTATGCGAGGGAACGGGGAGCGTCATACAAAAGCTCCATCACCTTGGAGATTTCTTTGAGCATACGCGCGCAGGCACTGTTTTCATCCTTGAAAAAGAGCGTGCCAATCTTCTTTTTTCCTTCACAGAAGAAAACCTCCCAACGCCCGTTTTCCTTTTCGAGACAGATGCGTCCATCCGTCTCGCCGCCGATCTGATAAAGCTTGGAGGGAATCAGATGATCTGCCAGATATGTTTTTAATTCTGCTACCGTCATGATGAACACTTCCTTTCCATATGGTAAATTTCCAATCATCATTTTATGAGTTGTGGCATAAAAACCACGAGACAGACGAAAGAAAAATCACATGTAGTTTTTGATACTACATATAGCATACACCAATGTTACGGAATATGCAAGGGGTTTTAGAAAGTATTTACAATCTTAAGGAATTCTTTTATAATAAATATGGTTGCAAATTGTCGTTATATCTGTTCAGGGGGGAGGACGTTATGGGAAAAATTGTGATCATGAAGGAAGTGCACCAGCCGGCAAAGGAAGTGGAGCTCGACGTGGAGGACGGTTTCATGGAAGAGGTCATGGCACCGCTCATGGCATTTGAGGGTGACGTAAGCTTTATTTCCTTAAACCGCATGGACACCATGTACCTGGTGGTAAACGGGATGTCAGGCTTTGGATTGGAGGAGAATTTCCTGTACGTGGAAAATGACGGCGTGCAGAAGGACGGGCTGATCCCGATGGTGAAGCCTGCCAGGGGAACGGCTTATTTTGTGCGGGTTACCTGGGTGAAGGATGGCTTTAAGAAGCGTGCAAAGCTTGCCGACGTCACGGAGGATGACCTCATCTACGTGCGCAATTTTATGACGGACGTCTATCAGGATAAATTAAGGAATACGCAGTTCCCAAGCATGTTTGGGTGACGGAAAGAGCAGGAAGTGATTCCTGCTCTTATTTAATCCCATGAAATGGAAACTAATTGACATAAGCCTCATGTGTCGGATATTATTACTATATGGAGGTGAATTGGTATGAAGAGCTCATGGATCATTGCTTTATTGTTGTTTGTAATGCTGTTGACAGGATGTCAGATTACTGCTTCAAAGGAAACGCCAAACACAACTTCCGCGGATCAAACGAGCAAACCGGCAACGGAAACGGTCCCTTTTGAGGTTTCGAAAGAAATGAAAGTATGTGAATATGATGCCGAAAACATCTTGGGATTATGTGCAACATATGTAATGCCAGGTTTTTTCGCATGCAAATTCACGATGGATAAGGATTTTTTTCAGGAATATGACAAGGAAACATAT
Source organism: Acetatifactor sp. (assembly GCA_024693365.1). Taxonomy (GTDB): domain Bacteria; phylum Bacillota; class Clostridia; order Lachnospirales; family Lachnospiraceae; genus Acetatifactor. Next base: position 637 of record JAILLF010000002.1, on the reverse strand, counting down.
CAGACTTATGGATTTGTCGGTACGGATGATGAGATCATACCGTATCCTAGTGAAACTGTGGTGCTCGAAGGCTATATTTATGTCATAATCAGACATGACGATAAAACGGAATTGCCTGGAATCTATTTTGAATCACAGGAGGGAATCAGTTTTTCCGTTAGAAATCTAAATGAAACGCTTATAAGAATGACAAAGTTCGAAGATAAAGGGGATGTTGATTACCATCTTATTTCGGTTGAACAGAAGTACGAGAAAGAACTTGAGAAATGGGGTGCTACGGAGGAAAAGGATATGCCAATAAAAATAAAACGAAACCTTGACTAGTAGGAATGAAGCTTTGGAAAAGATTTCTAAATGGGGGGACTTCGAGATGAATAGTAAATTGAAAAGATTCTTAATATGCATTATTCTTATTACTGGAAAAAGGGATGGTTCATTTGAACCATCCCTCAGATTGAAGACAAAAGAGGTTTTGGAAAGGCATCCAAAACCTCTTTTTTTTATGCAAATGCTGCTTTTATCAAAAAAGTGGCTAAAAACGGCTTGTTTGGGCCGCCAAGTAATCCCATCTTATCCATCATGTTTGCCAGCTTTTTTAAGTTCATGCACGCAAAGGTAAGCCCGACTTTCATCTTCA
>JAILLF010000011.1 GCA_024693365.1 Acetatifactor sp. | reverse complement strand
TATTCTGACTGTGCACGGATATAATCCGATATTCCTACCGGAAGTGGTTTTTTTTCATTCTCTACTCCCGACTTGATATATCGTCCTGTAACGATACGCTTATCAGCCGGACGCTTTGCATCATCCGGTATCTGCCATCTCTTACCTACCTTAACAGCTCCGGGAATCATACCTTCCTTGCAGAATTCCGTCACTCTACGCTCCGATATTCCCCATACCACAGCCATTTGCTTGCAGGATTTCATATGGACATACCCCCTTTGCATCTATCATCTCCTACAGTATAAACATTATTCAGAAGGATGTCAATTTGTATTTGATATCCTTCTGAATATATTTCCGAACAAAGTCATCTTTATTTGGTTGATCTATAATCTCACACGTTAAACGCCCAAATCGGAAGAATATCAGCTTTTCGATCGGAATAATGTGAGGTTATACAAGGGAAGCTTCAAGTATTTTCGTCTCAGTATGCGCGTCTTGTCCCGAACCTCATCCAGGTTCTCTTCCGGAAAGAAATCCCCCTGTTCCAAATTCATGCTTTAGTCTCCCTTCGAATAAAAATTTGACGGAAAGGAATTTTCCAAACAAAAAAGGCCACTTCCTACATTACATAGAAAGTGGCCCAAAAACGGCTGGCACAAATGATAAAAAAACTAAACTCACACAAAATCATTTCTGATAAATTCCCATAAAGTCATTTTGACTTGTAGTCTTTTTGTGGTCAAAATGATTTTCGAGTCCCGAAGCCCTTATATTTATTGGGTTTATTTCTTAATGCTGCGCATAGTCGGGAAGAGCAGTACGTCACGGATTGCAGGGCTGTCGGTCAAAAGCATCACAAGTCTGTCGATGCCATAGCCAATGCCGCCTGTGGGGGGCATGCCGATCTCCAATGCGTTCAGGAAGTCTTCATCCGTGTGGTTTGCCTCCTCGTCGCCTGCCGCGAAGGCAGCGTCCTGTGCGGCAAATCTTTCTCTCTGGTCGATAGGGTCGTTAAGCTCGGAGTAAGCGTTGCACATCTCCCAGGTATTGATGAAGAGTTCGAAGCGCTCTACCTTCTCGGGGTCGGAGGGCTTCTTCTTCGTCAGGGGAGAGATGGCGATGGGATGATCCATGACAAAGGTGGGCTGGATCAGGTTCTTCTCGCAGAACTCTTCGAAGAAGAGGTTTACAATGTCGCCCTTGGTGTGGCGTGCCTCGTACTCTACGTGGTGCTCATCGGCGAGCTTCTTTGCTTCCTCGTCGGTCTTAACGGCGTCAAAGTCAACGCCTGCGTACTTCTTAATACAGTCGATCATGGTGATGCGCTCAAAGGGCTTTCCAAAATCGATCTGGATGCCGTTGTAGGTGATGACGGAGGTTCCGCAAACCTTCTCGGCAAGGTATTTGAACATGCTCTCGGTAAGCTCCATCATGCCCTCATAGTCGGTGTAGGCCTGGTAGAGCTCCATCAGGGTGAACTCAGGGTTATGTCTGGTGTCAACGCCCTCGTTACGGAATACGCGGCCAATTTCGTAGACTCTCTCAAGTCCTCCAACGATCAGTCTCTTTAAGTAGAGCTCGAGGGAAATGCGGAGCTTTACGTCCTCATCAAGCGCATTGTAATGGGTCTCAAAGGGTCTTGCGGCAGCGCCGCCGGCGTTGGATACAAGCATGGGGGTCTCAACCTCCATGAAGTCGCGGCCGTCAAGGAAGTTACGGATCTCCTTGATGATCTTGGAACGCTTGATAAAGGTCTCCTTGGAATCGGCGTTCATGATGAGGTCAACGTATCTTTGGCGATACTGCGTGTCGGTGTCGGTGAGGCCATGGAACTTCTCGGGCAGAATCTGGAGGCTCTTGGTAAGGAGCGTTACGGAAGAAGCGTGAACGGAGATCTCACCGGTCTTTGTGGTGAAGACTTCGCCGGTGATGCCCAGGATGTCGCCAATGTCATATTTCTTGAAGTCGGCGTAAGGTTCCTCGCCGATGGAATCTCTTGCGACGTAGCACTGAATGCTGCCCTTTAAGTCCTGAAGGTTGCAGAAGGACGCCTTACCCATGACGCGCTTGAACATCATTCTGCCGGCGATGGTAACGGTTTTGCCCTCAAGCTCGGCATAGTTTTCCTTAATATCGGTGCTGTGAGTGTCCACGTCAAATTTCGTGATCTGGAAGGGATCCTTGCCTGCTTCCTGCAGGGCTGCAAGTTTCTCGCGGCGAACCTTTAAGAGCTGGTTTACGTCCTGCACGGGGGCGTTCTGATTGTTTTGATTCTGGTTGTTCTGCGTCTCTGCCACTGTTTTCTCTCCTTACTGTTAATTTATCGCTTTTTCAGCCTGACCGCGGCGCTGCCGCAAGCCTTGCTGATTCTCTTCTTAAATCGAGAGCGGCAAAATAAGCTTTGCCGCTCCGAAGATGATCTGAATTCATTTGAAAGTGCCGGGATGCACCGGCAGTTTTTCTTAGTTGCTTCTGGTGATGCCAAGTACCTTATAGGTAAATACGCCTGCTTGGGTCTCTACCTCAACGGAATCGCCAACCTTATGTCCGATCAGGGCCTTACCTACGGGACTCTCGTTGGAAATCTTGCCCTTTAAGCTGTTTGCCTCGGTAGATCCAACGATCTTGTAGGTCAACTCCTCGCTAAATTCCAAATCAAGAATCTTCACGCTGCAACCGATGTTAATCTTTTTCAGGTCTACTTCGTCTTCTACGACAACCTCTGCATTTTTCAGGATCTTTTCAAGTTCCTCGATGCGGGCTTCGATGTCACGCTGCTCATCCTTTGCTGCATCATATTCGGCATTCTCGGAAAGATCTCCCTGCTCTCTGGCCTCTTTGATCTTCTGAGCAACCTCCTGACGTCTTACGACCTTGAGCTCATGAAGCTCATCCTCATACTTACGCAAACCTTCATAGGTCAAAATGTTCTTTTTTTCCTGCATTTTAGTCATGCCCTCCAATATTGTTTGATCTATCAGCTCCGCTTCCACGTGATTACGGATGGTTTCCAAATATTGTCTCTCATGCGACAGTATTATAATCATTTTTGTTTTCGCTGTCAAGAGTTTCATCAATCGTAGGCGGTGTAAAGAGTTTCATCAATCGTAGTTTCGTCAAGCGTACGTAGTTTCTATTTTGCACGTGGATGCTGTTTCAGCGCTGTTTCAAGAGAATGCGGAATCAATAATCTGCAGCAGCTCGTCCATGGTCTCCATCTGGTTGATGGTGCCCCGAAGGCGCGCCGCGCCGGGCATGCCAAAGGTATACCAGGAAAGATGTCTTCGCATCTCCCGAACGGCGGTATACTCTCCCTTGTATTCCAATTCCATCTGCGCATGCCTTCGCACGAGCTCACGCTTCTCTGCGTTTGTCGGCTTTGGCATCAATTCACCGGTCTCCAGGTAATGAATGGTCTCCCGGAAGATCCAGGGATTTCCCTGGGCGCCGCGGCCGATCATAACGCCGTCGCAACCGGTCTCATCCAGGAGCTTTCGAGCCTTTTCCGGACTGTCCACGTCGCCGTTGCCAATGACGGGAATTTTCACTGCTTCCTTGACCTGCCGTATAATATCCCAATCTGCTTTTCCGCTGTAGTATTGTTCCCTGGTTCGTCCATGCACGGCGATGGCGGCAATGCCGCAGCCCTCCGCGATCCTTGCGATCTCCACGGCATTGACGCGGGTATCGTCAAAGCCCTTCCGGATCTTGACGGTGACAGGTTTTTTGACTGAATTTACCACAGAGGTAAAAATCTGTTCCGCTAGCTTTGGATTTTTCATGAGGGCACTGCCTTCGCCATTGTTTACAACCTTTGGAACGGGGCATCCCATGTTGAGGTCGATAAAGCTGTATGGCCGGTCCTGCACTCTTGCCGCCATGGCTGCAAGAATCTCCGGATCCGATCCAAAGAGCTGCAGGGATGCCGGAAGCTCTCCGGGATGAACCTTTAACAGTTCCTCGGTATTTTTGTTGTTATAATATATGGCCTTGGCGCTGACCATCTCCATGCAGACAAGGCCCACTCCCATTTCCCGGCAGAGCAAACGAAATGGCAGGTCTGTGACACCTGCCATGGGCGCTAAAATTACGTTGTTTTCAAGTGTGACGTTTCCGATGACGAGCTTGCTCATGCGAATATGTTCCGTCTCTTTCCGTTGATTGTTTTCTCCGACGATTATTTTACGTGGGGCGTTGTTTTCATCGATCATTATTTTCCATCGATCGTTGTTTTTGCCGTAACGTCGTTTTGTTCTCGCTGTCAGTGTTTGTTCTTTTCGTATATGATCCGCAGGCCGTCCAGCGTCAGAGAGGGATCATAGACGTCGATGCTGTCCGTCTCTTCCGCAATCAGCCTGCCAAGGCCACCGGTCGCGATCACCTTAAGGTTCCTGATGCCGCTCTCCTCCTTGATCTTTCGGACAATGTATTCCGTCTGGCCGATCTGTCCGTAGAAGAGACCTGCCTGCATGCTGGTGGTGGTCTCCTGCGCAAGAATGGTCTTGGGCTTCTTGATCTCCACGTTAGGAAGCTTGGCCGTTTCTTTCCAAAGAGCCTCCGAACTGATCTTGATTCCGGGTGCGGTGACGCCGACGTTAAAGTTGCCGCCCTCCGTCACAAGGTCATAGGTCGTCGCAGTGCCAAAGTCAAGTACAAGTGCCGGCGCGCCATATTTTTCATAGGCGGCAACAATGTCGACAATACGATCGGCGCCAATGCCCTTCGGGTCCTCCCCGGCTACCTTGATGCCGGTCTTGATCCCCGGACCAACATTCATCGGCTTTGTATTCGTGTAGCGTCTAAGCGCGCCCAACAGGGCATGCATGACGTCCGGCACGACGCTCGCCACAATGGAACCCTCGAGCTCCATGGGATCCACGCCATGATTTCTAAGCATTTCCGTGAGGAGTACGCCGTACTCATCGGAAGTGCGCGGTGTCTTTGTTGTCATCCGGAAGGTCGCTTTCAACACTTTCCCGTCATAAACGCCCCAAGTCAGGTTGGTATTTCCTACGTCAACTACTAAGATCATAATGGTCACCTCTCCTTTTCGCAGTAGATGCCTGTCATATCGTCATTATTTATTCCTCATCGTCAGTTTCAAGGTCGTCCCAAAGCAAGTCATTACCGTCAGCGGCATCATCGTCCCAAAAGGAATCCTCACCGTTTGGTTCCGTTGTCTCTTCCGTATTACCTTCAGAGCCGTCCTGCTCATTTCCCTTCACTGCGCCAGGGAATTGGAATTCCACGTAATTATATCCGGACTGTCCTAAGACTTCCTCACGGATCAATTGATCATAATCCGTGTATCCGTTTAGGAACTGGTTTACGATGATCTCACTGTGCCATATTCCGTCACACGAGTACGTCGAGTTCACGACGCCGCTTGCATCCAGCATCACGTCCTCCAGGCACGTGGCATCGTACATCACGTATTTTTCAACCTTGCCCTTTTCTTTATCGTATTCCTTATCCCAGTGAACCTTGTAGATATTGATGATCATGTTATGCGGCCTCGCATTGTCATCCTTGGCCGTCAGCAGATAGCTCGTCAGATATTCCGGCTCCTCATTCCAAACCCAGTTTGTCCAGACGAGGGTCGTATTGGAATCCAGCTTGGTTCTGAGGGCTGCCGTGGCATTTTCCACAAAAAACTCATCTGCCAGAAGATCCTCCGGCGTCACTTTGTATGCCGCCAGCTTCGCTGCCCTTTCTGCCTCCAAAGCCTTCTCTTGGGACTCTCTAAGCTGTCTGGCCTCTTCTTCAAGCTGTTTCTTGCGTTCCTCCTGCTCGGCCCTTTTGCTTGCGGCGGACTGTTGATGGGAAAGAGCGGACCTGGCAACCGTAGAAAAGATAATGGCATTAATGATAAAAATCATGGCAAACACGCAAACGATCACAAGCGCCACAATTTTCCCGGCCTTCTGCTGGCTTTGTTGGATGTGGCGAACCTGATTCATTGCATTCTGTTTTTGCTCAAACTCTCTCTTTTCGCGTTCTGCCTGCTGTTTGAGCTTCTCGTATTCCACGTCCTCCTTGTCATAGTCGGCCATAAAGGAGGTTCCGCAGCTCTCGCAAACGAATTTGCCAGTGCTAATTTCCTTTACGGACGGACTACTGCAACTAGGGCATCTGACACTCTTAAAATTCATTTATTCCCCTCCTCCGCGTTCTCACGCAAACAATCCCAAATCCTCACGTGACAACCACGTACTGCAACCACAAATCCTCTCGTGACAACCACGTACTGCAACCACAAATCCTCTCGTGACAATCACGTATTATATTTACAAATCCTCTCGTGACAATAATTCCGAAACGTCTTCCTTCTTGACAAACACTTTGTAATAAAGCTGCAGGGATTCAAAGAGCTCCTGCCGTTTTCTGCGGATCTCGTTGATCAAAAGTCCGCTGGAAATCTCGTCATAAGTGATGTCGTCCTCTTCCGCATTGGTCTCAAGCGAAATCGATCCGTCTTCCTCAAAGACAATGGTGAATATGCCACCCACCTCCTGCGTAAACAGTACGCAGATGATATGCAGTTCGTCCTTGATGGATTGAGGGATCTTATCAAAATCCTTGTTGAAATAATACTTCTGCTCATAGGCATTGGCACCGCAGAGCACGATTCTTTCTTCTGACATCTTTTTCCTTCCCAGCACCTGCCTTAAGGGGGCGCTTTGTTTCAAGCCCGTTCCATCGCGGCGCTTTGCCTCGGTTTGGTCTCATCGCAGCGCTTTACCTCAGTTCCGTCTCATCGCGGCGCTTTACCTCAGTTCCGTCTCATCGCGGTGCTTTGCCACAAGCCACGCAAATGAATTTACGCGCGGACGGCTACACGTAACCATAGATGCCTCGCACGGACACCTCACCCGCATAAACGTTTTTCACGCTCCCGTCCGGGAGTTCCACGATCAGTTCCCCCGTGTTTTGGATGCCGCGCGCAATTCCGTCATATTCTCCTTTGGGATCAAGAACGCGAACGCTTTTGTCCTTGCTAACAAGAAGCGCGTCATAGGCCGGTCTTAAATACTCCAGACTTTGCGTCCTAAGAAACTGCCCGTAAACCTCCTCAAATGCCTCTAACACGTTGGCAAGGAGCTCACTCCGGTTTACGGAGCCATAAATCTCTTCCAGGGAGATCGCGTGCCCCGCCAGTTCCTCCGGAAAGCTTTGCCTTGCAACGTTGATCCCAGTGCCGATCACAAGATAATCAATGCAATCCTGCTCCACGGAGAGGCTCAGCTCCGTCAGGATCCCGCAAACCTTCCGTCCGTCAATGACGATGTCGTTGGGCCACTTGATTCCGACGGCAGTCGCGTCAGCACCATGTTTTTCCGAGGCAGGCTTTCCCGCGGTATCTTTCGCTTGGCATTGCACGCATGGCTGTAAGGTTTTATGGATCCCCTTTGCCACGGCAAGTGCCATGACCAACGTCAACATGGATGCTTTGTCCGGTGTAATCCTTGGGCGGAGCAACAACGTAAAGTACAGATTGGTTCCCGGCGGACTCGTCCACGCCCGGCCTCTTCTTCCGCGGCCTGCGCTCTGGCAGTCTGCGACAACCACCGTTCCGTCCGGCGCTCCCTCCTCTGCAAGGCGCTTTGCCTGCATGTTGGTGGAATCCGTCTGGTCATAAAAGACCAGTGTCTGACCAACCCACTTAGATTTTCTGCGGCTTTCTATCTCCGTACGCCCAAATACTCCGCGAGCATCCTCCCTGAGAAGATATCCCCGGTTTTTCACGGCCTCGATCTGATAACCGTCTTTCTTTAATTGTTCCATGGCCTTCCAGACGGCGGTTCTCGACACGCCATACCGTTCACAGAGCTCCTGCCCGGAGACATAGGTGCCACGCTGTCTAAGAAGGGTGATAATGTCTGCTTTCATACGCTCACAAATGAATTGCCCGGCATTTACTGCTGATAGCCCAGGGTTGCTGCCATAACGGCCTTGATGGTGTGCATGCGGTTCTCGGCCTCTTCAAAAACAAGGGACTGTGCGGACTCAAACACTTCGTCCGTCACTTCCATCTCGGTGATGCCAAAGCGTTGACCCATCTCTGCACCGATCTTGGTCTTTAAGTCATGGAATGCAGGCAGGCAGTGCAGGAAAATCGCCTTCTCGCCGGCGTTCTTCATGATGGCGGAATTCACCTGATACGGGGTCAGGTCATTGATTCGCTCCGTCCAAACTTCATCCGGCTCGCCCATGGATACCCAAACGTCCGTGTAGATGACATCGGCATTCTTAGTGCCTGCCATGGCGTCACTGGTCAGAGTGATGCTGCCGCCCGTCTGCTTTGCGATCTCTTCGCAGGTTGCAACCAGCTCAGGCGCAGGGAAATATTTCGGTGTGGTGCAGGCAACAAAATGCATGCCCATCTTTGCGCAGGCTACCATCAGGGAGTTGCCCATGTTATAGCGTGCGTCGCCCATGTATGCTAATTTAATGCCCTTTAAATATCCAAAATGCTCACGGATGGTGAGAAAGTCGGCAAGCATCTGCGTGGGATGGAATTCATTGGTAAGTCCATTCCACACGGGTACCTTGGAGTACTTTGCCAGCTCCTCCACGATCTCCTGTCCATAGCCGCGATACTCAATTCCTTCGTACATGCTCGAGAGAACGCGTGCGGTATCGGCGATGCTCTCCTTTTTTCCAATCTGGGAACCCGCAGGATCCAGGTAAGTGCAGCCCATGCCAAGGTCGCGTGCGGCCACCTCAAAGGAACAGCGCGTTCTGGTACTGGTCTTCTCAAAGATCAATGCCACGTTCTTTCCGCGCAGCTTGTCTACGGGAATCCCCTTTTTCTTCTTATCCTTCAGATCTGCTGCCAGATCAAGCAGATAGGTAATCTCCTCCAGCGTAAAATCAAGCAGTTTTAAAAAATCACGTCCCTTTAAGTCCATACCGTACCTCCGTTTCACAATCACTCTAAATAAAAAACATAATATTAGATTTTAATCATACTTCAAAACTGCAAGTTTTTCAAGTGTTTGCGGTTTCAAAAAGGGATTCATCCTTATTCATTCGCTCCCGAACCGTCATTACGTGAAAATAATGACATAATCTGTGCGATCAGCACAAAAATATTAATGATATCCAGATAAACGTCCAACGCTCCGTTTACTGCATTGCTCAGCGTTTTTTGGAAAGTCTGTGCCTTTCGATAATGATTCGTGATGCGCATGCCAAGCAAAAACGCGAACGCCCAAGCCGGGCCAGACTGCGGAAGACCAAAGGCCAGTATTACCAGCTCCGTCGTCACCATGCTGCCCACCAGCGCCAAAGCAGTCATGCCATAATCCAGAAGCCATTCCGGAATTATTACGCTTATTATGGTCACGCACGCAATTATCCCTGCCGTGATTAATACCGTCTGCGCAATGACGTTGCGGAAATCACTCCCCATGCCGCCGTAAAGGATGGCCGCGATAATCAATCCAAGTGGCGCGGTCACCAGGTTATATCCCAAAAAAGTCACGAGCGGATTGCTGGAAGTAACGGATATTTTTTTCCCCAGAAACAGACACACAAGATAAATTACCAAAAGTAAAACCGGCGAATAATGGACAATTTTGTTTCCAAGGCTCACGCAAGTGCAGGCGTCCACCAAAAGACCGTAGATAAATATGCCCCCAAGAAACGCGTTATAGCTTTGGGTTGAAATTTCATCTTTCTGAACGTATTCTTGTTTTTTTCTTTGCTCCCACCGGGTCTCAACATCCATGGCATCTTGCTCAAATTGATCCAACACGGCTCCGTCACCTCCAAATTTGGGGTAAAAAAGAGACTATGGCGTAGAAACGCTATAGTCTCCTCCATTTTCACAATCGAACCTGTTCAATTGTCTATGTCATTATGTTTAATTCTTCATGGTCTGCTTGAGTGCTGCACCTACGCTCGCAATGCCGTTCAGCTCTGCGGGAAGCAGGATGGTCGTTGCCTGACCGTCTGCAACCTTCTCAAATGCCTCGAGGCTCTTGATCTTCAGTACTGCCTCGTCTGCGCCGGCTTCCTTCAGCATGCGGATACCGTCTGCATGAGCCTGCTGCACTTTCAGGATTGCTTCTGCCTGACCTTCTGCCTCACGGATCATCTTTTCCTTCTGAGCTTCTGCACGGAGGATCGCGGACTGCTTGTCAGCCTCTGCGCGAAGAATTGCGGATTCCTTTTCACCTTCTGCTGAAAGGATGCTAGCCTTCTTTTCACCTTCTGCACGCGTAACTGCCTCACGTCTTTCACGCTCTGCCTTCATCTGCTTCTCCATGGCATTCTGGATCTCAGCAGGGGGAATGATGTTCTTTAACTCTACGCGGTTTACCTTGATGCCCCAAGGGTCGGTGGCAATGTCGAGCTGTGCACGCATCTTGGTGTTGATGGTTTCACGGCTGGTCAGGGTCTGGTCCAGTTCAAGATCACCGATGATGTTACGAAGGGTCGTGGCGGTCAAGTTCTCAATTGCCATCATGGGATTCTCAACGCCATAGGTGAACAGCTTGGGGTCAGTGATCTGATAGAAGACAACGGTATCAATTCTCATGGTAACGTTATCCTTCGTAATAACGGGCTGAGGCGGGAAGTCCGCTACCTGCTCCTTTAAGTTCACGCGTCTTGCAACCTTATCGATCAGAGGAAGCTTGATGTGGAAACCAACAGACCAAGTGCCCTGGTAAGCGCCAAGTCGCTCCATAACGTAGGCTTGCGCCTGGGGAACGATCTTCACGCAGGAAACTGCTATGATCAGTGCTACAACGACAAGAAAAATGAGTACGCCAGTAATTCCATCCATAAATTACCTCTTTCCGTGCTGAATCGCAGCACACGTGTTATATTGATAAGTCATGCAACTTGAACGGCAAAAATTATCTTCTGCTCTTGCTGCCGCCCTTGCTGCCCAAAATACGTAAAATCCTCAGGAACAGGTTAATCACGTCAAGATAAATGTCAAGCGCGCTGTCCACGGCATTGTCCAGCGTCTTGGGGAATGCCTGCGCCCTGTGCAAATCATATCCAATGTACAGGCTGAAGAGAACGGCACCGATCCATGCGGTAATGACCTGATCACTTCCCATGATCAGCAGCACGATCTCAGAAATCACCAATCCCAAAAGGCTTGAAATAAGCACTCCGCCAAGTTTTTCAAACCACTCCGGTTTAGCAAAGCTAATGGCCGACATGGTAGCAGTCGTCAACATGGTGATGATAAATGCCTGCCCTACCAGTTCGGATCCGAGTCCGCCATAAACATACACGGAAATGGATACCACCAGACCGACCGGAACCACCACAAGATTGTATCCGATGAAGGATATGATCGCATTATCAGACTTAGACGACAAAAGCATGCCCACAATGCAACACACAAAATAACCGACGTACAATACTATGGGATTCACGTAAAGCATTCTGTCCTGAAAAATGTAACAGATTGCCACGTTTACCAAGAGTCCGTAGACCACCACTGCTCCGATCACGCCGTTATAGGCTCTGTCAGAGATTTCCTCGTCCACGTAGACTTCCTTGTACATTCTCTCTTCCCTACGCGCATTCGTACCTAACAAATCAGCCATCTTTTACCACCCTCTTCCGCCCGTGCGGAATCTTTATTTGCAACCGCAAAGCGGTTTGCGTTCACGCCTTAGCCTCTGCCTTTGGTGCTTCCGTCACCGTGGGAGCCACTTCGGGGATAGGCTTGCAGATCAGCTTCACGCCGCTGATCGCAACGATCTCAACAACGCTGCCCTCGTAGATCACCTGGCCGTCATCCGAGCTTCTTGCGCTCCATTCCTGACCGCCGACGGAAACCTGGCCGAGACCTCTTAAATTGTTGAGTTCCGTAATAACAATTCCCTGCTTTCCAACAATGCTCTCTGCATTCGTGCGAATGCGGTCTTTGTTAAAATACTTTACTGCGATTGGTCTGGTAAAGATCAAGAGCAGGAATGAAACAACTAAGAACAAGATAACCTGCAGCCAGATCGGTCCGCCCAGTGCCGCAACGATCAGCGCCACAAGCGCGCCTCCGGCAAACCAGATGCTGCTCAATCCCAAAGAGATGATCTCAACCAAGACTGCAACAACTAATACTACGATCCATGCAATCATCTCATAATCCATATTTGCCTTCTTTCTGCCACAGACGGGGCAACTTTGGCGGGGATGCCGGTTTCCGACAATCCCTAGTCTGTTTTCTATGATCCTAGTCTACTACAATTTGCGGTTTCAGGCAATCTTTTTATTTGCACTTTAGGTTTCCTTATCGTGCATAAACTGAGATAATCCATAAAAATAGGCTCGCGCAACTCACGCGAGCCCATTACTTTTTATCTTATTTTTGTCACGTTGCGACATTCCGCAATCCATTAATAGAACACGTGGTTACCAATCACGAGACCTTCCCTGCCGTTAACGCGACGGAAGTGCGTCAGGTCACCTACGTTGGAAACGCCTGACAGTGCCTCTTCAGCTGCCTTGATGCAGCTTTCGTAAATCTTACCGGACTCAAGTACGCGGTTTACCTTACCGCTCATGGCTGGCGTAAACTGACCGGATGCATAGATTACGCCGTGAATGGTGTCAGGATATGCCGCACTTCTCACACGGTTCATGACAACGGCGCCCACTGCTACCTGTCCTTCATAAGGTTCTCCGCCGGCCTCACAATGAATGAGTGCTGCCAAAAGGAGCGTTGTGTCTGCATCAACGGTATACTCGCCATAGTTCACGTGGCGCTTCGATTCTCTCTCAGCCTTCTGACGGGCCTTCACTTCCTCCACGGTCTCGCCGGCGTCGATCTGGAACGTAACGTCTACGTAATCCGAAGCCACATACCCGTCTTTTCCGTTGTAGTCCACGCAGATCCAACCGTCAGCCGTCTCCTTGTCAAGCACGTCAACGCGCTCGCCCTCAGGAAGAAGGCCATAGATTTCTGATTTTGTCGAGTCTTCCATGCGGACGCGAAGCACGTCCGTGGATACGATTGCAATTTTCTTTCCCGCATCCTCGGCCAGGGCTTCCGCCTCTTCACCAAAGAGCAGATACTGGTCATCCGCCCATCCCACGATGTTTCCGGAACGAAGCTTTGTCCAGCCGTCTTTTCTCTCTAGGATCTCTCCGCCACAGTCCTTGTAGAGATATCCCACGACCTTTGCATCCTCCGTCACGTCGTCGAGGATGTTCAGCTCTTTCTTTACGTTCGCCATAACGAGCTTCGATTCTTCTTTCGGCTCTTGGAGCGTGGCCAGATCCAAGTTTAGGGTCTGCGCCATTTCACTGATTTTCTCAGTGGTGTCAAGATGTTTCGGCTCGAACAGTATGCCTGCACCTACGCTCAGGAAATCCATGTCGTCATCGAAGGCTGCCGCAAGGACCGTCTGCCCGAAAAGAAGCACCATCGTCAGGGATAAAAATATCCCCATCACCTTGGCAAACAATTTTTGATTTGATTTCATCTCTGTCCCAATCCTTTACACTTTTATTTCGTCACTAATTTTTGTGAAAACTATTAAAAAAACTAGTAAAAGTTAAGTCGGTTTTGTGACAAATTGTTAAGATTTTGTTACAAATCTTTGTTGCAAAGGATAATAACAGAAAAAAATTTTTTTGTCAACCCCTAGATATTTTTTGATTTTTCGATGCAGGCTTCCACGGCATCCATCACTGAGGCCCTAAATCCCATCTCTTCAAGCACTTTCACGGCCTCGATCGTGGTGCCTCCGGGCGAGCAAACCATATCCTTGAGTTCTCCGGGGTGTTTGCCCGTCTCGAGGAGAAGTTTTGCGCTTCCAAGAACGGCCTGTGCGGAAAATTCATAAGCTTGTGCGCGAGGCATTCCTGCAAGCACTGCAGCATCTGCCATAGCCTCGATAAACATAAATACGTATGCGGGAGAGCTTCCGCTAATGCCTACCACCACGTCCATGAGCTTCTCCGGAACAACGCTTGCCTTGCCAAAGGAGCCAAGCAGCTTTAACGTCTCATCCATTTCTTTCTTGGTCACGTTCTTATTTGCGCATACGCCCGTGCAACCCTCCAGCACCAAGGCGGGAGTGTTGGGCATGCAGCGCACCACCTTCAGATCGCTCCTGCCGAGACCCTCCTCCAAGAATGAGAGAGTCTTTCCGGCTGCTATGCTGATGATCACCGTGCTCTTGCGAACCACCTTGCCGATCTTTGGCAAAACCTCGGGCAAAACATTCGGTTTTACGGCCAAAATCAGGAGGTCTGCCGCCTCAGCCACCGCCTCTTCATTGATAGCGGTAGTTATTTTATAGTTCGTTTTTGCCTTTTCCAACGCAGCGGCAAATTTGTCATACCCGATCACGTTCTCCGGCTTTGCCATTTTCTTGGCAAGGAGTCCTCCCATGATGGCGGTAGCCATGTTTCCAAGTCCGATAAATCCGATTTTTTTCTCCATAGTTTCCTCTCTTTCTCCCTACTGTTTTGAGTCTGTTTCTTCTATATTATAGTAGTAATCCATTTTTAGCTTCTTTGACGCTTTGCTTCATATATTAAAAGGGCTGCCGCCACGGCTGCATTCAAGGATTCCAATTTCCCTTCCATAGGGATTTTTACGAGGGAATCCGCCATTTCGGTCAGTTCCTTCGACAGACCGTTACCTTCGTTTCCGATCAGAAACGCGGTGGGCTTTTGGAAGGAGCATCCCGTAAAATACGTCTCTCCCAAGAGGTGTGCGGCAAAGATTTTTATCTGATTACCTTTCATTTTTTGAATTATTTCTTGCAAGTCGTCTTCCAAAATGAAAGGCACTCTGTAAATAGACCCCATTGTAGCCCGGATTGTCTTAGGGTTAAAAATATCAACCGTTGTTTTATTCATGATTACGGCGGTGACTCCGGCCCCTTCACCAGTCCTCATAATTGTACCTAAATTGCCCGGATCTTGCAGATTTTCAAGCACCAAATACAAGCCGTTGGGGTGCTTTAGGACCTCTTCCACGTCATATTGGGGACGCTTTAAAATTGTCAAAACGCCCTGCGGTGTCTGCACGTCCGCCATTTTTTCCATGACTTCGTCCGAAACCGTCTCCCAAGGGATACGATTTAGCTTCTCCTTAAGCCCGGGCTGATTTTCAAGCTTTTCAAGGGCTTCTTTCGTAAGATATGCCTCCCGGATCCAATTTTCAGGGGCTTCCCCAAACATTTTGATCCCTTCTGCCAGAAAAACCTGATCCTTTTTTCGCTCCTTGGCCTTTGTCTGCCATTGAACCACTTGCTTTACTTTTGCGTTTGCCGTGCTGGTGATCATGTCAAAGCTCCTTATGATAGGGTAGCACGATCCTCGCTTGACGGCCGTATCGTGCAAAAAAAGCGGTTACGCCGCGTGGGCATAACCGCCGGATTCTTATCTTTCCTTCTCATCCATGACGGAGAGCAGTCTGGAAATCTCAAACTCTCTCTCATCAACGGTTTTCGTCATCTGAAGCGCTTCCTCGATGTCGAAGTCCACGAACTTGCCATCCTTATATCCAACCACGCGATTCGTCTTCCCGTTTCTCAAAAGATCGACCGCGTTAGCTCCCATGATGGATGCATAGTAACGATCCTTTGCGCTGGGTTCGCCGCCGCGCTGCATGTAACCGAGAATGGTAGCTCTGGTCTCAATGCCGGTCGCTGCCTCGATTCGTCTAGCCATGGATACGGAATGGCCAATGCCCTCCGCATTGATGATGATGTGATGCGTCTTTCCAAGACGACGGCTGCGGATGATGTTATTGATGAGTTCCTGCTCATTATAATCATATTTTTCAGGAAGCAGAATGTCCTCGGCGCCGTTTGCGATGCCGCACCAAAGTGCAATGTAGCCTGCATCACGTCCCATAACCTCGATGATGCTGCAGCGCTCGTGTGAGGAGGAAGTATCCTTAACCTTGTCGATGGCTTGCATTGCCGTATTCACTGCCGTATCAAATCCAATGGTGTAATCCGTGCACGCGATGTCAAGGTCGATGGTGCCGGGAAGGCCGATGGTGTTGATCCCAAGTCTGGAAAGTGCCTGCGCTCCGCGGTAGGAACCGTCGCCGCCAATGACCACGATACCGTCAATGCCATACTTCCGGCAAATGTCCGCGCCCTTCTGCTGACCTTCCTTAGTCTTGAATTCCAGGCAACGTGCCGTACCAAGAATGGTACCGCCTCTCTGTATAATGTCGGACACGTCCTTTGCTTCCAGGTCTACGATCTCTTCATTTAAAAGGCCCTGATAGCCTTTCTTGATTCCTTTTACTTTAATTCCTCTGGCAATGGAGGTACGAACCACGGCACGGATTGCCGCGTTCATTCCGGGTGCATCGCCGCCGCTGGTCAAAACGCCAATTGTTCTGATCTCTTTTTCCATTGTGTTTCCTCCCAATTTGTCCGCAAAATTACGTCAGAAAATATTTTAATCTATTTTTTTCCGTATTTCAATAGGTCACAAACGGAATTTTACGTTTTCTGCACCAAAAATCACGCCAAGACGGTTTTTCAAGCCGTCATCTGCCTTTACGCAACGGTTTGCGGGAAGCGTACGGATCTGTTTATTTTCCTTTATATAAATGACAACATTGTCATCTCCGTCAGAATCCGCAATCGCATCCAAGAGCTCCTGCTCCCGCTGCTTAAACTGCTCCATTGTCTCAAATTGGATCCACACGCCATTGGGAAGCTTTTTGACACTGGGCCTTACGTTCGCCTGGCCGCCGCCCTGCGCGCTGCCTGCATTTGGCATGGCGTCCCGACGGCCACCCTGCCAGCCGCTCCCCGCATTTCCGGGCGTCCAGCTTCTTCCGTTGCCCTCCCGGCTGCCGCGCCTGTCCTGAAAGATCGGGCCAGACTTTGCATCCGCTCTCTCCTTCGCCTCCTCAAAGCTAGCCATCTGCTCACAGATGACGTTACAGACGGGATTGCCGTCACGGTCTTCCTTCAGGGAAACCCTTCCCTTGACAAACACCTTCGCGTCCTCCAGCATGAGGGATCCACATTCTGAATACGTCTTGGGGAATACGATGATTTCGAGACCTCCGACCAAGTCCTCAATGTTAATGAACGCCATGGCCTCATTATTCTTCGTATATTTCACGTTTTTCCCCGTGATCATGCCGCCCACGATGACCGTCGCCTGATCATTCACCTTCGGCTCTCCCGTCTCCTCATCGATGGCAAAGTCCAAACTGGTGTTAGTGATCTGACGTCTCCAAAGCTCCTGCCATGCCTCCAGCGGATGTCCGCTGACGTAGACGCCAAGTACTTCCTTTTCAAACTGTAACAGCATTTCCTTGTCATATTCACCGACCTTCGGAAGTACCACGTCAAACTCTTCCTTCTGGTCATCCGCCACAATGTCGAAGAGCGTCAGCTGTCCCGCCATGCTGTTCTTTCGGTCGTGCACGATCCGTTCCATGATCTGGGAGTAGACTGCCATGAACTGCTTTCTCGTGCCGCCGAGACTATCGAGCGCGCCTGCCTTGATGCAGCTCTCGATGACGCGCTTATTAATGTCATGCTCCGACATGCGCGTAATAAAATCCTTAATGTTGGTAAAGGGCCCGCCAACTCTTCTCTCCTCGGCAAGCGCTTCTATGATGGGCCTTCCGACGCCCTTGATCGCCGTCAGGGAATAACGGATCTTGCCGTCCTGCACGGAAAATCCACTCTCGCCCTGATTCACGTCAGGCGGCAGCACCTCGATCCCCATGCTGCGGCACGTTAAAATATACTCCGATACCTTGGAAGAGTTATCAATGACGGAGGTCATCAGCGCAGCCATAAATTCCACGGGATAATAATACTTTAAGAACGCCGTCTGGTAAGCCACTACGGCATAGCAGGCCGCGTGTGACTTATTAAATGCATATTTTGCAAAATCCATCATCTCGTCATAGATGTGGCTGGCCACTTTTTCACTGATGCCGTTCGCCGCACATCCGGGCACGCCCTCCTCCGGATTGCCGTAGACAAAGTTTGCTCGCTCCTTCTCCATGACGGACTGCTTCTTTTTGCTCATGGCGCGGCGCACAAGGTCGCTTCGGCCAAGCGTGTATCCGCCAAGGTCACGAACGATCTGCATTACCTGCTCCTGATACACGATGCATCCATGGGTCGGCTGCAAGATCGGCTCTAACTGCGGGCAGGAATAGGTCACGCTTCCCGCGTCATTCTTGCCCTTGAGATATTTGGGGATGAAATCCATGGGGCCCGGACGATACAGGGAAATTCCCGCTATGACGTCCTCGAGGCTCCCCGGACGAAGCTCCTTCATGAAGCTCTTCATTCCGCCGCTTTCCAGCTGGAACACGCCCTCGGTCTTGCCCGTTCCAATATAGGCAAGCACCTTCGGGTCATTATAATCAAGCCTGTCCATGTCCAGTCTGATGCCCTGGCTCTTCTCCACAAAATTCACGGCGTCATGGATCACGGTCAAGGTTCTAAGCCCCAGGAAGTCCATCTTCAAAAGGCCCAGTTCTTCCAGCGTCGTCATGGTAAACTGCGTCGTGATCGCACCGTCACTGCCCCGCGACAGCGGCACAAACTCATCTGCCGCCTTCGGGCAGATCACGACTCCGGCCGCGTGCATGGAGGTATGTCTCGGCAAACCCTCCAGCCGCTTGCACATGTCAATGAGATACCGTACCTGCTCATCCTCCTCATAAAGCTTTCGAAGCTCCGGATTCTTTTCCAGCGCAAGATCCAGCGTTATGTTCAGCTCCTGCGGAACCATCTTCGCAATCTTGTCCACGTAGGCATAGGGCAGGTCCATTGCCCGGCCGACGTCACGGATCACGCCGCGCGCCGCCAGCGTACCGAAGGTCACGATCTGCACGACCTTCTCCGCGCCGTACTTGCGGCTCACGTAATCGATGACCTCCTGCCTTCTCTCAAAGCAAAAGTCAATGTCAATATCGGGCATGGACACGCGCTCCGGATTGAGGAAACGCTCAAACAGGAGGCTGTATCTGATCGGATCGATGTTAGTGATCTTAAGGCAATAGGAAACAATGCTCCCGGCTGCGGAGCCACGCCCCGGGCCAACGGGAATGTCGTTTTCCTTTGCATAATTGATAAAATCCCAAACGATCAGGAAATAATCGACGTAGCCCATGCGCTTTATGATCCCAAGCTCATAGGACAATCGCTCGCCATAGGTCTGGCCGGTGTCGCCGGCCTGCCGGCCCATCACTTCCTTCAAAAGGGCGTCATAGCTTTCCGGATCCTCCGGAAGATTCACGGGCTCCCAGGAATTCTCCACGTGCAAGAGATCCCGCCCGTATCTGGCGATCAGACCGTCATTGCACAATTTATTCAAATAACTCCAGGAATCATAGCTTTCCGGCACTTCATAATGCGGCAGCTTTGTCTCCCCAAATTTGATTTCCACGTTACAGCGGTCCGCAATCCGCTGCGTATTTTCCACGGCCTCCCACGCATAGGGGAACAGCCCTTTCATCTCCTCTTCGCTCTTTACGTAATACTGTCCGCCCTCATAGCGCATTCGGTCATCGTCCGCGAGACGCTTCCCCGTCTGCAGGCAGAGCAGGATGTCATGCGGCTCCGCGTCCTCCGCATAAGTATAGTGCACGTCATTTGTGCACACCAAGGGAATGTCAAGCTCCTTGCTCATGCGAAGCAGTTCCGTGTTGACGATCCGCTGTTCCGGAATGCCGTGATCCTGGAGCTCCAGAAAATAATTTCCCTTGCCAAAACAATCCTCATATTTCTTTGCACATTTTCGCGCCTCGTCGAACAGACCCTTTTGAATATATCTGGGCACCTCGCCCGCAAGGCACGCTGACAGCGCGATGATGCCCTCATGGTACTTCTCCAGCACCTCAAAATCCACGCGAGGCTTATAATAATAGCCCTCCGTGAAGCCCTTGCTCACAATCTTCGTCAGATTGGCGTAACCCGTATTATTCTCCGCGAGGAGAACCAGGTGATTGTATCTCTCTTCACCGCCCGTCGTCTCCTTATCAAATCTGGAATTCGGCGCCACGTAAACTTCGCAGCCAAGGATGGGCTTGATTCCCGCCTCCCTCGCCGCGCGATAAAAATCGATCACGCCGTACATCACGCCGTGATCCGTGATGGCAGCACTGTCCATGCCCAGTTCCTTTACCCTGCGCACGTACTCCTTGATCTTATTTGCTCCATCCAAAAGAGAATATTCCGTGTGAACGTGAAGATGTACAAATGCCATGCCCTCGCCTCTTTCCATCACCTCTGATCGCCAAGCCGGCGACATATCCATCGTACCATATTTCCGCCACTTTTACAATCAAGGGTTCGGCTTTTTTACGCTCCAGCCGTCATCTCCAACGCTTTCCTTTTCCAGCAACCGTATGCCAAAACTGCCATGAGAATCTCAATGGCCACGCCCGGAATCCAAAACCATCCCGAGATCGAACTCATCAGTCCGATCGTAAGAATGCCAATCGCGAACGTTCCCAAGGCAATCAAAAGGAACGTAACGCCGTTAAACCTGACCATCCTCCTTCTTCCCTCCGGCGACATGTTTTCCATGCGTCTCGCGATCAAATAAATCGTGCCGCTCTCTTCCCCGGAAAACTTACGTTTCTTCCTGCCGTTTGTCGTGAACCCATGAATGCCAAGCATGTCAAAAAACAATTCAGGAACGAGAAATAAGAATTCAAAAAGTATTTCCACGTTACTTTCTCCTTTCGCATCTGCCGGATTGCTTCCATGTCATAAGCATATCAAACCTATGCCTGCCGAAGAAAGACCGCAAATCTGCACGTTAAACAACTTTATCGTGCAAAAAAGGATCAGGCGACGTCACCTGATCCTTTTTAGGTTTCCTTACAGATATTTCTTTAATACGTCGATCTTGTCGGTCTTCTCCCAAGGCAGGTCAACGTCGGTGCGTCCGAAGTGACCATATGCCGCAGTTGCGCGATAAATGGGTCTTCTGAGATCCAGCATCTTGATGATGCCCGCGGGACGAAGGTCGAAGTTCTCACGAATGATATTCACCAGCTTCTCGTCCGAAAGCTTACCGGTTCCAAAGGTGTCCACCATGACGGAGGTGGGATGAGCCACGCCAATCGCATAGGAAAGCTGGATCTCACACTTTTTTGCAAGTCCTGCGGCAACGATATTCTTTGCCACGTAACGTGCCGCGTATGCCGCGCTTCTGTCCACCTTCGTGCAATCCTTTCCGGAGAAGGCTCCGCCGCCGTGACGGGCATATCCGCCGTAGGTGTCAACAATGATCTTTCGGCCGGTCAGTCCGCTGTCTCCGGCAGGTCCGCCGATCACGAAACGACCGGTGGGATTGATGAAGAACTTCGTGTTCTCGTCGATCATCTTTGCGGGAAGCACCTCGTCAAACACGTATTTCTTGATATCCTTATGGATCTGCTCCTGCGTCACGTTTGCGTCATGCTGGGTGGAAAGAACGACTGCCTCCAGACGGAAGGGCTTTCCGTTCTCGTCATATTCCACGGAAACCTGGCTCTTGCCGTCGGGGCGAAGATAGGAAAGCGTTCCGTTCTTGCGTACCTCGGTCAGCTTTCTCGTCAGCTTGTGTGCCAGGGAAATGGGATACGGCATCAGTTCCGGGGTCTCATCGGTTGCATAGCCAAACATCATGCCCTGGTCGCCGGCGCCTATGGCATCAAGCGCCTCATCGTCCATGTCCTTCTCGCCGTTTCTTGCCTCAAGCGCTTTATCTACGCCCATCGCAATGTCGGGAGACTGCTTTTCGAGTGCCACGATCACGCCGCAGGTGTTTCCGTCAAAGCCCTTTTCGGAGGAATCATAACCGATCTCCGTTACGGTCTTCCTTACAATGTCAGTCACGTTGACGTTTGCCTTCGTGGTGATTTCTCCCATGACAAGCACAAAACCAGTCTTCGTACAGGTTTCACAAGCCACGCGGCTATAGGGATCCTGCGCCATCAGAGCGTCCAGCACGGCATCACTCACGGCGTCGCAGATCTTATCGGGATGTCCTTCAGTTACAGATTCGGAAGTAAATAATCTTTTCTCCATGGTATCTCCTTTTTCTTTTTTAAAACCAAAGAAGTCCGCTTACTTCATAAGCGGACTTGGTTACGGTATCAAATCCTCTTATTGTTCGAAATTTCTTTCGCTCAGGTAGGCACCTTCCTTCTCGGGGTTGCCGTGGTTTCACAGATCCTATGTATCTCCACCACTCTGAATAAGAGAAATCAAATATAAAATTGTATTACAGTAACTAACATTACAACCGGAATGGCGATTTGTCAACCGAATTTTTCAAAATGATCAAAATGATCAAGAAGATCTATTTCCGGTCAGCCGGTCTTCAGCTTAAACTTCTGGAATTCTCTCTGATCCTCCACAAGCTCGATCTGGGCGCCGAGTGCCTTGAGCTTCAAATGGAAGTCCTCATAACCTCTCTGGATATATCTCACCTCGTCCACCAAGGTGTACCCGTCAGCAACAAGTGCCGCAGTCACAAGCGCCGCGCCTGCACGCAAATCCGGAGCGCAAATACTTGCTCCCGTGTACTTCTTAACGCCGTTGATGATGGCGGTGGAACCCTCCACGCGGATGTTGGCGCCCATGCGGGTGAGCTCGTCCACGTACTTAAAACGGTTTTCAAAAATGGTATCCGTCACGATGCTGATGCCGTCAGCAAGCCCCAAGGCCACTGCGATCTGCGGCTGCATGTCCGTCGGAAAGCCAGGATAGGGCAGCGTCTTAACGTGCGTAGGCTTCATCGTCTTCGAACATACCACTCTCACGCAATCATCAAATTCGTCCACCTCACAGCCAATCTCGATCAGCTTTGCGGTGATGGACTCCAAGTGCTTCGGAATCACGTTCTTCACCATCAGGTCGCCCTTCGTCACTGCTGCCGCGAACATAAACGTACCTGCCTCGATCTGGTCCGGAATAATGGTATATTCCGCGCCATGTAGCTTCTTTACGCCCTTGATCCTGATCACGTCAGTACCGGCGCCCTTAATATGCGCGCCGCAGCTGTTCAGGAAGTTCGCAAGGTCAACGACGTGAGGCTCCTTCGCAGAGTTCTCGATGATGGTGGTACCCTCTGCAAGCGTTGCAGCCATCATGACGTTGATGGTCGCGCCAACGCTGACACAGTCCATATAAATGTGAGTTCCGACCAGCTTTTCTGCCTTAGTCTTAATGTAACCGTGCTCGATGAGCACCTCCGCGCCCAATGCACGAAAACCCTTGATGTGCTGGTCGATCGCGCGACATCCGATGTCACAGCCGCCGGGAAGAGGCACGGATGCCTCCCGGTACTTTCCAAGAAGCGCGCCGACGGGATAATACGCCGCGCGGATCTTCTTGATGTTGTCATCCTCTATCTCTTTCGAGAAAATATTACCGCCGTTGATAGTCACGCTGTGTCTCCCGGTGCGAACCACGGAGACGCCAATCGTCTTCAGCGCATCCAACAGCACGTTCGTGTCGAATACGTCCGGCATGTTATCGATATAGACCGTTTCATCCGTCATCACGGCAGCGGCAAGAATCGGCAGCGCAGCATTTTTACTGCCACCGATCTCAACCTCTCCCACCAGCGGATTACCGCCTTTGATCGCATATTGTTTCATTTCAAACATCCCTCTTTTTTATAGAGTATTCCCAAACCCAATTTCCCACATTACTCCATATTATGGTTAGCATACCACAAAAAGGCAGATTTGTAAACCGAACGCGCGTTTGCATTAATTTGTAACGTACTTCAACGGATCCACGGCCGTTCCGTTCACGCGGATCTCAAAGTGCAGGTGAGGTCCCGTGCTCACGCCCGTATTTCCACTCAGTGCGATCTTTTCACCCTGTTTTACCTTCTGGCCGGATTTTACGAGTACCTTGGACAGATGGCCGTACCTGGTCTGCTTGCCGTCCTCATGGTCAATAAATACGCAGTATCCGTAACCATTTGCCCAGCCTGCCTTCGATACGGTACCGCCGCAGGATGCCATGACGGACGTTCCCGTAGGCGTTGCCCAGTCGACGCCCTGATGGTATGAGCTTGCACCTGCCTTCGGTGCGCTTCTCTTACCAAATTTGGAAGAAATCTTACCGCCGGAGATCGGCTTAACGTACGTAGGAGGAACCTTCGTACCGCGCTCAATGATCAAAGGAACAGACTCCTTGATCAGCTCCTGCTTTAGGATGACTCTCTCCACTACGGTATCGTTGACGTAATTTTCCTCAACGGTAATTTTACGGAAGCCCGCAGAGGGTTGCTGGCGGACTACCTGTTCACTGGTATACCAGCTTGTATTCTCAACGTAGATCGTGTCAGCGTCATAGATTTCCTCATAATACTTGGTCTCTTTCCTGGTCACGGAAAGCTCCGGCTCAGGCACCGTAATGATCAGCTTGTCTCCCACGTGGATCCTTGTGTTTACGGAATCCAGAAGGTCACTGTTCATCTCCACGATGCGGTCCATGGGCACGTTGACCTTCAGCGCGATCTCAGAAAGCGTGTCTCCCGATACAACGGTATATTCCACGGGAACCTCCTGTTCCGTAACAAGATGTTCCACCGCTTCATCCAAGGGTTTCACCTGATTGGCGGGAAGATACGCGCTGATCACCTCCACGTTCTCTGCAAGGTTCATGTCGTGCACGCCATATTCAAAATCGCCAAAGTCCTTTTCCTTCGGCTCCTCGAAGGTCTTTCCCGCCGGGCTTAAATAAGGCATTGCGCCCACCTCAAGAAAGCTCTCTTCCGCGACTTCCTCCTCGACAATCTCCTCCAGATTCTCCACAACCACGGTAAACACGCTAAATTCCCTGTTCGGGTCTCTGACGAGCTTCACCTGAAAATTACCGGAATCGTCGTACTTGTCAATGGCTGTCTGGAACAGAGATTCCACTTCACCCTGATTGGCCAGGTTGATCAGATAATCCTTTACCTTTACGGTATATCCTCTTTGCATCGGAACCTGGACAGCACTCTGCAAAATGGAGAGCATGTTGGTCCGCACGTAAGTCTCTTCATCCAAATATCCCCAAAGGATTTCTTCTCCCGAGTATTCCAGTTCCGCCTCCAAAAAGGTTAAGCCTTCCCTGGACGACTGGATCTGATACCTGGCTTCCCAAAGCATCTTCTCCGCCTTTGCAGGATCATCCACCGTGCCCACGTCCACGCCATTCAGCTTAACGTGAAAAACATTGTCTCCGCCTTTCTCAAAAGGGACGTAGCCTCTCACAAACAACATACAGATGAAAATGGTGATCACTGTTGATCTGATGATCGTAAACTTAACGTATTTATGTTCTTTTCGTCTTTTCCGAACTCGTTTTGTCATGAATGTTGCCAACCCACTTTTTTCTCACGCTATATCCAAAGGTGCCGAGCTTCTCCCCGCACGTGTAGTACGTACCGTGCGAATACGTAATGGGATCCGCCCAATCCAAATGGAATTTGTGTTTTTCGTCCATATATTTCTCATCGGCATGCACTGCCACGACCTTGGCCATGAACATGTCATGAGATCCCAGGGGCAACACCTGCGTCACCTGGCATTCCAGATTGACGGGGCTCTCCCCGATCAGCGGTGCCTTCACCATACTCGCGGGCATCGCAGACAAATGCATTTCCTTAAACTTGTCAACGTCGCGGCCGCTCTTTACGCCGCAATAATCCGTTGCAAAACAAAGCTGCCTCGTGGTGAGATTGATTACGAATTCCCCAGTCTCCTTCAAGATGGCGTAAGAATACCTCTCAGGCCGCACGGAGATGGAGACCATGGGAGGGTCGCTGCAAATGGTTCCGGCCCAAGCCACCGTAATGATATTGGGTTTTCCGGCCGCGTCAGCCACGGATACCATGACCACCGGCAAGGGATATAACATGTTTCCCGGTTTCCAGATTTCTTTCGCCACGACTTTTCCTTTCTAGGGCAGAATCTTGAGCATCATCAGAACTTGCAGCGTTAGGCTTCCCAAGCTCATCACAAACGCCAGAATCGCAAAGATCAGCGTCAGCTTGCCCTTTCCCGTAAGCTTTCCGATCTCGCCGGCAAGCTGCTCCGCCTGCTTTTCATTTTCTTCCTTCAGCGCTCCCTGTACGTTACGGTAAACCTTCACGCACTCTTTATGATACCCTTCTTTCAATTCATCATTCATGCCGGAGAGCTTTTCTTCCAAAGATTTGTCCTGATCCTCACGCTCCGCCTTCAGTTCCTCGGTCAAAACGTTCAGTTTTTCAGCAATGCAATCATTATCCGCATGAATTTTCTCAGAGGTCTTGGTCAACTCCCGCGTGATCTCCTGAAGCCTTGCGGCAGGATCCTCACGCCTCCCAATACTCTCACGAAGGTCATTTACGCTCGCCGTAAGACCTGTATACCCCTCACGCATGCCGTTTACGCCTGATGCAAGGTCAGCATAACCTTCCCGAATGCCATTTACGCCCGACGCAAGGTTCACATAGCCCTCACGGATGCCATCCATGCCCGCGGCAATTCCCGCAAGCTCCTCCTGACTTCCTTTGTTCGCGCAAAGAACCCCAACGTCATCGCGAATTCCCTTGAGTTCCCCGCGAAGACCGCCGATCCCCTCCCGCAGGTCATCGAGAATTTCCTTCACGCCTGCAGACTGTTCCTTTGTCTGGGAGACGTCCTCCCCATATCCCGTGAGCCTCTCCTGAAGTCTCGCGATCTCAAGATCGATCGCGGCAAGACTCGTCTGCAGAACTGCGATTCCATGCTTTAATTCCGCGCCGTTCTCGCGAATCTCCGCCATGTCCAAATTCCGCGTTGCCGCCTCACTCTCACTCTGAGTGCTTTCTTTGACAGCCGGAGTTCCCGCCTGCACGCCCGCACCTTTTGACGCAAGATCCCACTGGATGGAGGTCAGTTGTTCCTTCGCCTCTTCCAGGCTCTTTCCGAGCTGCGTAACTTCCTCTTCAACAATGTATATGATGTCTTCATCGATCACGGGCTTCACGTCGCCGGCCGGCTTCACGGTCTCCGTCACGGTGCGCGACGCGCCATTTTCGTATTCTTCCCTGAGCAGTCTGACGGATTCCTCCATGCGCCCCGCCGCCTGCATCATCTGATCCGCAGACTCCTGAAGACGCACTGCCGCTGCCTGCATTTCTCCTGCTTCATTTGCCCGAATGATGCTCTGGGCATTCATCTTTTCTGCCAATTGGTCCATAAATGTGTCCATGCTTTTCCCTCCATGGTGATGCCATTTTCGGTGATGCCACGTCCCGTCATGCCTAAAAATCCGCAGAATGCCACACAATACTAAGCCATTGTATCATTTTTCATGATAAACCGCAACTCCCCAATTTTGTCTGCCGCACAGACTTTTTAGACTTTTACTAACCTTTAACTTCCCGTTCATATTTTGTTCATATTTTATTGCTATACTAAATTATGTCAAACAAGTGATTGAACGATTTTTCATAATCGCCCAGATGCCTATGGCGTCTGGGCACTCCTCATTCTTCTCCCTTTTTTTGTTATAGGCGCCTCGGCAAGGGCGTCAGCATAAAACAAGAGCCGCCTTTCGGGATTTCCCTTGGCGGCTCTTGTTTTATGCATTTTTATTCTCATTCCTGACATTGGATCCTGCTCTGGCTAAACATTCTGCCAGTTCAGGGCGCATGCTCTTATGCTATGCTTCCTGCTTGCTCAACTCTAAGATCTCCTCATTCAACGCCAACATCCTTGCATCCAGATCCGACACCATGCGCGCACATTCCACCAGCTCGCTGCGGATGTGCTCCGGCGCCTCTCCCTCAAATTTGTAATGGATCTTGTGCTCCAGACTCGCCCAGAAATCCTGCGCGACCGTACGGATCTGGATTTCGACCTTTGTGTCCACGATGCGGTCCGACAGATACACCGGCACCGTAACAATCATGTGATAGCTCCGGTACCCGCTGGCCTTGGGATAGGTTATGTAATCCTTCGTGAGAAGCACCTTGATGTCCTTCTGCTCCTTAATCATTGCCGCGATGCGGTAAATGTCGGAAGAAAAGGAACAAATAACGCGGATGCCCGCGATGTCGTTCACGTATTCGATCATGTTCTGAATCGTGGATTCCTTTCCTGCCCTCTTTAACTTCTTAACAATACTTTCCGGCGTCTTGATCCTCGCCTTGATATGTTCGATGGGATTGTACTGATGAACGTGCTGAAATTCGTCATTCAAAATCTCCATCTTCGTTTGAACCTGTTTCAGCGCCGCATTATAAACCAGCATGACCTCGTTCCAGCTCTCGATGCCTTCGCCAGGATTCTGGCCGTTTTGCATAAATTCCATTTTTACTCCTTACGTCTTTCCAATCATGATTCTTTTTTAGTCTATGTTTACCCGTTCTCCGTTTCCATTCTCTGAACGGTACGTAGGATACATAAGTCGATCATTTATGTATATAGTATAACATAGTTCTCCTCCGGAATGTATACTTTTAACAGTTTTTTTACAATTTTTTATACTTTATTGTTCATTATCACAACCCCTTGTGTTTTCCGCATGGTCCTCATCTATATGTATGTCCGTGAACCGTCAAATATTACCAAAACCTCTAATCCTCACTCCCGATTTTCAGTTTCCATTGCAAGTTTTTCCTTTTACGTGATATACTACTCTCAAGTTTTTCTTCTTCGTTGTCTGCCGGCGAAGATGCAACCATCCAAAAAGGAGCACGCCAATGTTCAAGCTTTGGGCCAAAACCTTCAAAAACACGCACATGTTAAAGGACGCCGTGATCGAAGACGCTTCCTCGGACACCCGGACACACAAGGTGTTCCATGCCCTGGAGAAAGCCTGCGCGGAATTCGACCTCAGCGCCCCCATCTGGCTTGACAAAACCGTCTCCGATTTCCGGCGCTATGCCAAAACACGCTTCTATCAGGACAATTTCATAGAAACCATCGAATTTGATTATCTGGAAATCCAAGTACTCGAGGAAGATTAATCCCTTCCAAATCCCAATTATTTTAAGGTTTTTCCAATTTATTACTTGACGTTTTTGGAAACCGGGCATATTATAATCATATAATGTAGTTTTCAATACTACATATCAACGCATAAATTCTGTGTGTTGAAATTTTATTAATCATCACGTCGCAAGGCCCATATTATTTCAAAAACTGACAGAATGAATGGAGGGAGACCTATGGAAATGATGGCAAAAAAATCCATGTTAAATACAATTCCGAACACTGAAAAGAACGCTTCCGGCAGAACGCCCCTGCAGATTACGATCCGCGAACCCGGCAGCTCCCTCACGCATCTTGCAGGCATGATCCTGGCACTCTTCGGATCCATCCCGTTGCTCATCAAGGGCGCCGTAAACGGCGGCACCTACGAGCTGACGGCCCTTACTATCTTTATGGTGAGCATGATCCTGCTCTACGGCGCAAGCGCCACCTATCATGGCGTCAACCTCTCCGGGGAGCGGCTGAAGCGCTTCAAGAAGCTGGACCACATGATGATTTTTGTATTGATCGCCGGCTCCTACACGCCCACCTGCATGCTGGTTCTGGACCGTTCCGTCGGATATCCCCTGCTGATCGCCGTATGGAGCATTGCCATCGTCGGCATGATCTTTAAGTTTTTCTGGGTAACCTGCCCAAAGTGGGTTTCCTCCGTTTTGTACGTTGCCATGGGCTGGGTTGTGCTCTTTGCAGTCCACCCCTTATGGCAGGCGCTGTCCCTCCCCGCATTCCTGTGGCTTCTCGTCGGCGGCATCGTCTACACGGCGGGCGGCGTGATCTATGCGCTGAAGCTCCCCATCTTTAACTCGATCCACAAGAACTTCGGCTCCCACGAGATCTTCCACCTCTTCGTTCTAGGCGGCAGCATTTGCCACTATGTCTTCACCTACTTCTTCGTCGCATAAACGTGTCACGGGGACGTGTCTACTGACACGTCCCCGTTTTTTTGTTTCCCGTCGCACGTAATGAAACCCATATTGCCTCTAGTTCTTTTACTTGAGGGGCATCGTGATCACAAACCCCTTATAGCCCTGCATTAACTCATCCCGATACTCCAGGTCACCGCCGTGAAGCTGTACGATCTTCTTGGCAACGGAAAGCCCAAGACCATTGCCTCCCCGGCTGTTGCGGGAAGCATCCCCCGTCTGGAACGGTTCAAACAAATGGTCCTTTAGTTCCTTTTCGATCAAAGGTCCATCATCCGCAACCCAAGCCTCGGCGTGGCCTTCTTCGCATTTCAACGTGATCTTAACCTTCGTCCCTTCGGGATTATGACAAATGACGTTTCCAATCAGGTTGAAAAAGACTCGCTTCATCTGCCGTTCGTCATATAGACTCGTCACGGCCTCGTCCGGGATCTGTACGTCTAGTTCCATCCCTTTTTCCTCAAAGCGATAATAGCTCTCTGCCGTCACCTGTCTTAGGCACTCCGCCAAGTCACCCTCCTTAAGGTCCAGCCGGTATTCCGTGCTTCCAAGCTTCGCATATTCCAGCATTTGTTCCAGAAGCG
This sequence comes from Acetatifactor sp., assembly GCA_024693365.1. GTDB lineage: Bacteria > Bacillota > Clostridia > Lachnospirales > Lachnospiraceae > Acetatifactor. Next base: position 28,998 of record JAILLF010000011.1, on the reverse strand, counting down.
CATTAGCATTTTCCGTTTGCTCCACAATTGTGTCTAAGTACTCCCTTTGCTTTTCCGGGGACGCCGCTCCCTCCGAGAGAAGCCTGGCATATCCAAGGATCATGGTCATTGGCGTCTTTAAGTCATGTGCAATCTCCGCATAGAGCTTCCGGTTCTTTTCCGCATTTTGCTCCTGAAGCTCCCTCGCCTCACGAAGTCCTTTCACCATGGAATTAAAGCTCTCCTCCATCTGGCCAAATTCCAATCCGTCCACGACCTTCATTTCAGTGTCCAGATTTCCCTCGCGCACGCACTCCATGCTTTCCGCCAATCTTTTGACGGGGTCAGAAACCTTTCTTTTTATGATCCACAGTACGACCAAGATCAACAGGATCCCAAGAAACTTAGCCAGGTTTGTGGCCGACCGGGGATCCATCCGACTTTCCTCCAGGCTGACTAAATCCAACGCATCCATAAATCCATAGATAAATTCCACTACCGAGTCTATCGCCCACGTAAAAAACAATACCCCCATAAACAGCAGGAATAGAAAGTTTTGCAGATTTCTTTTCAGTTTTCCCTTCATTTATCCCTCCATGCGGTACCCCAGTCCACGTATTGTCCTTAAATAATCGTGCTTGTCATCATTAATCTTTGCCCGGAGCTTGCTGATTGCGACCATAATACTGTTGTCATCCGGAAACTTATCTTGATCCCATGCCGCCTCATAAATCTGGTTTTTCGTCAGAACCCGCCCCTGATTTTCCATAAAATACGCCAGCATCCTGTATTCCAGCGCCGTTAGCTCCACGCTTTCCCCAGCCTTGCGAAGTCGTTTTGACGCCAGGTCAAGAGTCAGCTCGCCGCAAACAAGCTCCCGGTTTTCCTGCACCTTATTGTATCCATAACACCTGCGCAGGGCCGCAGACACTCTGGCCGACGCCTCCATGGGATCGAAAGGCTTCACAAGATAATCATCCGCGCCGACGGACAGTCCCTTGATCCGGTCCAGAACGTCCCCCTTCGCCGTGAGGAACATGACCGGCACGTTGCTCTTCTTGCGAAGCTCCTCAACGAACCGATATCCATCCATTACCGGCATCATAACGTCCGTCAGCACCATGTCCGCAGGGCGTTTTTCAAAAAGCATCAGCGCCTCTTTTCCGTCTTCGGCGCAAGAAACCTCCATACCCTGCATTTCCAGACATACCTTCAAAAGCTCCGTGATCTTCGGCTCATCATCCACCACAAGTATCTTGTACAATTTCCATTCCCCCGTGAATTCATATTTCGCACGCATCAATCTGCGCTATTCACAGCATACCATAAATCTCAAAATTCTCAAACCAACAAATTTGTTTTTCAAAAAAATTGCGCATGCCTCATTCCTCCTTTTGAAAGAATGATACAGCGCAATCTTTTCCTGAATTTGAAATTAATCTTAACGTAACCTTAAGTTTGCTCCGTTAATCGTCATACCCGTTCGGATTCATTTTCTGCCATCTCCAGGCATCCTCACACATTTCCCTGATGCCATACTGCGCCGTCCAGCCAAGCTCCTTCTTTGCAAGGGAGGCATCCGCGTAACAGGTCGCAATGTCGCCGGGGCGGCGGGGTCCAATGACGTACGGTACCTTCACTCCCGTTGCTTCTTCGAAATTCTTTACGATGTCGAGAACGCTGTACCCGGTACCGGTGCCAAGATTATAAATCTTAAGGCCTGCCTTCTCCTCAATCTTCTTCAATGCCTTTACGTGCCCGATCGCCAGATCCACCACGTGGATGTAATCGCGAACGCCCGTGCCGTCATGCGTGTCATAGTCATTGCCAAAGACGTTCAAAACCGGTCTTTTTCCAACTGCCACCTGCGTCACGTAGGGCATCAGATTGTTGGGAATTCCCGTAGGATTCTCACCGATCGTGCCACTCTTGTGTGCACCGATGGGATTAAAGTAGCGAAGCAGGATCACGTTCCACTCCGGATCCGCCTTTTGTACGTCAGAGAGAATCTGCTCCAGCATGGACTTTGTCCAGCCGTAAGGATTAGTGCACTGTCCCTTTGGACACTCCTCCGTGATCGGAATGATCGCGGGATCGCCGTACACCGTCGCACTGGAAGAAAAGATGATATTCTTCACGCCGTGCTTTCTCATGACGTCGACCAAGGTCAGGGTTCCCGCAATGTTATTCTCATAATACTCCCAGGGCTTTGCCACGGATTCTCCCACGGCCTTGAGCCCCGCAAAATGGATCACTGCATCAATGCTCTCCTTGTCAAAAATCTCATTTAACGCCTCACGGTCCAAAATGTCCGCCTTGTAAAAAGGCACCTTCTTTCCCGTAATCTTCTCCACTCTCTCCAAGGATTTCTCACTGGAGTTGCTCAAATTGTCAAGTACAACGGCATCATAGCCGGCATTCTGCAATTCCACTACCGTATGGCTGCCGATAAATCCGGCGCCGCCCGTCACTAATATCTTCATAGGTCCATCCTTTCGTTGCTTCCGTAATTTTTCCGTTTCTTTACGCCAGACTAAAGCGAAGGAATCTCTGGATCATTTCGTCCCATACCTTCCATTCGTGACCGCCGGGCATCTCCTCATAATGGATCTCCACGCCCTTATCCTTGCAATAGTTTACGTAATCCACCGCAAATTTGTAGCTGAAGTCCTCCGTGCCAATGCCCGCAAAGAGTTTCGGAAGCTTCGTTCCCTCCGCAGCGGCCCTGTCGATCCACTCCTTGGAATCATTCATGCTGCCCTTCAGTTCTTCCATGCTGCCAAAGTCCAAGGCAATGACGCCGCAAGGGTCATCCACGCTCTTCGCCGCAAAGGAAGATGGATCCGTAAAGAGATCAACGATGGAAGAAATTCCGGACAGATTTGCCGCCGCATAAAAATCATCCGGGCAATTGAACGCCCATTTGAATGCGCCGTATCCACCCATGGAAAGACCTGCCACAAGGCGCTTGTCCGCCGTCTTATTTACGGGAAGCAGCGTCTCAGAAACCGCAATCACCTCATCCTTGAGGAACGTAAAGTAATTATAGCCGTATTTCATGTCTGCATAGAAGCAGCTGCCATCCACCTCAGGCATTACGACTGCAACTTCATGCTCGTCCGCATAGCGCTCAATGGAGGTGTAACGGATCCAGTCAAGGCCATTCCCCCCGCCACCGTGGAGCAGGTACAGCGTCGCCTTTGGCTCCTTTCCTTCATGCGTGCAGGCAGGAAGAATATAGTAAATGCTGGTATGATAACCAAGGACGGTTGAAAGATAATCAAAATGCATCATTCCCATCGCCTACACCCCCTTTATCATCTTGTCCAGCATCATTGGCAGCATGCTGTCCCAATATACCCACTCATGCTTTCCGGGGCTTTCGTACCATTCGATGGGCACTCCGGCTGCCTTGGCATCCGCCGCAAACTTCTGCGCGCCGGGATAGAAGCCGTCCTCCGTGCCGCAGCAGGCGTAGAGTCTAGGGAACTCAGTGCCGTTCTTGAGCATTTCGCGATAGAGATGCTTGAAATCATTCATGCTTCCGCGATACTCCTCAATGGTTCCAAAGGAATTGTTGACGCGGACGGACATGGGACTGTAGAATCCAAGCTCCTCAAGGTCCCCTGCGCCGGACATTCCGGTCGCCGCCGCAAAGAAATCAGGGCAATTCAGCGCCCATTTGAAGGAGCCATGGCTTCCCATGGAATTGCCGAGAACAAAGTGATCCTTGCGCTCTCTCGAAACGGGGAACATGTTCATGACCATCTCCGGCAATTCCTTGGAGAGGAAGTCAAAGTATTTCTTTCCGTGCACCATGTTGCTGTAAAAGCTGTTGCGCACTTCCGGGAAGATCACGACCATGTCGCGCTCATAAGCATATTCCTCGATGCGGGTTCTGCGAAGGTAGAGCGTGCTGTCGTCAGATCCGCCGTGGGTGATGAACAGAAGTTTCTTCTTGCCGTAATTCTTGTAGTAATCCTTGTAGTCCATTTTGTCGCGCCACACCTCATAGGTTGGCACGATGGCACAGACGTTGGTCTGCTCGCCCAAGGTTTTCGAGTAAAACGTGTACCTGATAACCCCCATTGTATACCCCCTTGTTTTCTTATGTCTCCGTGCCGGTCGGCTGATCTTCTCATGAAACGGCACGGACAGCACTAAGCTCACCGACCATTCTCATAGCGCAGTCGATTTCTTCGAAAAACTCGGAGCTTATGCTCCTCAAACATTTCTCGAAATCGACTATGAGAACAGCCGGTTCACTAAGTGCTGCCGGCTAATTGTTTCATGAGAAGATCAACCGACCGACACTTACTTACGTAATAACAAATGAAATGAAAATCCTATGTATCAACAGATGCAAGAAGCAGTTAACGTTTTACAGAACTACGCCGTTTTTCTGGAGAAGTTCGCGGGCGCTTTCCACGGAATCGATGCCGGTCTTGTTTTTGATGGGCGCGAATTCATGCTCGCGGACAACCTCGAAGGGCAGGCAGGAAGAAAGCTGGTGGATCATGTCAAGGACGAGGCTTTCAAACTTGTAGCCGTTCGGCGTTTCGGGCTTTACGAGATTGCCATTCTCATCGAGATAAGGAATCTTCTTCTCCACAACATGCAGCGGAAGATTTTCCATCATCTTCTCCAGATCGGGAACGAAGAAGAGGTAGTTGAGGATCACGCCGAAGTTATAGGCGGGTTCACCTTTCTCATTCTTTGCAACCATGAGTTCCTGCGTCATGTCATAATATTCCACGATGGAGGGCTTGCCGTCCTCAAGGCACATGCATCCAACCTTCTCATCAGGCGCAGCCTTGCGAACCACCTTGGCGCCAACCGCACAGTTCTTCTGGATGGTTGCGCCGATGAAGCAGGGATCTGCGATTCTCTGAAGCACGTTGTCCACTGCAAATACGTTGATCCACTCAATGCCCTGCTCATGAACGAGATCCAGAAGGCCATTCTTCTGGAGGGAGATGAACCAACCGCCATTGCCGTTCGGCGAGGTGGAAAGCTTGCCCTTCTCCTCGAGAAGGATCTTTCCGTTGTAGTCCGTCGCTGCCGCCATCTCCTGCTTGAAGAAATGCACGTAGTCCTTGTGATATCCAAAGAAGTTATGCTCGGTGAGGAAGCTGATCGTCGCGTCATTATTCTTGTCGCTGGTCATGACAAACAGATGGATCCACGCGTCTGCCTGCTTCACCACGTCCATCAAATTATTGATCAGACATTCAAAGATATACAGTTCGCGGGTGATGCCAACGTTATACATGCCCTTGGGATTGTCGCTGCCAAGCCTCGTTCCCATGCCGCCTGCGAGAAGCACCGCGCCAACCTTTCCAGCCTTGATTGCCTCAATGCCGGTCTTTGTAAAGCTCTCGCGATTTGCTTCGATCTCAGAAAGCTCCATGGCGCCAAGGGGCGAGATCACGCCGCGCTTTGCCATCTCTTCCTTGTGCTTGCAGCACTCGATCACGTCCATGTCGGTAGCCTCGATCTGCGCAAACAAGACCTCTTTCTCCGCGTCCGTCAGCACGTCTACGTACTTCAGCACCTGCTCCTGACCATACTTTTCTACCTTTGCCTTGATTTCCTCATAAGTCATTGCCATAATGCCAGTCCTCCAACAAAACGTATTTTCTTACTTGATCATCGCAACCGGCATGCTTTCACCCAAAACGGGAATCTTTCCTCTGCGCGGCCACAAACGTATTTTACCACCATTTCACGTCACGTGACAACTTAAGAAATCCTTAATTCGTCTTCCCTACAACTCCATGTCCGCAAAATAATCCACCTGGGCGAAATGATCTGCCTGATATTTTAAGAAAAATGCCTTCATCTCCGGGCAATCCTCCCTTGTCTCCGCAATCACCAGGGGCGCATTCTCCCTGGAAAGGCACCCAAGCCTTGCGAACAATTCATAGAATTCACGCCGGTCGCCGCACTCATCCCTTATGACCTGCCAGGTTTCGTCCGTCTTGCAGCCCTTGGAATGCGTAAGGAGATATTCCTTCAATTGATCCTGCAAGGCAAGATCCAGCCCCATAGACCAATAGAGCCGCAGAAGTAATAGACGCACCTTCTTTTTCCGGCTGTTTTTCAAGTACGTCTCCAAATCCGCGCTCTCATAATCCTCTTCACCGCAGAGGATCTGCTTGGAGTATCCCTCGTCATCCGCCGCATGCAGGATCGCCAACATCCTGGCATCCCACTTCCCAAGCCACTCCTTACTCCCTGCCTCCTTTGCATCCAATAAATACGCCGCATCCATCTGTGTCACGGCTGCTGCCGTCAGGGCGCCGATCCCCTCCCTCAACTCTTGTTCCGTTAGAGCCCCGATTCCTTCCGCCTGCCCTTGTATTGCCAAACTACCCGGTTTAAAATCCTCCGCTGCAAACCTTACGCATCGCAGCGCGGCACACTCCTTAAACACGTCCTTCCCAAACCGCACGTCCCGGCCTTCAAAACTCACTTCCCTCAGCGCATTGCAGTATGCAAACGCCCAGTCACCAACGTTTTCCACGGATGCAGGGATCGTAACGCTTCGCAGATATTTTTTACTAAGAAATGCCTTCTTGGCTATCGACGTCACCTTGCCCATCGCATTCTCCGAATGCGCCGCGTCGTCAAATAGGGGGAGTTCCTGCGGTACCGATACGGCCCCCGCCAATCCATGATAACCCGTGACTTCAATCTCCCGCTCCCGTTCCACGTATTCCAGCTTCCCCTCTGGCAGCTGATACTCCATTTCCTTCATGACAATCCCTTTCCATGGCTTCACACGAATAATTTCCGTATTCTTCCCATTTTTATCTCTTCAAATAATAACATAATTTTGTATTAAGATAAAGGGAGTATCTCAAATTAGAGATACTCCCTTGCCGTGCCACCAGGCCCTTTCAGCAGAATCGTATGACTGCCATTTTCACACTTCTCATGACATGATCACAATTATTTTCGTTCATCCAACCAAAGCTGTACCCTTCCATGAATGACGTCAGTTACTTCTTCCACTGTTTTGTCCCCATCAAAGTAAGCGCCCGCTTCTTCAAGAATAATACTAATAACAGGAACAGAATTTAAATCTCTTAAATGGGCACTGGAATATAATTGCCAGAAATCCTGTTGTGCTTTTTCATACTCCGGTTTACCCATATTCTCTCTGATTCTAATCGCAAACATTTTTTCCAAAGTAGCGTCTAACGTGTAGAAATAGCAAGAAAACCCGTAACGATACTCTTGAATGAACTTTATAAATTCAAATGCACCTTCTTTATTATTTGACGTGTTCATCATCGCAAGTCCAAAATACGTAAGAATATAATTCGCTGATGCATTTTTATCCGGAAACCCTTTTAACGTCAATGGCTCTCCCATATTCCAATACGCCAGATCGTCTGCCGTTTCAAAACTAAGATTCATAACGTCCCCTGCGCTAGACTTCATTATTTCTTTCTGGGGAAACGTAGTTATCTGTTTTATGGTCTGCAAAAGTTCCCGGAAATCACCCTCCTTTAGTTTAGACTCTTTGTTATTAAAATCAACATATTTGTCCAATGAGCCTTCCAAGGAAAATCTCAGGATTTCCAGATGCCCCATCCATGATTCTTTCAATGCCTCCGGATGGTCAAGAAACCACTCTACAAATTCATTTTCTGACCATCCGGTTTCCGTCCCAACTTTAGACGCATATCCGCAGAATGCTTCCAAACCAATTGTTCTTGGTAATGAATACAATTTTCCGTCCACTTGAAGCTTATCAGTCAAGTTCTTTATAAGTCCGGATCCGTCTTGAGACGATTGTTCCATAAAATACGGCGTCAAATCCTCTAGGTAGCCTAGATGTCCAAAGCTTCCTACGCCCAATTCATTTAAAAAGATCAAGTCTGGTTTATCATCCGACAAAAGAACATAATTGAAATCTCTTTCATACTCTTTTTTTGTTACGTAATAATCCTGATTCATATCATTAAACGCATGAATCATTTGGTCTGTAACGTACATGTCCATCATTCCCGTTGGATCATATACAGTGATCTCTTTTTTGTCTTGTTTGGATTCTTGCGTTTTATGAAACAATACGGATCTGATAACCTCATCAGACAAACTTTTATAGACAACTCCGTATTCACTATCTTTTTTGATAATAGCATATATCGTCGTGAAGAATTGATCCTCTTTATCACATAACTTCATCACTAATTCACATTGATCTAGCGTACTGCCAATGGCATATATGCAACGATCATAATAGTAATAAATTTCGTCACCATACGTTACAAAAGCATTACTGTAAAGCGGGACTTCCATAGTACTTTCTATGTTTCCTTGATCATCGAAGAGCATAATGCTCTGATATGGCGTACCATCATCTTTCGTCATTCGATATACGCCCGCGATTTCTTCATTTTTTAGAAAAATGCTTTGAAGGAGTGCATTATCAGGATGAAAATACTCTATCATTCCATTCTCGTCAGAATACGCGTATATGCCATTGCCCGTTGTAAGAAAGAGTTTTCCATCCTTTCGGATCTTAAACGAATTAACGCAACCTTCCAGTTTTTCATTAGACATGTCAACAGTATCCGCCAAACTACCATCTTCATCATATATTAAAACTTTAATCTCTCCACGCTCATCATCCTCCTGCAGTACGCATAATTGATTTGAGTCGGGATCTTTGCCTGCACGGATTTCAAAGCCAACATTGTTATCATAATCCGTTACAATATCCAAATCGCAAAAGAGTTCATCATCAAAGACATTGCCCTGATAATAGGCTACCTTAAAATCGATACCTTTTCCCTTTTCAAAAACTGAAAAATAAATCTTATCATGAATCACAAGGGGATCATCCTGCACATTGAGATTCATTGATATTCCACAATCGTGAAACTCTCTCACGTACGATTCGCCATTTTCACCTTGCGCTGTCAATTCTTCGTTTTCTTTTGGCGCACACCCTATCAAACAACATAACAAAAAGCAGATAATAAAAAAACAAATTTTTCTATTTCTATTCACAGTTTCACCTTTTCAAACAGCAATTTCTTTATCATCCTCTTCGTTGACTATAATACATAGTTATGCAAATCGATTTGCAGTTTCCTTTTTGCGTGTGAAAAGAACGATTTTTCATACAATTTCTAACATACCGTATAGTTTACGTCACGAATCAACTAAACTTCACAACCCCAATTCTGCGATCTTGCCCTTCAGGTTGCTTTGTCTCTCGCTCAGCATCAGTTCTTCATTGTGTCTGTGGTAATCTTCGCTTCCAAAGTTGGCAATAAATGCAGAGGAATATTTTCCAACCGTCAGCTCCGTCACGAGGATCAGCATCTCATTTCCGTTTTGGAAGGCTTGCTCCACAAAGGAAAACATGGCATGCAACCGCTCTCCCGTCTTCTGCGTGTCTTGTTTCATGCGGGAAATTTCACCATTATACTTTTGCTTGATCAAGCTTGAGGCAGCTTCTGCCAAACTCTTTTCCGCTCCGCCCTCTGCCTCCGCAAATTCCCGCAAGAACAATTCCTTTCTGCGTTCCTCCAAAAACCTTAAGACGCGCTTGTGCTTACGCTTGTCCTCATCGGAAAGGGAGCCCGCTGACTGCAGGTTGAACAAGATTTTCCTGCGTCCCTCAATCATCTGATCCAACGTTTCAATCATTCCGGCCAGCGCATCCTTCGCTCTCACGCCATCGCCGCCGCTCTCCCCAGCCTTCGCCTCTGCACCATTCCCGTTGCTCTCCCCAGCCTTCGCCTCTGCACCATTCCCGTTGCCCTCTCCAGCCTTCGCCAGAAGTGCTTTCAGCGGCGCGCGAAGATCAGACAGCCATGCCGTCTGCTCCATCACGTCCTTCATCTCCGCCTGCACCTTGTCCAGCAGCATTCCAAGGAGTGACAATCTCTCGTCAAAGGATGCCTCCTTCGCCCTCGCAAGCGCTTGCACGGAAGGCGTTCCCGCAAGGATGTCTTCCACGCGGTAATCCTTCTTGTACTTGTTGAACAAGTCATAATATGCCGTAAATTCCTTGACCACCTTGGGATTGCGCACGTATTGCTCCACAAGGCTCTCCGACACCTCAAGCTCCTCTTCCTCGTAGAGCTTCAGGATCTCCGAGAGATCCTCCCAGCCCCTGGCCGTGACGTAGCTCCGTCCCTGCGTCGTCATCTCCATGACGTAAAAGTATTCCTTCTTCAGATCCAGGAAATTCAAAACGGCCGCATGCACGCCGCGCTCCGTGGCATACTCCTTCCAGATACGGTAATCCGGCTCCACGGGAAGTAGCTTCAAGCGATCCATGGTCACCACGTCAAATTCCCGCACGGACTTGTTATACTCGGGAGGGTTTCCCGCCGTCACGATGACCCAGCCCTCCGGCACGGCATGGCGCCCAAATACTTTATATTGCAAAAACTGCAGCATGGAAGGCGCGAGAGTTTCCGACACGCAGTTGATCTCATCCAAAAACAGGATGCCTTCCTTCATGCCGCTCTCCTTCATGACGTCATAGATTGAAGCGATGATCTCACTCATCGTATATTCTGAGACGGAGTATTCCTTGCCGCCGTAGTTCTTTTTTTCAATAAACGGAAGTCCCAACGCAGACTGTCTCGTGTGATGTGTCATGGAATATGCCACCAGCGCTATTCCCAGCTCCTGCGCAATCTGCTCCATGATGGCCGTCTTCCCTATGCCGGGCGCACCCAGAAGAAAGATCGGGCGCTGACGCACCACGGGCACGCGATAGTCCCCAAACTCATCCTTCTTCAGATACAAACTTACGGAATTCTTGATATACTCCTTTGCCTGTTTGATATTCATGCTTTATCGCTCCCATCTTCCTCGTTCTTTATTTCTAATGCTTCCCTTTTGTCTCCTGCCATACCTTTTTCTTGAAAATCACCTTTTATCTTCCGCCAATCCGTCTTCCTCAAGAATCACCTTGAGACTCCAGGGTGGCACCGGCATCCGATGCTCGTCCTCCTCCAAAAATGCAAAGATCACGTCATAACCCGGATTCCTTTCCGGGTAAATCCCGTAACCATCCGTAAAATAGATCAGACCCTTTAGGTTCTCAAATTCCCCTTGCTCCCGGAGCTGCTCCACGTAAGCAAAGACCGGGCGGAAATCCGTTGCGCCAAAGCCCTTCAGCTTTCCATACTTCATGAAGGTCTCAAAATCATCGTCGCACGTGATCTTGGTATCGCTCTGCACCTCCTGGTCACACTGGATAATATGCACGTTGATCTTGTGAAAGAAATTTTCAGTTCCCTTTAGAATGGAATACGTTTTGTTCAAAAAAGCCCGCACGACGCTCCCCCGGCAGGATGCGGAGGTGTCGATGGCGATCACAAACTCCTTGACCTTGTGGAGCTCCTTGTATTCCAAAGGTTCCACGAGCGGCACGTTCCCGTAAACCTTCAGTCCGTAGGTATAATAAATATAATCAAATTCATCGTCATTCACCGCCATGTCCTCACCCGTCACGGTAAAGCGTCTTAAAATATCAGCATAGTCATATCGGTCCCTGGTGGCCTCCTCCAGATTTTTTTCGATCGTTTCCGCGCCAGCCCTGCCCTTCGTAAAGGATTTGAGGTCAGCCTTCACGCGCTCGCTGATCTTTTTCCACTGTTCCTGCGTCATCACAAGTTCTTCCGCGGGCTTCCAGAGCTCGTGACTGTCCCTGAAAAAGAGCTTACGCAGTTCTTCTTTTTCACTTGACGAAGGAGGATTCAACCTAAAATAACGATACAGCTTCTCGGCCGTCAGCGTGCCCACGTCCTCCTTCAGGATCCGAAGCTTTCGCTCCCTGTCCTGATCCTCCTCGAGCGCAACGCCGTTTAACGCCATGTCCTGGATCACGTTCTCCACGGCCACGTCCGCCGCCAGGTCCCACGCCTCTCCGTCCAGCTTGTCATATTGAAACTGATGAAAGAAAATGCAATGCAAAAGCACGTGCAAAAGCGCTCTCGCAACCTGCTTCGGTTCCTTCTGATAAGCCTTCAGGATAAAGACGGGATCATAGTAACAATACGCCCCGTCCGTCGCCATGCTGCTTCCGAGGGCGCGCGGCGCAAGCTTCATCCCTGCCAGCGCCACGTCAAAAAAGCGCAGATGAATCAACAGTTCATCATGCGCCAGACGCATCACCTGTCCCGCCAGTTCCTCCAGCTGCCCCTTTTTCCCAGAATCCATGACGTTTCCTCCTACCAAAAGTTTACCTCATCTTCCCCGCAACTGCAATACACAAAACATGACAGGGGATGGTTCTTTTGACACGTCCTATCGTTGATGCAGATATTTTTCTTTCGTCGCCATTCCTCCGCGAATGTGTCTCTCCGATTTGTTGACGTCAAGTACCCGCCTGACTTCCTTTGCCAGACTTGGTTTCATATTCTCCAGACGCTCCGTCACGTCCTTGTGCACCGTACTTTTACTGACGCCAAAATCCTTTGCGGTCTGCCGTACCGTCGTGCTGCCATGTTCGATGATATAATTCGCGATGCTGATCACCCGCTCCTCAATATAGTCCTTCACGTCATACCCCTGGGTAACAAATTTATACAATATATGAGATAAACAAGACGCTTATGACTTGGCATCTTTCTTTCCGTCAAACGTGCCTGCTGACACAAAAAAAGGGTCTGCCCAGTCAGGGCAGACCCTCTCTTTTTTTTGTCATCAGACACGTCCATGTTGCAGACTTGTCTGCGATCCCGAATGAATTGAGTGACGTGCCGCAGGGCACGCCCGTGACACGTTAATTCGCATCCAGGAAGGCCCTGGCGGAATCGCCGTAGCGCATCATTGCGTGCAAAAGCTCCGGCAGGTTCGCCACCGTGCTGTTCGACTGTGCCGCCGCGTAGGACTCGATGCTGTACTGCATCGTGTTGCTGACCTTCTTCGTGCCCTGCATCACCGTCGCGTAAACCGTCTTTCTCATCTCGCCTGCGTTCAGGTTGCCAAAGGTCACGTAATAGCGGCCGTTTGTATCCTTATCCGAAGGATTCGGAGTCAGCTCCTGAAGCACGCCCGCGTCGTCGCTGATCACCACCTTAAGTCCGTTCAGGTCATCCGCCGTAAACTTAAACTGGATGTTCACCGCCGCCTCCAGGTACAAAGCTGCAGTCTTGATCTCCGCCTTCCTGTCGGAATCGCCCACGACGGCGTAGTTCACGTCCTTCACGTTGTTATAGACCATTGGCACGGTTACGTCAGTTCCCATCGCGCGCTGCGCGCTTGTCAGGTTCCGGCTGGGAAGCTCGTCCGTCTTGTAGCCAACATACTTTTGCGCCGCGTCACCGTAGAGCAAAATGTCCACGAGAAGCCTTCTAAACGGCGCCCACCGCTCGGTCTGATACGTTTCCTTGCCAAGCTGATTGTAGCAATACTCCGTCACGGAATAGGTCATTGCGACGCCAGTCACGTCCACGCCGTCCGCGTTCAGCGCGTGAGGCACTGCCGTCACGGCCTCGCCCAGCATGTGCGGCGCCACGCGGTACGTAAAGATCCTCAGGCCGCCCTCCGTGCGGTACTCGTAAATCCTGCTTGTCTTGCCGTTTTGCGTAGCCTCAAGGTATGGATCGTGATAGCCCTCAAACGCGGTCTCCGGAACCTTGAATTCAATGGAAATCGTGTCATAGAGCGTCAGGGATTTCTTTGAAATCACCAGATTCTCGTCCGTCAAGGTCTTAACGCCCACCTTCACGTCGTCCAGGTTCAGCTGGAAACAGTCTTCGCAATTGTAATGTCTGAATGCAATAAATACGCTTTGTCCAGCATATTCACTAAGGTCGATCTTGTACTCCGTGTAAGCCGCGGGCGCTTCGAAATCCTCGCCAAGCTGCGTCATGTCTTCCGGATTCAGGGTCGTTCCAACGTAGACGCCAAGCACGTCGCCCGTCCAGTTGTCAAGCTGCGCCGCAAGCCAGAAGGACAATTCTGCATTCTCCGGAAGTCTTAACGCCGGCAGGAAAGCCCAGTTGTCGGGCGTCAGTGCTACGTTGTCCGCATTCGAGAAAGATTCGGAGGCCAGCACGGCGTCTCCGGAGTGCCTTATGGCATCGCTCTCGGAATACCTCTTCCATCCGTATCCGTCGTCGTCAGCGTCACTAAACGTCCAGCCTTCCGGCATTCCGTCTTTCTCAAATCCCTCTTCGTAAGGGCTTTCCGCAGTCACCTCGGTCACGGGGCTGATGCATGCCGTCAGGGCCGTTCTGCCCGCTGCGTTATATATTTTTCCTTCACTGTCGATCGATCCTCCGACGGGTTGCAACAGCGCACAGTCTTCCAGAACGATCCGACAACCGGCATTATTGTTTGCCTTTATGAACACGTAAGAATTCTTGATTAAAATATGATATCCCGCGTTATTGAATAATCCGATTCTGCCGGCCACGCTGAGACTCGAATCTTCGATCTCGAGATTTCCGCTCCTTACGTAAATTCCGTAGCCGCCCCCTGACGTATTTCCGATCAACGTAAGCTGCCCGTTTGTCTGGATTTTCGTCGCTCCGGTTAACTGAATGGCATCATCATAATTACTCTTGATTGTCAGAGCCTTTTCCGTCACAATGGTAAGTCCGTCAATGTCACTGGTTATGCCGTCCGCGCCATCGCTCGTTACGTCCTTTTTCAGTGTCAGAACCTTAGTGATGGCATCGTAAGCAACGGCGCCGTCCCCAAGCACGTCATTTGCATTCGCCACATTGACCGTCGTTCCGGCAACTTTCAAAGGATAATCGTAGGTCGTGCCGTTCTCGACAAACGTCGCCTTTATGGTAACGTCACATTCCGGCATGATAAAGGTATAAACGTCATATGGCTTCCTCTCTAACTCAAGCGTCTGTCCGTTTGCTGCGATCAGTTCCACCTCTGCAAGCTTGTAGTTCGAACCTTCCGAAAATGACAAGAGTATGCTTTTGCCGGCATAAGCAATACTTAAACCTTTGCTTATCGAGCCGTCTCCGGTCACGTCAGTAGTTATCTTATAGCCAGTCGTAACATACACGTCATCCAATCCGACGTAGTTACCCCAACCGGCATCAGTTGCGTAGAATCCGATCTCCACGTTCCTCTTTTTCGCTTCCTGCGGCAGATCCATTTCCACCAACTCCCAAGCAGCAAAAGTTAATTTTTCCGTCTGGAACAACACGATCCATTCTCCGCCATCCACGCGGTAGCATACCTTCAAGGTATTCTTCGCCGCTCCCGCACTATAATTGTTATACCTGAAACTCAGTTCACTGGTTGAACCGTAGGACAGATCCAGTGCAGGCGTGATGAGCCATCCGCTGGTGTTCGTGGTCTCATGTAATAACGCGGCACATCTGTATCCGTTCCACGGACGGATTCCCCCGTTCTCAGTTCGCGTTGCAATCGTCCAGTCATGCCCGTCGCTTTCCACTTTCCAGCCTGCGGGAAGGCTACTGTTTTCAAAACCTTCCTTGAGCTGGGTAGGCAACTCAATCGGGACGTCCTCCCACTGGGCATACAATCTGACGTTATTCGTCACTGCAAACCTGTCTCCCGGCTGATACGTCGTTCCGCTCTCGTCTGCCTTCGTGTTCCAGGAAACAAATCTCTTTCCCGTCGGAGCCATAAAAGCATTGGACATAACCGTCGCCTGAGTATCCTTATCATAAGGGCTGCCTGGATCCGTCATCGCGCCGCTTCCGCCGTTGGCGTCATAGGTTACGGAATACTTGGCGACGGCATTGGCATCTCCCGTCACCATAATGTCGTCCAGACCAATGCAATACATGTCCGTTACGTTATAATGACGAAACGCCACGTAAATTTCCTGTCCCGCATAAGCACTCAGGTCAATTTCGTACTTTTGGTAAGTTGCCGTTGCAGTATAATCTCCGCCCACCTTAGTCATGCTTTCAACGTCCGTGGACGATCCGATGTAAACCGCCATCTTTTCCTCAGGATAATCTTTGCTTATGCCTTTGATCCAGAAGGATAAAACGGAGTTTGCCGAAGGAACGACGGACGGCATAATGGCCCAGTTGTCGGGAGTCAGGGCTACTTGATCATAGGAGAAAGAAATCAGTGCGCCCGGTGACGCGTGTCCGACCAACACCTCTTCCCACATCCAGTTATTCTGATCCCCGTCTTCATCCAAGAGGACCCAGCCCGCAGGAATCCCGATGCCCTGAAAGTCTTCCTGATAAATAACGTCAATCCACTGCGCATACAGCGTTGCATTCCCGGCAACCACGTAGGAATCCCCCGCCTGATAGCTCTCGCCGCTGCCGTCGGCTTTTGTATTCCAGCCTGAGAACACCTTCCCCTCGGGCGCGGTAAACATGCAGGACACCATGGACGTCGTCTGCCCGTTAACAAAACTTAATTGCGCCCGCTCTCCGCTTCCGCCATTCGCGTCAAAGGTCAAGGTACTTACGTTATCATTTCTCTGCACCGCAACGTCGTCCAGGTTCAGCACGAACATGTCCGTCACGTTATAATGGCGGAAACCAACGTAGATTTTCTTTCCTTCATATGCGCTTAAGTCTACGAAATACTGCCTGTATTCAGGCGTACCAACGTAATCTCCGCCCACCTTCACCATGTCGCTTACGTTCGGGCTCAGTCCGGCATAAACTGCCATCTTCTCCTCCGGATAATTGGCATCCTGTCCTTTGATCCAAAAAGACAGCACCGCCGCTTCCGGCACCGTGAATCCAGGCGTAATGGCCCAGTTATCGGGAGTCAAAGCACTCGAAGAAACGCTATTATAAGATTCGGAGTAAAGGATGCCTGATCCAGAATGGATTCTCATGTTGCTCCCATTGTAAAGCTCCCATTCAAATCCGTCTCCGTCCGCATCCACAAAGGTCCACCCGGGAAGCTCTTCCCCCTCAAAATCTTCACTGAATGCCATGCCTTCCGGCAGTTGGAACGTGGCGTCCACGGTTACGTTCCCGTCAGGCATGACAAACGTATACTCCGTCTCATTCACCTTTGTGGTCGAAATGGACGTGCTTCCCTTCTTTACGGTCAGCGTCTTTAACCGTGCGAAGCTTCCCGGCATAACCGTCAATGTGACCGTTTCACCGGCTTCCGCGAAGATCTTGTCCGTCTTCACGGCGCCATCCGTAATCTCATCGGATATGGAGATGACATATACTACGTTTTCCGTCCTTTGAAGCACAACGTCATCCAAGAATACGCTGCCGTCTGTGCACGTTGCCTTGAAGCCGATCTCCACGTTTTCCGCCATTGCTTCTTCCGGAAGGAGGATCCTTTGCTCCGCATAGTTAGAATAGACCTCATCTGCCTGAAATAGCTTCTTCCAATCACCGCCGTTTACGCGATAATACGCTCCGAAATCATCTGGCTCTAAGTTACTATACCAAAAACTGAGAAACCAACTGTTATCCGTGCCGCGTAAGTCCAGGGAAGGCGTGATCAGCCACGACGTCCCATTCTCCATGAGCGCCATCCGTGTTCCTGAATGTACGTACATAATAAACATAGGCTCAACGACAGACCACTGCTTTCCGTCATCGTCGGCTACGACCGTCCAACCGCCCGGAAGACCAGTCCCCCTCTCAAAACTTTCATTGAGGCCGGAAGCTGCGTCCGTCCACTGTGCATAGATCGTAACATTTCCCGTGACCTCAAAGTCGTCGCCGGGGTAATACTTTGCTCCGCTCCCGTCCGCCTTCGTGTTCCAGGAATTAAAGTATTTATGGTTCGGTGCGGTAAAGCCATTGGGCAGTGCGGTCGCCGAAGCCCCCTCGTAATAGGGACTGTTTGCGTCCGTCATCGTTCCCGAGCCGCCGTTCGCGTGATATGTTAGGTCGCAATATTGTATTTCTTCAACCTCTTTCAGCAAAACGTCATCCAAGCATAAACCAATGCCATCATGATTCACGCCTTTGAATCCAATTTCCACGCCGGATTTCTTTGCTTCCTCCGGCAAAAGCATTATTGTTTTTGTCCAGTCATCATGTCCTGATTCCGTTTTGAACAGCTCCTGCCATTCGCCTCCGCTTACGCGATAGCATACGCTCAGTTCTTCAAACTTCTCTTCGTATATACGGTTTTTATACCAAAAGCTAAGCATAAGGAATCCCGTAACGTTGCTGAAATCAAACGTCGGCGTAATGAGCCAGGCCGTCTCACCATCACTATTCTTAAGATATTTCATGTAAGCTGCCCTGCTTCCGGAATGACAGGAAGAAGAAGTTTCCCAATTATAGTTCTCCGTATCCGTTTCCAGCGTCCATCCCTCGGGGATGTCACTCCCTTCAAACCCTTCCGAGAATCCTGTGCTGGAAAGGCTTAAGGATTTGGGCGCACCGAAGCTGCGCAGCCTGGGACTGCTCCCAACTTCCGCCACGGTTTCACCTTCGTCCTCTGCAATTTCAGCCGCGTCTTCCGCAGCGGCGTCGTCTGCCTCCGATCCTTCCACTTCCGCGGACTGTGCGGTCTCAGCCGCATCCTTCAACACAGCCTCAGCTTCCGCAGCTTTGGTCTCAATTCCCGCCGCCTCTACAGCCTCAGCACCTTCGGCCGACTTTGCCGACTCCTGCCCTTCGGCCGCGGGCACTTCTGCCTCTTCCTGCGTCGCCGCCACGCTCTCTACTCCCGCTTCCGCCTCGTCTCCTGCATCGGCCTCGTCTGCCTCCGATTCTTCCACTTCTGCGGACTGCGCGTTCTCAGCTGCAATTGCTGCGTCTTCCGTTGTCCGCGCTTCTCCCGCTTCCACTCCTGCGGCCAGGACGTCCATGCCTGCCGCGGTGAACGTCAAGACAAACGCCAGAAGCATTGCCAATAGCCTGTACGTTTTTCGTTTCATGGTATTTCCTCCCCATTTCTTTTATGAATCCATGCAAACAACTTGCATCCTTCTGTCATTATAAAATGTTTTCCCTATGTTTGTATATCACCCATTTGTACCATTTTTTCAAAAAAAGTGACATGCGATGCCAATGTGTCACGGGGACGTGTCTACTGACACAAAAAGAGGTCTGCCCCGTCAGGGCAGACCCTTTCCGTACAGGATCATTATTGTCCATTTACGCGCCACATTTTTTCCGAAACTCCTCAATGCTTTCCGCTTTTGCTGCAAGTCTTAACATACGCTTCAGCGTTTCTTCATCCTTTTCGGAGCCTATCACGTTCAAAAGATCTTCCGGAACTTCATCTAGTTCCTGAAGCAGGCACACAACGTCAGCTGCTCTTCCTTCCGCTCTTCCTTCCGCTCTTCCTTCCGCTCTTCCTTCTCGCTTAAACTCTTCCCTCAGTTCCCTCATTGCCTGGCACATGTCGTATCCCTCCGCTTCTTCATTCCAATACTTTTCCTCATTCTCCAGAAATTCCGGAATATCTGCCATAACCGCTATAATTCTTGCCGTCTTTTTGCTTAAGTTCTCATATTCCCTGCCGCTAAGCAGTTTTGCCATCCGTCGCCTGTCCCTCCTTGCAGCCATCACCTCTAGGAACTGCCTCACCTGCGTTCTGCAGTTTCTTGCCACTTCCGGATTCTCCGCGTTGATTACCGTGATCGGATAGTCCGCAAACCGTTTCCTCCATTCTCCGGCATCCTCGCCAAAGTCCATGACGTCTCCAAGTGACCGGGGACCGTTCCACTCTCCGGTTCCGTGGTAAAAACAGATGGTGTAGACGGGATGAAGTCTGTCATTGATATCCATCCGTTCCTCCCACCTGCTTTTGGAAAGACCCTCCTTCTTCCTCTTCTCTCGCTTTCCTGCGTGAATGCTTTCCGCCTGTTTTTGATATTCCAGCAAATCGTATCGCATGATTCGGAGCGGAATCTCCCAGTCGACCTCAGATTGATTTTCCACGGCAAGGAGCACGAAACCCATTCCCCTTTTTAATCGCATTCTAAGGTCACGGTAAAAGCTTTTCTTACCAGTTGCTCCCTCTTCCTGCGTTCTTTCCGGGAGCTGCTCTAGCTCGCTTGCACGGACAACCTGCCTTCCGCCAAAGCATCCCGCATTAATCAAATCTGCGAAGTATTCCTTCTCGGACAGGTAACCGTATGCCTCTTCGTCAAATTTTCCCATGTTTTTCTCCTTTCCTGGGCCTGCAGCAAAAAAGTCCAAGAAAGTTGAACAAAACATCGTTTCAATCCCTTTCATCAAATCCTTCTGCTGCGTTATATAAATGTATGTGAATTGGAAAAGCAAGGATTTTATGAAAAATAGAATTGAAGTAGAATAAATAGAATAATACAAGAAAATCTGCTTTGAGGTCAATATATCACGTCCCCAAAGCAGATGCAAGCCTTTCAATGCTTTTTTTCACCAAAAGCTCCACGACAAATCCATGATCATTATGGCGGACTGAGCGTTTTTAACGAATCGATCACCACGACACAGTCCTCCTTCACGCTGCGCATCACTTTCACCATGTCATCCTTGGGAATCGCCACGCATCCGCCCGTATGCGTCTTCTTTCCGGTACAGTGCAGGAAGATCGCACCGCCCACCCTCGGGACGCATTCTTCGTTATAACTGATGTTTAGGCAATATTGATACTCCGTTTTGACGTCAATGATATGTTCAGTATTCTTGTTCTTTACGTCAAGTCCGGGGTAATCCTTGATGCTTACCAGCTGATTGTACGCATACCCGTCTCTGGGATCCCCCGACCAGTAATCATCCTTCGTGACCTGATGATAAGGGATCGTACAGCCGGGATCCTTCGCAATGCCAAAAGCTGCGTTAAAATGAAAGGTGCCCTGCGGCGTCTTTTCATCGCCCTCGATCGTCTTGCCAAGGCCTTTTTTGCCGATATAACCGGACGTCGACAGGATCTCCCTCCAGTTGCCGTTCTCATCCTTTTCATGCATGGAGATGAGTGCCGTCGTCTGCCCGGTCGCCGCAACCACCAAGAGCTGCGTGGCTTCCTTCTCATCGCCAAGCGAAGCAACCCACGCGGGAGAATCCGCGCTCAAAACGCCCTCGGGCTTGATCTCCCCCGCGCCTGCCGCGTTCCCCGCGCTATGGGCATTCTCCACGCTTTGGGCATTCCCCGCGCTTTGGGCATTTTCCGTAATGGACGTAACCAGCGTGATCATCATGAAAAAGATCGAAAGTACGTATCTTACGTTCATTTCATCCTCCGGAAACCTGCACACGCATCCTCGCGCGACTTTTCTTTATTGCAAAACCGAAAGAACCTGCTCCCGGCTTTTCAGTGCCGTTCCGGCGCCGACTGCCGTCGTACAAATGCCTCCGCAGGCATTTGCGAAACGAATTGCCTGTCTTACGTCACTCCCGCGAAGAAGCTCCGTGGTAAGACCTGCGACAAAGTTATCTCCTGCCCCCGTCGCGTCAACAGCCTTGATCTCCATGGGCGGAAGCGAAAATGCCCCCTCTCCGTTCTTAAAATAACAACCCTTAGCCCCAAGCTTGATCACCACGTTCTTCACGCCATAAGAAAGCAATATGTCCGCCATCTCCTCCGGCTCCGTCTTTCCCGTAAAGTATTTTGCCTCATCCTCGTTTGGCGTCACGTAATCCACGTAGGGCAGGGCTTCCTTTACGTCCTCAAGACTAAGCACGCGAAAGTTGGGAAGCTTTGTGTCCGCCACGGTCAAAACGCCCGCCTCCTTAGCCGCGCGAAGCACGGTAAGGATGATCCCGGGGGCATCGAAGGGCGCCCGGAAAAGAGAGCCCAAGATGATCGCCTTTGCGTTGGTAAACAGCTCCAAATGCTCCTCCGGATGAAAATTATGGCGATGTGCCTGGTTCGTGATGGATTTTCTCGTGCCGTCCTCACTCACAAACATGGTCGTCACTGGCGTCTGATGCTCCTTTGACCTTATGACAAGACTCGTATCCACGCCGCAGCGCGCCAGCGCGCCCATAACCATGTCTCCGGCATCGTCTTCGCCCAGGGCGCACAGAATCCCCGTTTTTGTTCCCAGCTTCGCGGCTGCCATGGCTTCGTTCACGGCCTCCCCGCCCACGCTCAGCGTGCCGGAGACTGCACGGTAACCCGACGCCGAGACAGGCTCGGGATCAAATCCCTTGATGATGGAATCCACAAGTGCCATGCCCATGCAGATCAAATCTAACTGCCCTTCCATAACCTCTTAGTTCCTTCCCGCGGATCCGTGCCTTATTTCACGCCGGACCTCTTTGCTTTTTCGATCAATTCGTCCAAGAGATATGCCTTGTGACGCAGGATTCCATTATGTTCTTCCACGAAATCAAGCACGCCATTTTTCACGCGATAAATCTCGTTTGTCTCCTCACAGAAGGCATCCAATCCCATGAAATCGGTCGTCTTTTTCCAAGACTTTACGTTCACGCAAATCGCTGCACCGACCTCCGTCACAAAATACAAGCGGTCCCTGGAAAGGTCATCCACGCTGCAAAAGCACGGCTGCTTGCTGGTATTTTCAACGTACAAATCGAACCGGCCCGTGAAGAGAAGGGCGCCTGTTGCCGCATCATATACGTACAAGTCTCTGTTTACGCTCCAAAGTGCAATGAACTGATCCTTGCCACAATACTCAATCTGAATCACGTACTCCGCAGATACGGGCAACGCAAATTCCCGTACGGTCTCACCGGTCTCCAGGGAGAATTGCCTTAGAATGTTATCATCCTCCGCAATTGCCATTACGGCAGTCTCTTTGCCCATGCAAAGCTTGCGCTCTCTGCTTCCGGGACAGGGATCCTTGATCACTGTTTCCTTCCCGCTCACGGCGTTGATGGCATCATAGGCATCTACGGCTTCCTCGTCCGTAAACCGTGCCATTAATACATAGCCATTCTCTCCCGCCTTGATAAATCCATCGCGGAATAAGTCACTGCCCAGCAGCCAATTCTTGCTCTCATCATACGGGATCTCTTTGATCTCGCCGTCGTTGATCCTAACGTACAGTGCATATTTCCATGCGCCGGAAGCCTGATCATATTCTGAGCCAACGATTGCATGCAGGGCATCACCATTCTTTGTCACGCAGAAATCCTTCAAGCAAACACTTACGTCGCCAAATACGTTCTCATAAGACTGGTTTTTTAAGTTCCATAAGATAAACTTATTGAAAGAGTTCTCCGTCGCGTGAACCTGATCTCTCCAAGGGGTGATTTGTGCCAAATTCGGGTTGTTATCACCAAAATCAACGTCATAAGTCGCTTCCACCTCTTGCGTTGCCGCATCAACGTATTTCACCGTGAACGTCTTGCCTTCATTTTTACCTTCTCTTAAACACAGCTTCCCGTTCCCGAGATCCGTTACGGCAAGCAGATTATATGCGGACCGCTCCCCGTCTCCCTGATACCATTCGACCTCCGTCACTTCTTCATCCTTTTGGGGCCGCTGAACGTAGATGCGCCCTAAGTTATCGTCACATACCGCCGCACGCACGGCAGATGGCTTTAAGCAAATGCCAAATTCGCCATTGTTGATCACGTAATCCTTAGTAACGGCATGCTTGATCAGGTGAATCCTATCGCCAAATCCTGCCATTGCCATGCCCTTTTTGTCATAAAACGCATAGTGCATGCCATTGTCCGTAAGATAGGTGATAAAGCCATCTTCTTGATTCATCCAATCCGCGTAAAGCACGTAGGAAGTGGAATACCTGTCATAGCCCAACGTTTCCTCTTCGACAAAATAGAACATGACCAATTCCGCGCAGGATGCCAAAATGGTCTTTTCATTTCCGGCAACAAACGTGGTGGGATACGGGAATGACAATCCCTTATCCGGAAGAGATTGAGGAATCTCGAACAGACCCTGTTCTTCCCCGTCAATTCCAAGGATTTTCAAGCGGATTCCCTTTAAATCCAGGTCATCATCGCCATCCTTATCATTTAAGTCATCATCAACGTAATTCAGAACTGCAACGGAAGCGTCGTTCTTGATAAATTGGACGCCGATGGTAAAGGGATTTGCCCCATATCTGTAATCCATCTCTTCCGTATGGATCATCTTTACCGTCCCCTCCTGAAGGTCAGCCATAAACAGGGACCACCTCGAATAACCGAGGAAATTGTCGCCCAGGTAGAGAACGCCCGTCACGTAACGGCCGTCCTTTGAAAAGGCACCGCATACGTTTCCGATGGCTGAAATCGTGTTTGCTCCCTCAAGCCCCGTCAGCTCAATCTCCTGCTTTGCCTTGCCGGTCGCAACGTCGATCATGACAAGCTTCGGGGTTTGCGCATCCAAGATCGTTCCAAGGGCATCTATGACTGCAATCGTCTTTCGATCCTCGGAAAGAATGGCAAAGTCAACGCAAAAGTTGCTTCCCGAATCATGACTCCATACTAAGGATCCATCTTCCAAAGAGAGGGCAGAAATTCCTCCGTCACTGCAAACTAACAGAATTCCATACTCCTTAAGATAATGCATTCTCTGACGTTCCACGTAGAAACCGTGATAGCCGTCATCCTTCGTGTCTCCCTTCCAGAGAAGCGTTCCGTCCTCGGTGGAAAAGCATCTTACGTATCCATCGTTATCCCAGGAAAACACTTGCGAACCGTCATCGGAAACCAAAAGGCTCTCTACTGCCGTCTCCTGCTCAATGCTTAGGACGGTGCGGAAACGGTTATCATAGGCTCCTGCGGCCAGGGAGCGGTTTAACAGGTATTCAGCCTCTGCAGCATATTCCTCACGGCCTTCTTTGGAAGCAACGGCACGGATCGCGCTGCCGGCTGCCTCCTTTACGTTGCCGCTTTCATATTCCAATTCTCCGCCATTGATCAAGGCCGCAGCCTCACTCCTTCGAAGATCCGCATTCTTCTTTTGAATCTCGTCATACTGTGACTGGATCTCTTCGCTCTGCTTGCTGATCTG
The DNA here is from genome assembly GCA_024693365.1 of Acetatifactor sp. Lineage (GTDB taxonomy): Bacteria > Bacillota > Clostridia > Lachnospirales > Lachnospiraceae > Acetatifactor. The sequence continues at coordinate 4,218 of JAILLF010000011.1, read as the reverse complement.
TTCATTCTTTTCCATAAGCTGATCATTGATTGCCACAATCTCCTGGTTTTTCATCCAGATGGAGACGCCAAACGCAAGGGCGATCACCATGCCAAGCGCCATGAGTGCCATGCCCTTGCGCATCTTCTGCCGTTTTTCCCGCTGCCACAGGGAGTCAAAGGGACATCTCAAAAGGGCCGCGTACAGACGCACGGCCTCCTTGCGAAGCCTGCTCTCCTTATATTTGTGATTGACGTCCGTCAGATTGGCTGCCAGCGGTTCCACCTCACGAATGACCTCATTACCGTCCGCATCCATCTCGATGGCCTGCGTCAAAGGCTTCGGGAAGGATTCGTCAGGCGTTCCGTCCACCAGGATCCCTATAACGTTCTCCCGGCCGTGCTTTTCAATGAAATACTTGATCTCACGCTCGCACCACAGGGACTTTGGCAGATTCGGCGTACAGATCACGATCAGAAACTTACTGTGATCCAGCGCCGTCTCTATGCTCGCAGTCAGATTGCTGGATACCGGCAGCTCCTCCTCATCCCGGAACACGTGACCAAGCTTCTTCTTCCCATCCTTGCCGCGAAGCTCCTTCGGTATCACGTAGTGCTCCACCATGTAGTGCACTTTTTTTGCCACCCTTTTATCCAGCTCCGTATGACGGTAGCTGATAAAGGCCACGTATTCCCTTGCGGGCTTTTGGCCAACCTCCGCCTTCTCAATAACCTCTTCGTTTTGATTTTGATTCTCGTTCTCTTGCATTTACTTTGTCCTCAACTTGCTTAAGTGCTTTATCCGTTCTTTTGATTCCTTTTTAGATCATCTTATAGGTCTTTTCCATGATGTCCCTGGCTACAATGTAGACGTCCTTGGGATTATCCTTCTGCGCCGCGATAAAATCTCCCGGCTTTCCAAGCATGTAGCTGTCGCTCCAAGGTACGAACACCTTTGTCCGGCGCGTCAGTTGCTTTGCATGGAGCTTGTAGGAGCTTGTCTTCGGAATACAGGTTTTGGCATAATCCTGCAGGTTCTTGGGACGCATGCCCGCCTCCTCCTCAAAGTCGGAAGCATTGACTGCCAGATGAACCGTGGGGGAATACTCTCCCGTGATCACGTAATGATCCTGCAAAACTTCATTGTGTGAGAGGAAATAAGCCTCGTCGTTCTTGTAAACCTCTCCGTCGATTCCGATCATGAAGTAGGTGTCTTCCTTGATAACAAAGGGAATGTCACCCTCCAACATTCTGACGGATACGTAGGTACCCACCGGATACATGTCCGTCGCCTTCACGTACCCGATGGGCAACGGCATTTTCTGATAAAGAGGCTCCTGGGAAAGATCCGGCACTTCATCCGTCCCGGCATAATAAAAGTCCTGATCCTCAAAGTATTCCGTCATCCTGTCATTCAGAATCTTCTGTACGGCATTTTCCCAATCGTTGCCACAGGAAATGCCATATTTCCTCTGAAATTCCTTTTCCAACAACTCCTTGGAGATAAATCCGCCGGACTTGCGCACGTGTCCGCCGCCGGATCCAATCCCAACCGTCACAAACGCTGCCAGTTCATCCGCGCGCGTCTCCCTCTCACAGCTGCGGACGGAGAGCTTGATCCCGTCGTCCAGCACGCAATAGGAAATACACGTGCCAACGCCCTCAACCTCGATCAGTGCGTCACTGATCACGCCAAGAATGTTGGGGTCGCAGCGCTGTGCCATTGCGATGGCGTAATGACCGGATTTATGAATGTCAATGCCAGACAATGCCTTGCCTGCAATCTTTAATTCTTCTTCAGAGAGATTGCTATTCTGAAGGAGCACCAGGGTTGCGCGGTTTAGGCGAAGCTCCAACTCATCCCGCATGTCCTTGTCCTTCGGATGAAAAATCTCCTGCAGCTTTCCCGTATCCATAAACAGCCCGTAATACATGGCCGTGGCGAGTTCTTCATTCTCGGAGGGATCATAACCTTCTTCCTTTAGCATGTCCCAGACGATCGTTGAGCAGGAACCATAATTGCTTCTGATCTCATTCAGCTCCGGAAGACAGTCAGTGATCGTCACGTGATGGTCGATCACGGCTATTGCCTTGGCGGAAAACCTTTGTACGTTCCGCTCCCCATACTGGCAGTCTACGGTCAGCAAAAGATCCGGTTCCTCATAGAGCGCTTCGACGTGCTCAATGGGAATCTGAATCTTTTCCACCATCAGCGTCAGATTGCTTTTTTGAATGGGCCTGCTTCCGCCATAAATGAAACGAACCTTTTTCCCCTTCATGCGGAAATACAGCCAAAGGCCATACCCGCTGGCGATGGCGTCAGCATCCGGATTGTCATGTGCCTGGATCACTATGTTCTTGTAATTCAGCAAATCACTTAATTTCATGTCATGATACCCCCTTTTTGACCTTGTTACCATATTATCACAAAGTAGTCAAACTGACAACCAAAAAGCCTAATCCCTTGTTTTTCCGCGAAATATGTCGTATAATTGCTAAGGCGTCGTAAACCCGTGCGTCACGGAATGCGTGTTCGCACGGGAAACGCCAATCTATTTACAGGCGGATAAACTATGGAATTCTTAAAAATACTGGAGGGGCTCCGGACGCCCCTTGGAAATCTGTTCTTTACGTTTTGTACGTACGGCGGTGAGGAGATCATGCTCCTGGGCCTTATCTGCGTTCTCTTCTGGTGCGTGGACAAAAAGCTTGCCTACCGCATGACCTTTGCCTACCTGCCCTCGGCACTGGCCGTCAATATCATCAAGCTCACCTGCCGCGTGGAGCGGCCCTGGGTACGGGATCCGTCCTTTACGGCCGTGGAGTCGGCAAAAAAAACGGCCACGGGCTATTCCTTCCCCAGCGGGCACACGCAGAACGCCACCGCCCTCTTCGGAACCCTTGCTTACGTGAGCCATAAGGCTCTTAGGATCATTTTTCTCCTGATCATTCCCCTGGTCATGCTCTCGAGAATGTATCTCGGCGTACATACGCCCTCGGACGTACTCACCAGCTTTGCCGTTTCGTCCGTCATCGTGTTTGGGATCAACCTTCTCGCCGATAAAGTCACGTTTGATCACAAAAAGCGTCTGATCTGCGCCGCATGTTTGCTTCCCGTCGCCATCGGCACCATGATCTACACCCACGTTCTGTATTCCGGCGGCATTATCGCCTACAAGGATGCCGCGGACAGCTTCAAGGGATGCGGCGGCGGATTGGGATTTATTATCTGTTGGGTGATCGAGACCCGCTACGTGAATTTTGACGTGAAGTGCTCCTCCGTTTGGAAACAGGTTTTGAAGTTCGTCATCGGTCTTGCCGGCGTTCTGCTCCTTAAGGAAGGGATTAAGCATTCCTTTAACGCCATGTTTGGCCCGCACTTTCTCACCGACGTTTTCCGTTACTTTGTGATCATGGCATGGGCCATGCTGGGCATGCCGGTCATCATCAAAAAATGGTTCCAGGAAAAGAATTGAATTAGAATTTAAATTAGAAAAGCTCTTTGGTTTGCGTTTGCAATCCAAAGAGCTGTTATTTTCTAAGTTAGAATGGTAATGCTTAAAAACTTATCTTCTGGTTTCCTGATACTTTCTCATAAGCTTGTCTGCAAAATCACTTGCATCCACCTTATAAGTGCCCTCCTGAATCTTGGCTTTGATGGGGGCCGTGAGATCTTCCCTTACGTCAGGGCAGGCGGCCACTGCTTCCATCGCCTTCTGGTAATCCTTCATCCGAAGTCCTTTTGCCACTACTTCCGATGCAACGTTATTGGCAAATTTCTTTGACCTTCCAAGCGCTATGCTCTTAAAAATCTCCGAATAAGCCTCCGAACTCATCTGAACCTCCTCCTTTCTCACAAATATACCCCATAGTCGTGCTGTAAACCCTACGTCAAATGTATCGGCCTACTTCACAAAAAACTTTATACCCTTTTTAAAAAAATTTTTATTTTTTTGGAAACTAGTTCTCTAAATACTCCAAATAGTCCATTTCTGAAGCAAAAAGAACGTAAACTCCGTCCACCAGTCCCATGTATCCGTTCGCCGTAACATATCCTTTCATCATGCTACCTCCTTATTGTTTTTCCTGTCTACAATAAGCTAGAATGAAAAACTAAAACCCGACTGAAATATCGCCTAATTACATGGAATTCATTTTAGGGGCAAATACGGGCCAAATTTATGGTGCATTTTTCCCAAAAAGATGCTATAATCCAATCATCTGGATGCGACACGTTATA